>SCQT01000261.1 GCA_004322015.1 Chitinophagaceae bacterium
TTGTGTTTTCAGGTTATATACTTTCAGCACATTGCGTTCTTCCAGATAGGCGATCTTTTCCCCGTCGGGAGAATAAACCGGTTGAAATTCATCTTTGGGTGTGGCTATGACAGGCGTATCACTCACCACAGTGGCCGCATAAAAGAACGGTTCATTTTTATGGGCAATGGACAATTGATACACGTCCCACGAGCTGTCCTTTTCCACTGAATAGACCAAATGCCTTCCATTCGGGCTGAAACGGATCATCCGTTCCTGGTAAGGAGTGGAGGTCAATCTCTTCGTGATCTTTCCGTCTGCTGAGGAAACAAAAATATCACCTCTGTAAACGAAAGCCACTTCCTTCCCATCCGGTGATAAGGTCATTTCACTGATATCTTTATTGGAAACAGCCAGTGTTTTAGTAGCCTGTTCGGCAAAATCAGCCTGCAGGACGATATTGGCTTCCTGTGGCTCCTGCCCGGGAACTAAAGTGTAGATATTCCCGCCATGAGTAAAACAAAGCACTCCCGTGGAAGAAATGCTCAGGCTGCGAACCGGGTTGCGTTTAAAATGCGTCAGTTCTGTAGGATTTCCCGGATCATCTAACGAAGCCTGGTAAACATTCAGGTCATTATCATCGCGTTCGCTGGTGTAATAATATACATTGCCTTTCCCCCAAACAGGGCTAAGGTCATTGCCGTTAAAATGAGTAAGCTGCGTATAATCCCCGGTGGCGAGGTCATATACCCATATATCGCGCGTCACAGACGCCCGTTCATGCTTGCGTTCGGGACTTTCGTATCCTTTCACATCTTCAAAAATAATCTTATGCCCATCCGCATTGTATTTGGCAGTCGCCATACCGGCATCATTCACCAGGACGGATCTTCCACCGGTAACGGGCACACGGTATAACTCCGGAAAAAGTCCCTGCAAAGGAAAACGCACGGATGTGTAAAAATCATTGCGTGCGGTGCCGAAAACCACGTACTTATCATCGGGAGTAAAATCATAGGGAATATCTGCAGCAGCATTATACGTAAGCCGGACAGCATTCCCTCCATCGGACGGCATCACATACACATCAAAATTACCATGCCTGTCTGAAGCAAATGCAATGTATTTCCCGTCATGGCTCCAGACCGGAAAACCTTCATAGTCAGGAGTAATGGTGAGAGGGATAGCGTTGCCGCCAGTGGCAGGCACCTTAAAAATATTCCCCTTGTATTCAAAAGCGATCCATTGCCCGTCAGGAGAGATGGCTGTTTCGCGCAGCCATTTAATAGTTGTTCCGTTGGCTTGCGCAGCAGCAAACAGCGGCAGGAAACATACCGCTAAGCATAAGAAACGTTTCATCGCAGAGTGGATTGAAATCGGTTAGAAAAAAGATTAACGGTCAAATATAGAAGAATTCTTCCACTTGAATAGATTGAATCATTTGTAGCCGACTTAGACCATTGGCTATGTCTTCATCAATGTCGTTCCAATATCATTTAATTATTCACAAAGCGCCGCTTCGTGGTTTAACCCGGATTTTGCAGTAGCAAAATGTGGGTTTAAGACTTTTTTAACCGGAGACAAAATGGCAGATGAAGTATAGACAGAGCATGGATTAAGTATAGATTAAGTATGGATTAAGCATGGATCAAGGGTATTAAAAGCGCACTAACAGCGTAAAATAAGTTCGACTTATCCGGGGGTCCGAAAGAGATGAGCTATAGACTATCAGGACATAGCTCACCCGATTCAAGCTAAAACAGGCTCAGTTTCTTTACAGGCATAAATATTTTTTAGGGAAATTCTCTTTTCCGGCAGTACCTTTGCACCGGTTCTTTAGAAACCGCTTATCCAGAAAGGCAGAGGGTCCGGCCCGGTGAAGCCTTAGCAACCGTCTGATATCGTCTTACCAAAAAGATGATTTCTGAAACAGGTGCTAATTCCTGGCCTGCACTGATATTCAGCGGCAGGGAAGATAAGTAGGAACAGTTTTCAATGGTCAAACGGTCATCCGAAGTTTCGGATCGTGAGTTGTCAATGGTCAATGTGTCAATGGTCAATCGTCAATCGTCATCCGAAACTTCGGATCGTTACAACAATCAAACAACCAAACAATACAACAATCAAACAATTAACCATTCAACAATTAAACAATTAACCATTCAACAATCAAACCATATCTCTTAATACATGGATAAAAAAATAATCAGCTTAGGGATTTTCGGCTTCGGCGTGGTAGGCCAGGGTCTTTATGAAGTATTGAACAAAACGAAAGGCATTAATGCAAGGATTAAAAAGATCTGTATCAAAGATCCGGACAAGCCCCGGCCGATTGATATGAGTTATTTTACCACAGACCGGAATGAAATCCTGGATGATCCCACGATTGATGTGGTGGTGGAATTGATCAATGATACGCAGGCGGCTTATGAAATAGTGACAAAAGCCATGCAGAATGGGAAAGCCGTAGTCAGCGCCAGCAAAAGAATGATCGCCGAAAACCTGCGGTCATTATATGATCTGCAGCAAAAACACCGTACCCCGTTCCTGTATGAAGCCGCCTGTTGCGCGAGCATTCCTGTGATCAGGAACCTGGAAGAATATTATGACAATGACCTCCTGAATGCGGTCGAAGGGATCTGTAACGGATCCACCAATTATATTCTGACTAAGATCACAGAAGAAAACATAGGATTTCAGGTTGCATTACAGGAGGCCCAGGATAAGGGCTTCGCCGAAACAGATCCCACTTATGACATGGAAGGGATTGATCCCAAGTACAAACTGTGTATTTTATTATTGCATGCCTTTGGCACCTTTGTAAAACCGGAAGAAGTGCTTAATATAGGAATCAGCCGGCTAAATGATTTCGATATTAATTATGCCCGCCAGCATAACCGCAAAATTAAATTATTAGCTAAATGCAGGAAACAGAACGGCGGAGTGGTAGCGTATGTATTACCTCACCTGATCGGAGAAAAACACTTGCTCGGAGATGTGGACAATGAATATAACGGTGTGCTGGTGGAAAGCTCTTTTGCTGAAAATCAATTTTTTGTAGGGAAAGGAGCAGGTGGGACCGCCACGGGAAGCGCCGTATTATCAGACATTTCCGCATTGACTTATAATTATCATTATGAGTATAAAAAAATAGCTCAGGCAAATCCTTTAGAGCTTACCCATGATCTGCAGTTAAAAATTTATTTGCGTTATAAAAAGCAGGGGCAGGTGAATCTCACTGATTTCT
This sequence comes from Chitinophagaceae bacterium, assembly GCA_004322015.1. Classification (GTDB taxonomy): domain Bacteria; phylum Bacteroidota; class Bacteroidia; order Chitinophagales; family Chitinophagaceae; genus FW021-bin31. The sequence goes on from SCQT01000261.1 coordinate 3,227, forward strand.
ATCATATCCAGGAAAAATATGAGTCGGCCGATAATCATTACGTAGTGGGGATCATTAACCTTAAGAAATTAAAGGAAGCAGCCTGGTTGAAAAATGAAGATGTGAATCTGCTTGTTTGGGAATAGATCAAATGATATGTATGAAAAAAAATTATTTTACCTGCAGCATCCTTATTATTTTATTTTCTCTGTCTGCTCAGGCTCAGCAAAAAGGATCCTCTTCAGGGACATCCGGCAACCAGAGTCAACTGGTGATAAGCGCCGGCTTAGGTAACAATCCGTATAAAATAGAAAATTCAAAAGGCGGGACCTCCGGTGGGGCCTATTTTAAACCGGGAATAGCTTATTATCACAAGAGCGGGTTAAGTATTTCTGCTTATACATTCGCCTTAACAGGACCTTCTTCTAATGGACTTTTTGAATATGACCTTACCCCCGCATACGATTTTAATAAAGGAAAAGCATTTTCTTTCGGCTTTTCCTATACGCGTTATTTTTTTAATGGCAATTCCAGTATTGAAGCTTCTCCGTTGAGGAACGAATTTTATGGATATGTCAGTTATAATAATGTATGGATCCAGCCAACTTTAGCCATAGATGCTGAGACAGGCAGCTATACCGACTCTTTGGGGGTCGCTCATTCTGCCAGTGACGGGGCGGTTATTTTTTCACTTACGCACCAGTTTACTTTTACCTCGCTGTTAAATCAACAGGATGAACTGGATATTTCACCTGTGGGAAGTTTACTTACCGGAACAGATAAATTTGTAAGAAGCTTTGGGAGTACGCGTTTTATAAGACATATAATAACTACAGAACAAATAATTAAACGGAAGAAAACAACTATTCCGCTTGTAAGTAAAAAGAAGAGAAAAACGCTATATACCAGTGCATACAACAATGAACAAGGACAGTTTCTTCCCAGGTTGCTGGAAGCTTCTCTTGATCTGGATTATACCATCGGCAATTTCAGCTTTGAGCCGCAATATTATTATGATATACCTTTGGTTCAGGGCGAAATGGCTACCGGCTTTTTTCTTATTACCTGTGGCTATTCCTTTTAGCACTCGCAGAAGACAAAATAAAGAGCATAAGCAGCCTATTTATATGCCAAAGTAAGGCTCACTCAGAATATCTCAATTTCCTTTATAACCCTGCTGACCGGCAGCCCCACCACATTAAAATAATCGCCTTCTATTTTTTCAATTCCCGTTAACCCTATCCATTCCTGGATGGCGTAAGCGCCCGCTTTATCCAGGGGATGATAATTGGCCACATAATAATCAATTTGAGATTCAGCCAGATCATAGAAAAACACTTTGGTCACTTCCGAGAACCCGATCATTTTCCTTCCCTGCAACAGGCAAACTCCAGTGATCACCCTGTGCATTTTGCCCGACAATAATCGCAATATTTCTTTTGCATGCGCATCACTTTCCGGCTTACCGAGTATTTTATCATCAAGCACCACAATCGTATCCGCAGCCAATATAAGTTCTCCCTCGTTCGATTGTCTCTGAATAGTCATGGCTTTTTTCACTGCAAGATGTTCGGGTACTTTTTCCACCGGCATATTACCGGGAAAGTCTTCATCAGCATGACTGATCCTGACCCCAAAGGCAATGCCCGCTTTCTCCAGCAACTCTTTTCTTCTCGGAGACGAAGAGGCGAGTACAATATTTTTTTCTTCAAACATTACTAATAAAAATTAAAAAAGATCATGCTGATAATACCTGTAAGCATAATCAGCTTGACAAAACTGCTGATGTGATGAAAATCTTCAGGGGTGGCTGCCCGGCCTAATCTTTTTATAACCGTGATTAAAGGTAACTGCACCAGTAATAAAAGGTATAAAATTATAAAATACCAATGATAAGAGAAGATAAGGATTTGAACAAAAATTATAAGTGTTATCAATATCCACGATAAAAGGCAGGATAAATCCTTACCGGCGTTTATGCCGTAAACAACAGGTAAAGTCCTGCATCCCAACTGTGCATCTCCTTTAATATCTTCAATGTCTTTCACAATTTCCCTTATCATCGAAATGATAAATGCAAAACTTGCATAGATTAGAATGATATACAAAAGATGATAAATACCTAATGCATTGATCACTTGCATCCTCCCGTATAATTTTATTTAGAAAAAACCTGCTATCAGCACGGGAAGCGCCGTAAGGACTGAAACAACAATATTACCGATCAACAATTGCCGCTTATAGGCTCTAGAATAAAACCATAACGATCCTGCACATAATAATTGGGTGAAACCTAAAAACAGATACCCTTCTTTCCATCCGATCAGGAATCCTAAAATAACGCCCGTTAAATTAAAAGCCGTATATAACGAGATAGCCCACCGGCGACTGATAATCCGGTCAATAATCACACGGTCAGGCTTATTGACCCGGTCAATTTTCACATCAAAACAATCATTGATAATGTACCCTGCAGCCGCAATGAAAACAAGAGATAAAGCAAGTAAAAAAAACCACCCGTTACTTAAGGTGAGAGATATACCCAATTTTTGAAATACAGGACGGATGACACAATACTGAATTAAATATTGTGTCACAAAAATGAAGAGCAGATTCGGGTACCGAACAAGCTTTAGTATGGGGTATATCAATTGCATTTAAGGATATGAACACCAAAGTTATTATTATAAAGGATACTCTGCATTAAAAATAAAAAATGAAAAATACCATACTGATAATACCCGTAAGCATAATAAGTTTAATAAGATTGCTCACGTAATGAAAATCTTTGGGGGTAACCGCTTTGCTTAATTTCCTGTTAACCGCAAGCAAAGGTAATTGCACCAGTACTAAAAGATACAGAATAGTAATGTACCAGCGATGCGGAAAAATAATGACCTGGACAAAAACGATCAGTCCTATTAATATCCATGAGATAATATAGGAAATGTCCTTACTGGCATTCACGCCATACACAATAGGCATGGTCCTGCAGCGTAGCCAGGCATCCCCCTTGATATCTTCCAAGTCTTTCACAATCTCCCTGATCATGGAAATTAAAAAAGCAAATAATGCATACAATAAAATAATGCGTAAAAGGGGATAAACTGCGGGGGCATTGCTCACATTTATTTTAGAATATAGCTGAGGCTCAAAAAAACCCACCACCAATACGGTTAAAGCAGTCAATAACGAAATGGAAATATTGCCAATCAATAATTGCCTTTTGTAAGAAGTAGAATAAAACCACAACAGGCCCGAGCAAAATAACTGAGTAATACCCAAAAGCGGATTACCTGCCTTCCACCCTATCAAAAAACCCAATGCCACCCCAATCACATTGAATGTGGTATGCCACAGGATAGCCCACCGGCGGCTTATGATCCTGTCAATAATGATCCGTTCCGGTTTGTTGACCTGATCTATATTAATATCAAAATAATCATTAATGATGTATCCTGCCGCGGCAATTAAAACAGTGGATAAAGAAAGCAGAAAAAACCATCCGTCTGTCAGGGTAGGTGAAACGTTATATGTATGAAATACCGGGATGATAACACAATACTGCAGTAAATATTGAGTCAGAAAAATATAGACCAGGTTTGGATAGCGAACAAGTTTCAGAAACGCTCCTAACAGTTTCATCTGAAGATATTTTTTATCCCGTAAGCGTCAAAGTTATGATTATAAAAGGACGTTTCGGTCAATCTCAGGAATACTCAAAAAATATTTCAGTAGCGCCGTAACCATAACGCGGATTATATTGGTTCACAAATGACTTTACTTCCGGAGTATGGCGTAAAATTTCGTGTACCTCATTGCGAAGCGTACCTTTCCCGACCCCATGAATGATGACGATAGAAAATTGATGGTGGGCGATAGCCTCATCCAATTGCCTTTGAAATTCGCCAAGCTGAATAGCTAACATATCTGATGGCGAGAGATTTTTATAGTCCTCCGTCAATTTTTCAATATGTAAATCCACTTCATATTGCGGTAACCGGAATGAAGTAACGGCGGGCCTGAAATATTCAACTTTTTTCACGGAAGAGGGAATATCCCATTTATCGCTGTTCCTTTGGACCTTGTCGGGATATTTTTCAAATAAAATATAACTGAAGGTAGCTTCTCCTCCGTTTTCCATATCCTGTAATTTCCGAATCACCTGTTTTGCTTTCAGCTTAAATCCGAATGAATAATCGGGCTCTTTGCTGTCATCCGGTTGCTGCAAAGAGAAATTAAATTCAAACTTAGGACGATCATTCAGGGATTCAAATGTAATATCCTGCACATAAAAATGGTTGAACGGCAACAGTTCATTTTTCACTTCTACATCCAGGTTCTCATTAAATAATAAGCGATAATCAAAAAGATAAGTCAGCGCAGTTTCATTTACAAGATAGATCTTCAATAGCCGAACGAGCGGTTCGGAAGTTGAATGATCATATTCCGGCAGGAAAGAGATCAATACCCCTTTTTCCGGCCTTTTCTCCGGTTTTTGTTTTTCAACAGGCAAAAACTCTCCGGGTACTACAGGAGGCTTCCTTTTTGTAAAGTTCTTTTCAGTGAATCTTTTAAAGTAAGGAAAATCTATCTGATCAATATGCACCGGAAATATGGTGCCATTTACATTGACCTTCACCATATCATTATTCAATTCCTCCACAATGACCCCTTCTTCCCCTGAATGAAGCAATAATACCGTGTCTCCGATATCGAATTTCATCCGTTTATTTTTTAATTTTTACTATTGGCCGGATGCCCGCCTACCGGACGGGCAGGTAACCCCGCACTTTACATTTCACGTAATAAACATAAATGGTATGTGCCAGGTTTCATCCTGCAAATTTACAAAAAGGGATGCCGGAATATTATGTATCTTCGTAATTGTTAAATCAATTTTATCATGCCATTACAATATATGTCTGATTATAATGGGAAACCAACGGCTGTTGTCATACCCATTAAAGAGTGGGAAAAGCTTGTCAATAAGTACACTGAGCTAAAGAAGCTTATTCCTTTTAAGGACAATAAGAATGCTATACCTTTGATGAAAGAATACGAAGGACTTCTGTCTGTAAAAGAGGGAAAATCTCTTTTAAAATACGTTGAACAAAGCCGTAGCGAATGGGACAGATAGAATATCTGATTGATAATGCCTTCATTTATCCGCTGGAAGAACCTGTTATATTAAAAACAATAGAATTGAGGCAATTTATATAAGATCAAGACCCCTGATGCCGTTATTGCTGCCACCACCCTTTTAAATGGCCTGACCTTACTTTCACGTAACCTGTCTGATTTTAGACAAATTCCCGATTTGAAAATTACTAATCCTTTTGAAATGTAAGATAATAGCGGTATTCCCTTCAGCTAATCATCTCATAAAAACAAGGCGCTCGCCAATAAAAGAATAAAACTCCCAATAGAGGTGAAAGTGCGGATAGTGTGAAATAATTGCCATTTGGACCTTAATAATCTCCAGTCGGGAGGTAAAGTGGAAACCGTCCATTTTTTGATTTGATTATCAATAGGCACTTCAACTATTAACGTGATCAAAAGTGTAGTAATAATAAGCGCTAAAGAAATAATGACTGCTGAAAATCCCAATGAAGCTCTATCAGGATAAAATAGTGTGCAGGCTATTACAAACAAAATAGTAAGCGGCATGATGAAGCGCATGGGCTTTGCTAAATTTTTGATAAAGACCCGGCCGTTCTCAATAAAGGTCTCCGCAGATAAATGGGCTATTGAACGGCTCAGGGAAAACCATGTTCCCCAGAAAATGCCTGTCACCAACATTAAAAGAATTAATGCGGGAAACTGAATAATATGAATATAGGTAACCATCATCCAAACATACAGGCAACCTGTCATATTCACCGGCCTGTATAGGCAAACGGACTTATTATATCGGTAAGCCTGGGAAATCAGTGTATAACATACTCAGGATTCACCGGGGGGTTCTTTCATACCAGGTAGCTGCTGACCCCATTTTCCCATTCTGCTATGTTTATAACTGTAACTGAAATAAATAACTAATCCAATGATCAGCCAGATAATAAAGCGGAGCCAGTTCGTGTATCCTAATTCTGTCATCAGGTAAAAACAACTGGCGAGACCCAGCACAGGGATCAGAGATAAGTTTTTTAAATAGGTGAGGACAGTTAATATGACAACCAATATCATAAACGGATAAAAAGGCAGTTTGTCTTTGAAAGTATCCCAACTGCCGGTGTAATGTATTAATCCGACTATTTGATTGCGGAAAACCACCACTCCGGTTATAAATAAGACCGGGAGAATATATTTACCATTGATGTAAGGCAATTTGAAAGTTTTTCTGCCTCTTATATTTTCATCTTTCGGTAATAACAGCACGCCGCCGCATACGAGCACAAAAGCGAATAAAGTCCCGATGCTGGTGAGGTCTGTGACTTCCGTCATATTCATAAAGAGCGCCGGTATAGCCACAAACAAGCCGGTGATGATAGTGGAGATATACGGCGTTTTATACTTTTTATGAATCCGCGAAAAGGCGGGGGGTAATAATCCATCGCGGCTCATGCTCATCCAGATGCGCGGCTGGCCCATCTGAAAGACGAGTAATACGCTCGCAGTGGCAATGACTGCTCCAACAGAAATGATATAGCTGATCTCGGGCAAAGGTTTTGCAAATACAAATGCCAGCGGATCTTTTACAGCCAGATCTTTATAGCTGACCATGCCTGTAAGCACAAAAGAAACCAAAATATACAGCACCGTACATATAATCAGTGAATAAATCATGCCGCGGGGCAAATCCCTTTGCGGATCTCTGCACTCTTCAGCGGTAGTGGAAATAGCGTCAAAGCCTATATAAGCAAAGAAGACTGCAGATACTCCTTTCATCACGCCGCTAAAGCCATTAGGCAGGAAAGGATTCCAATTCTCAGGTTTAATAAAAAAGAAGCCTAAAACGATCACCCCGATAACGATCAGTATTTTTAATCCCACCATCGCATTAGTGGCTTTCTTTGTTTCACGGATCCCTATATAAACTAAATAAGTAATGATAAACACGATAGCTAACGCAGGTAAATCTGCAATAATCTTTACCGGACCAATAGATGGCGCATGAAGCCATGCATTATATCCCATCTGTACGGGCATATCCAATGAAGAAAAATTTGCCCCCGAAGCCAGGGCTTTCCCTGCTTCATGAAAACCTCTGTAAGCCGAAAGGTAATCTGTTGTCAGATAAGGCGGCAAGTGAATACCAAAGCCCTTTAAAAGATTGGCAAAATAACCGCTCCATGAAATAGCCACTGCAATATTTCCGATAGCATATTCCATGATCAGATCCCATCCGATGATCCAGGCAACCAGTTCTCCAAAAGAGGCATAAGAATAAGTATAAGCGCTTCCCGAAACAGGAATACGCGAAGCAAATTCCGCATAACACAAGGCAGAAAATCCGCAGGTAACCGCAGTTATCACAAATAGGATAGATACACCGGGACCGCCATTGTAAGCGGCTTCACCGATGGTTGAAAAAATTCCGGCACCAATGACAGCAGCGATACCCATCGCAGTCAGGTCTTTCACCGTCAGATCACGCTTTAACCCCGTAGTCCCTTGTTCAGCATCACTGAAACCCGATGCTGCATCCTTTAAGATAAGTTCCAGAGGTTTTTTCCTAAAGAGTTTTTTATTCATGGGGAGTGGTAACTTGTATTTACCCATTGACAACAAATTCAGTTTTCTCTATCCAACAACATAGCCACCAGGTTTTCCAACTCTCTTTTCCGGGATGATAAGACCGCCACGTTTTCCAGGCATTCTCCCGCCTTCGCCATAAACCGGCTTTTTTCTTCTTTGGCCCATTGATCCAACTTAAGGCCGTGATAGATACACAACATTTTTTCTACTTTTTCCGGGTCATTATTATTCAGTAATACTTCTATTTGTTGCCGTTGCTTTTGATTGCCTAATTCCCAGGCTTTGATCAGCAGAAATGTTTTCTTATTCACCAAAATATCTCCGCCCGCCTGTTTACCCGTTTTCCCGGGATCACCGAAAGCGTCCAGATAATCATCCTGTATCTGAAAGGCTATCCCCAGGTTTTTGCCAAAGGAATACAGATGCATCAGGTTACCTTCACTGCCCCCCCCCAATACCCCTCCCATCTGCAGGCTTCCTGCAAGCAATACGGATGTTTTTAAAGCGATCATGTGCAGGTAGGCATCCATACCCACTTCCTGCAAGGGCAAGGCTGCATAATCCATATCTAATTGCTGGCCTTCACACACTTCCCGTGCAGTCTTACTGAAAATGTGAACGATCCGTTTGAGAAATCTGTCATTCACCTCATTGATCTGCAAATAGGACTGTATCAGCATCACATCTCCCGCAAGGATGGCGCTGTCTTCCCCAAAAGTTTTGTGGACAGTGGGTTTTCCCCTGCGCAACGGCGCTTCATCCATAATATCGTCATGCACCAGCGTGAAGTTATGGAAAAGTTCGACCGCAACAGCCACGGAGTAAGCATCTTCAGTGAGATCATTAAAAAGCTCATTGCCCATCAGGCATAACACGGGCCTCAACCGTTTGCCTCCCAACTGCAGAATATATTGCGCCGGATCATATAAGTTGGCAGGCGACCCGGGAAATATTCTCTCACTGAATTTTTCTTCAAATTTCTCCAATAAGTCTTTAAAAGAATGTATCATGAGCGCTTGTCTTTCGTTTTAATGGGGGGCAATGATAAACTATTTTACTCTTTTTTTACTTTTTGAGACCGGTTTTTTCTGATTGTATTCATTCACTAATTCATAATCTAACTGGCGTTTATCCAGATTCGCAGAAATTACTTTTATTTTAACTATGTCCCCCATCCTGAATTCCCTGCGCGTACGCAACCCTCTTAATGCATACTCACTATCCACATATACAAATTCATCCATATCCCATAAGCTTTGAATGCCGACCATACCTTCACATTTGGTGTCTAATGTTTCAGCCCAAAATCCAAAGCGAGCCACACCGCTGATGACTGCTTCAAAATCGTCGCCAATAAATTGTTGCATATATTCCACCTGCTTATATTTATTGGCTGTTCGTTCTGCTTCCATAGCCTTTCTTTCCTGATCTGAACAATGACGGCATTTTTTCTCCATTGATTTATCCTGCTTTGCCACTCCCGCAAGATAATCTGCGATAATCCGGTGAACCATCACATCAGGATAACGGCGAATAGGCGATGTAAAATGGCAATAATTATTAAAACCCAGGCCGTAATGCCCGATATTATCTGTCGTATAGACTGCTTTAGACATGGTGCGGATGCCCAATTGCTCCAATACCAATTGCTCGGGTTTCCCCTTAACCCGCTGCAGCATTTCATTGAACGAGTGAGCAATTCCTTCAGGAGACGAAATGTCAAATTTGTACCCGAATTTCGCGGCAAAAGCCACAAATAATTTTAATTTTTCATCATCGGGAACATCATGAACACGATAAGGAAAAGGCAGGTGTTGCTTATTCACTTTAATCTTAGAAGCATATTCTGCCACGTTTTTATTGGCCAACAACATCAGCTCTTCTATCAATTGATGCGCCTCTTTACTTTCTTTTATTTCTATGCCGATGGGGAATGCATTTTCATCCAATTTAAAACGAACTTCCAGGGAACTGAAATTGATGGCGCCATGATCAAAACGTTTTTTTCGTAATTGTTGTGAGATCTTATTGAGTGTCAAAATATGCTCCGCAAATAAACCGTCTCCCGCCTCTATGATCTCCTGCACTTCTTCATAAGTAAACCGGTGATCCGAATGGATGACAGTCCTGCCAATCCAGCAGTTTTTTATTTGTGTATCGGGAGAGATTTCAAAAACGGCCGAAAACGTCAGTTTATCTTCATGTGGACGAAGGGAACATAATTCATTCGATATCCTTTCGGGCAACATCGGCAATACACGGTCCGCGAGATATACGGAAGTGGCACGGTCATACGCTTCTTTATCCAGTGCAGTTTCAGGAATCACGTAATGACTCACATCTGCAATATGAATCCCGATTTCATAGTGGCCATTTTTCAATTTCAGGATAGAAACGGCATCATCAAAATCTTTGGCATCAGCGGGATCTATGGTGATAGTAAATATCTTTCTGAAATCCTTCCTTTTTTTTATTTCTGAGGAAGGTATCACAGCAGACAGAGTACCGGTTTCCAGGATGGCTTTATCAGGAAAAGTAAGTGGAAAGCCATTCTCGATAAGGATCTCCTTCATGGCAGTATCATTTGTATTTTCCTTATCAAAAACAGAAATTACTTTTCCTGAGGGACTATGTTTTTGATCTCCCCAGTGGGTTATTTGAACAACTGCTTTGTCACCATCTTTCGCATGATTAATATTCTCATTAGCAATATAAATGTCCGGTAACATTTCATTTTCTGTCACCAGAAATGCGAACCCGTCATTCATCTCAATAGTACCGGAAAAAGCAGTGCTTTTTCTCCTGATCACTTTTATCACCTTTCCTTCAGATCGCGCGGAGTTTTTGAGTTGCCTGGTGATCTGCACAGCCACTTCATCTCCATCTAACGCAGTATGCAGATTGGCAGGATGAACTTTAATATCCTGATCCTTGCCTTCAACCACTATAAAAGCCATTCCCGACCGGGTGATATCCACAATTCCCTTATATATCATTTGCTTACTCATTATTATACTGTTTTGCCCTCGCATTATTAATATATTCAAATATATACTGATCAAAAGTTCCCGCTTCATTAAACAAAAAGAAAACATTCATTGGCATCACATATAACGGTAATCGCCTGGCAGCGATTTTATCTTCCAGCAAGCGCAGCCTCACGGCATCTTTCTCGGTGGTAATGATCATTTTAAAGGAGGAAGACAATTGTGATAATCCGTCTTGCATTTTATCCAGATCATCCTCGCTGAAATAATAATGGTCGGGAAACCGGAGAAGCTTTACTTCTTTCGACAGGGTGAGCAGATATTCCAACAGGGGCTGAGGATTAGCCACTCCGCAAGCAGCCATAATCCCCGTTCCCGGCAGGATGACTTCCTTCTCGCCGGTCAGAAAATGATAGCAGGTGCCATAACGCAAAGCAGTAAAATACAATTGCTGATGCGACATAGGATTAATTTCTTTCCGGATACTTTGTCTTGTCTCTGCATTCATTAGCGGCGGACATTTGGAAACGATCATACAATCAGCTCTTGCATATCCTTTCCTGCTTTCTCTTAAACGACCGAAAGGTACAATAAAGTCCTTTGTAAATAAGCGATTATACTCTGTGATCATAATATTAAGCCCCGGTTTAATGGACCGATGTTGAAAAGCATCATCCAACAGTACGACTTCCGTATCGGGCGCATCCATAAGCAACTGCGGTAAAGCCAGGCCCCGCCTTTCACCAACACCTACTGCAATATCAGGGAACTGATGATGAAATTGCATAGGTTCATCTCCAATGGTCAGCGCCGTAGCTTCTTCACCGGCGAATAAATAACCTCTCGTCGTACGGTTATATCCACGGCTGAGTGTAGCCACGTTATAATGCTGCTGCAACAACCTGATCAGGTATTCAATATGGGGTGTTTTACCGGTTCCTCCTACGGAAAGATTGCCTACGGCTATAGTGGGTATATCGAAATGGATCTCTGTAAGAATACCCCTGTCATATAGTTTATTTCTTATCCATGTGATCACTCCGTACAACAGTGAAAACGGGTATAATAAAATACGCAGGGTTTTATTTATATAATCTGTAACAGACAAAGACAACTTTTTTATATATATTATTCTATTCTGAACATCTCCATACATTTTCTGTCCTGTAAGGTCACAAAAACAGTTTTACCATCCGGATCTCCGAAGACAAAGTTACTATTCTCCTTTCCTTTGAGACTGATCTCTCTCAGTTTTTCCCCTTTTGTATTAAAGATATCTATAGCTCCCTTTCCGTATCTGCAAACATATAAATTTCCGTCGGGCCCGAAATGCATGCCATCCATGCCATAACCTTTAAAGGAGACAAACAGTCTTTTATCGGATAACCTGCCGGCGCTGTCCACATCAAATTCCCAAATATTTAGTTGGTCGCTTTCATCCACGTACAGGTGTTTTTCATCCGGACTTAACGTAATACCATTGGAAGTGCCCATTACAGCCACTAACTCAGGGATCCTGTCCTGTTTGATCAGCCATACCTGTCCCGTACTGTCCTTCCAATTCGGATCTGAAGCATAAATCCAGCCTTTGCTGTTGATCAGGATATCATTGGGCTGGTTAAATTTATCGTTATGGCAATAAATACTCACCTGTTTTCCTTCATCTACTTTCAGGATATTATGACCCGTAAAATCTGCCAGATACATATTTCCGGCAGTATCAAACTTAATACTGTTGGCCGTGCTTCCTTTCGGAAGCGTAATATAGGTTTCACAACGCCCGCCCGGAAAAACCATTCCTATCGTACCGTCTTTTTGATAATTCACCACAAACAAGGTGTCATGGCGAAAGGCGGGGCCTTCGATATTATTGGAAAAAGTATTCTCTTTTGTGAGATCATGGGCCTGGTAGGGAGGAGTATCAGGGGATAAGTAATAGGTCTGTTTTGAATGGCATGCTGCCAAGACCATTAACAATAAAGCACAAAAAAGAAATTGTTTTTTCATAATATGCTGATGATTTTAATTTGCCAGCGATTTATTTCCCTGTAATCCTCCCGTATGGATTGCCAAAATACGGCTGCCGGAAGGAAAGTATTTTCTATCTACTAAGTCATTAATTCCAAACATCATTTTTGCGTTATAGACAAAATCGAGCTGAATCTTATGCGCATCATAAAAATCTTTCATGAACTTCGTCAATTGTTCCGTTTTTTGGGCAAAGCCACCGAAATGATATTCAGTCATTAATTTCCAGGAAGTACTTTTACCTTTTTCAGTCAATTGATTTTCAATCTTATCTCTCAGGTAATCTGCATTTTTTATGGCGGCAAATCCCAAAATTTGCTGCAGCGGAGAAGTACTTTCAATAATCCCGGCCAATGTAGCACCTGTTCCCACAGCGCAACAAATGTGCGTATATTTCTCCGGTTCACAAAATGATAATATCTCCTGACATCCTTTTACTCCCAGGGCATTGCTCCCTCCTTCAGGAATGATGTAAGGATCACTGAACTTTTTATTAAGAAAGCCTGTGAAATCCTTATTCTCTTTTTCCCTGTATTGTTTCCGGCTGATGAAATGTAGCTGCATGCCGTGACGCTGCGCCTGCAAGAGTGTGAAAGAGCTGTCAGGCCGTAATTCATCTCCCCGGATAATTCCTACGCTCTTCCATCCCAACCCATCACAGGCAGCGGCCGTAGCGGCGATATGATTAGACCAGGCTCCGCCAAAAGTAAGAATGGTGTCCTTTTTCTCTCTTTGTGCCCGCTCCAGGTTATATTTTAATTTGAACCATTTATTTCCGGATACTTCTTCATGCAATAAATCCAGCCGCAGCATATCAACTTTTATACTGGAAGAAGAAAATAATGCGAGAGGTTGCACTGTTATTTTTGAATAATCCGGAAAAGATACCATTTCCACTTTTATCTTTATACCTTGACCCTTTTTCTTTATACTTTTTACTGTAACCCTCCCCGCCCTCTGTACAACTTCAATTTTCCGTCTAATTTCACCTTGAGCACGGTCATATATTCGTCCTGCACACCGGAAGGAACTTTGATATATACCAATCCGGGAACGGGGCTCCAGGAGATCTTTCCCACGATATCCTCATGTAATTCAGTTCCGTTCCCTACTACGGTTATGCTTTTAATTTTATTATTCAACCCTTTGATCACAGCCTGTTCATTGCCCTTTCCAGTCAAAAATAAATATAAAGTAGCAGAGTCTTTTGAAAGCGTGGTAGGTCCGTAAAAATGTCCCTGCGGCAATCCGGCTAATGTGCCGTAAATAGCTTCACTGTTTTTACGTGTCCATTTCCCCAGTTCTTTCAATACATGAATATCCTGCGGCGTGATAGTACCATCGCCTTGCGGGCCTATGTCCAATAATAAATTTCCGCCCATGCTGATACAGTCTGCGAAGATGCGGATAATCTGATAAGGTGTTTTCCAGTTGGTATCCTGCGGCTGCCATCCCCAGTTATCATTCACGGTCATACATAACTCCCACCAGCGAAGGTCAGGACGCGTCACAGGAAAATTTTGTTCGGGAGTATCATAATCACCATAACCGGCCAGGCGGCCATTGATGATCGTATTGGGGTTATGGTCTAAAATCATTTTCCTCACCCCCGCAGCCTGCCATTCTTTGGCAGCATGTTCCCAGTCGCCATCGAACCAGATCAGGTCGGGATTATAATTATTCAATACTTCCTTTAACTGGCACTGATAATAATCTAAAAATTTTTTCCAGCGGGCAGGGTCGTCTTTTATCTCATAACGGTTTGAATCCTTCAGAAATGCCGGGTAATCAGGATAGCTCCAGTCAATCAGCGAAAAATAAGCGCCGCATTTGATGCTGTCTTTTCTCAATCCCGCAAAAAAAGGCGCCAATACATCGCGGTGAGCCGGTGTGTTCTTAACTACATTAATACCACCGCATTTGGAATTCCAAAGCGCCACCCCGTCATGATGTTTGGTGGTGATTACCGCATACTTTGCACCGCTTTCTTTAATGAGATCTGCCCACTGTTGAGGATGATAACCGGATGCAGTGAAACCTTTTAACTGTGCCATATAATCCTTATAGGGAATTTCTTTATTATGAAAAGACCAGGATTCTCCCACACCTTTTACAGAATAAATCCCCCAGTGGATAAAAATTCCCAGTTTAGCGTCGGCGAACCATTGCATTTTAGAGGCAATGCTGTCCTGGCTGACAATCTGATGCGACTGCGCAAACGTTTGACTCCATAAAAAGGAAGTAAAAAGAAGAAAAAAGGCTGTTATCTTTTTCATAAAAAATAAAATGAGTATTTAAAGGATTCAAAAAATTTAGAATTATGAGCTAACTTAGTCGCAAAATACTCCCAGTTTTTTATATCGGGATAAAATTACAAAAATTTAATACTTTAGGAATCATGCAAAAACCCACTCTATTAATCCTGGCTGCGGGAATGGGCAGCCGTTATGGCGGAATTAAGCAAATGGATCATTTTGGACCCAATGGCGAAACTATTATTGACTATTCTATTTATGATGCAATAAAGGCGGGATTCGGTAAAATAGTGTTTATCATCCGTAAAGATTTTTCAGAAGAGTTTGAGAAGATCTTTAATGAAAAACTAAAAAATTCAGACGTAGAGATCAAATACGTATATCAGGCATTAGACAGCTTTACAGGTAAAAATAACAAAGTGCCTGACAACAGGCAGAAACCCTGGGGCACCGCTCATGCCATGCTTTGTGCCAAAGAGGCCATTAAAGAACCTTTTGCCGTTATCAATGCGGATGATTTTTATGGGAGGGAGCCTTATGAGCAAATGGTTGATTTCTTACTAAAGGAATGCAGTGAGAAACGTTACAGTGTGATGGGCTATGAGATCGGCAATACACTTTCCGATCATGGTTCCGTATCGAGAGGCGTTTGCGCCCTGGATGATATCGGCAATTTAGCCACCATCACCGAGCGTACTAAAATAATCCGCCAGGACGGGAATCCCACATTCGTGGATGAAGACGGTCATCCTCATATTCTTCCCGACACAACCCCCGTTTCGATGAACTTCTGGGGATTTCATCAAAACATCTTTAAGTTATCGGAAGATATGTTTGATAATTTTTTAAAAGAAAACATCCAAAATCCCAAAGCTGAATTTCTAATCCCTACCGTGGTAGATTATTTTATTGCCAACCAGATGGGAACGGTGAAAGTGATCCCCACTTCCATGCAATGGTTTGGAGTTACTTATCAGGAAGACGCTCCCATTGTTCGGGAAAGCATACAGGCATTAATTTCAAAAGGCATTTATCCGGAAAATTTATGGCAATAACCATTGTGCCCCCCCCGATACTGGAAGCATTCGGATTGGATTGTACACATTATAAGATAGAAAGGTTTGGTTCCGGGCTGATCAACAATACCTTTAAACTGAGCAATAACCTTGGCAGGAGAAGAGATGAATTCATTTTGCAGCGGATCAATACGCATGTATTTAAAAATCCCGAAGCGATATTGGAAAATCACCGAAGAGCTTCGGAGTATCTGGCTGCCCATCATCCCGATTATTTTTTCATCGCCCCCGTTCCTTTAAAAGACGGGAAATTTCTGTTGAACTGGCATGGTGATTACTGGCGTATGCTGCCTTTTGTAGCGCATACTTTTTCCGTGAACGAAGCAAGCGAACCCCTGCAGGCATCTGAAGCTGCGAGGCAATTCGGCAGGCTGGCACACAATCTTGCCGGCATTGACCTATCCCAATTTATTCCTACTATCCCGAATTTTCATAACCTGACACTGCGGTACAGCGCCTTTCAAAGTGCGGTCAGTGACGCAGATGAGGAACGCAAAGAGCGGGCAGCGGAACTGATTGAGGCTTTCGAACAGCATTCCAGGATACCTATTACTTATGAAGAGCTAAAAACAGACGGCGACTTTCCCGACCGCTTAATGCACCATGACACCAAGATCAATAACGTGCTTTTAGATGATAAAACGGGAGAAGGTGTTTGCGTGATAGACCTGGATACACTTATGCCGGGAAAACTGATTTCCGATATCGGTGATATGGTGCGCACGTATGTCAGCCCTGTTTCCGAGGAAGAAACTGATTTTGGTAAAATTATTATCCGGGATGATTATTATGAAGCCCTGATGAAAGGATACCTTCCCGAAATGGGTAACACCCTGACCAACACAGAAAAAGAAATGTTATTTTATGCCGGTCAATTTATGATTTATATGCAGGGTATCCGTTTCCTTACAGACTTTCTGAACAGGGATATTTATTATCCTGTCAGATATCCATTGCATAATTACAATCGTGCAAAAAATCAACTGACTTTACTGCAAAGGCTGGATGAAAAGGAATCTGTACTGAAAAAAATTATCCGGAAATATTTGAAATAAGATTTCCTTTTCAAATATGCCTTATTCTATATGCCTGTCCGAATATTACCCGGTCAGGATTTATTTTTCATTTTTTTAATGCTTTCCCGTTCCATGCGAAATACATCATATTTGAAATTGATCTGCAGCTTGGCTTCTACCAGAAATTGCGCTACATCCAGCCTGGTATTGATCTTTTTAAATTCTTCTTTCCACTTCTCCCTGTCGGGATACCTGGCTGTCATCAGCACTTTAAGCAAACCGATATATGCAAAACCCAGTTGCATGTTGGAAGCTTTTACTTCTATATAAACTTCCCTGTCTCGATAAATCCCATTCTTTTTAGCATTGATCAGTTCCTGACGCTGTTGCATCAACGCTGATTGTGAAGATCTCGTTTCGTCGTCACCGCACACATCACATCCTGAAACAGCAGGGTCCGGTAATATCGCAGGAGCATCCTGCCGGGGAGTCTCAAGTGATAACAGGTGAAGAAAATCATTGGCATTCTTATCCCTGTTGGTCAGGTTCTTTATTCCTAATAATCGTTCAAGAGTCGCCGGGCAGGAGGTATGATCATAAATCGTATGGTCTATCGTCCCTTTCTTTACAAAGGGAGATATTACGATAGCCGGGACCCTTACCCCAAACTGATCAAATTTAAAGCCATGATGATTATTGCCTGCGGCAAAAGCATCCCCCGGAGGAACCACCAACGGCACACCACCGTTGCTAAGCTTATTATCTCTCGCATTGGGTGGAGCCACATGATCATAGAATCCTCCATGCTCATCAAATGTAATGAGCAACATGCTTTTCTCCCACAAAGGAGAGTTCCTGACGGCTTCATAAACAGATTTAACAAGGTTCTCTCCCCTGGTCACATCATCGAGAGGATGCATGGAGTTGCCGCATGTCATATCACCACTATGCGTCACAGTATGCCCGTAATTCGGCTCTATAAAAATAAACTTCTTGTCAAAATCCGGTTTACTGACCTCGTCTTTAAAATCCTCAAAGTCTTTAAACCTTCCCTGCAGGGCATTCAGGTTCATTCCGCTCAGGGCGAAGCTCACCGGGAATTCATCTCCCTCAAAGATCATCCATTCGATACAGTTCGCGTCCAGCAGATCAAAAATATTTCCATTCTCAAAACGAAAACCATTCAATATCTCCCCCGTTACTGAATCAAATCCACTGGGGCTATTGTCTATTCCACCCGATGTACCGGCCATAATGAAAAACCGGTTTGGCCAGGTAGGCCCGGGCAGTGAGGAGAACCAATTATCGCAAATGGCAAATTCAGATGCCAGTTTGTTCAAGACCGGTAATTGTTCAGGAGAAAAACAATCCATTACTTTTTCGGGATTGACAGCCGGTTCCTGCTTGAGATCGCCGTTGTTCTTATTTTTATAATCATAAAAAAAGCCCGAATTATCAATCAGCGGATATTCGCCGGTGGCAGGGTTATAGTAATCTAACGGGGTTTGGATATCGCCATTTTCCTTAGTTTTAAATATTCCCAGTTGATTCAGCACATTTTCAAATTCATGCCCGGGGTCAGCTTGCGCATTGCTCCCATCGTTGATCAGGCAGAAATCTGCCGGGGTGGTGGCAGGTATTTTAGCCGAGGCGCTGTTAGTCGGATTATCCAGATTAAAATCAATTGAGGGATCAATGCCATTCACAGAAGTTGGCTGACCGGTCACCGCATCCGTACCTTTCAGTCCGCTGAAACCAAAAATATGATCAAAAGCACGGTTCTCAAACATTAAGACAAAAAAATGTTCGATCTTTTGTGGTCTGCTCCTTGACCGTGAGAACCATTTAATGATTGCACGGACAAGACAGGACAGTGTATCCCAGGCTTTGCAAACCAGTTTGACGATCCATGACCAAATCGTACACACTGCTTTCACCACCCATGCGAAGACCTGGCACACCAGATTGGCTACCCAATACCATGCCTGGCATACCCAATTAGCCACCCAATAATAAGCCTGGCATACCCAGTTAGATACCCAATAATAAGCCTGGCAAAACCAACCTGCCACACAATTCCAGGGACTATACCAATGACAGTTCTGCTCTGCCCACTGGGCGCACTGATTAGAACCTTCATCCGCCCATTGTGAACACTGATTGGAACCTTCATCCGCCCATTGTGAACATTGATTGGAGCCTTCATCTTTCCATTGGGTACATTGATAACTGGTTTTATCGGCCCAGTTTGCACAGGCGATCACGCCCTCATCCACCCATTTAGTGCAGGTTGACATAGCAGGAGTTTTTAATGATTGAGTAATTTTTTATGTGCTGACTGTAAAAGCATGCATAGCCTGAATCTTGCAATACTTAACCCTGTAAGTTTTCCTATTACTGCAGAAAGGAAAATAAATAAGAGAGAAGCAAATCCTCTCCACAGCATATTTACCTGCCCTCCGTTGCTCAAAACGACCCAATACAGAATAGTCGCGAGAGTGGCCGCAACCAGGAATCTGGCGCCCATCGAGCAACCACATTCGTTTCTGTATTTTCTGATTTTCGTCACAAGGCGCACCCTTTCTTCACTCCCTTCCGGCAGGGAATGCAACAGCATTTTTTCTACATCATTTAATTTTCCCATTTTATCCCAGACTATAATGAATAATCAACACCATGTCTTTAACCGTATCACTTGTGAGTGGTGAATTATTTGTATGACTGTTGATCACTTGCCAAAGTCCCTCTTTCTGATTACTGAATCCAAACGATGCAGTGGGAAAATTCCCGTAACCGGCCTGTTGGAGCGAACCTGTAAGCTTGACATTTGCCGGGGAAACAACCTGTACATTATTCACTGCCGTCAGTGCAGGATTATTGGAATTATCTGCTACTAATTCTACCGTTTTAATGCTGATATTTCCGGAAGCGGCAAAGTAAGGGAAACGGTCGGGTGACAAGTTCAGTGACAATACCTGATCATCAGAAGCAGAAGCCGGGTTCAGGAAGGCGTACCATTCTGTCGGGAATTCGTTCCTTACACTGAAAATACGCATCAACCCTTTATCTTTCTGTGAAACCAGCATATTGTTCACGGCAGACTGCAGATTTTGTGCTGCAGCATCTCTCAGCGCCTGTCCTCCTTCTCTCGCAGTATAATGCAGATGAAGTATTACATCCCCGATTGTATCATAATCAAACTGCTGCATAGCTGCGGACAATTGCAGATGCCAGAGACTGATCGCTCCTGCTCCTTCAAACGGAAGATAACGGTCGTCACGAAAATTAAGCTCAAATAAACCGGTATCATTCTGACCACTGCTGGTAACAATAGATTGCACCGTTCCTAAGGCATCCCGGAATCTCGGATCATCTGCAGGAATTCCGTTAGAGGTCTTCCGGGGATAGTTACCGGAAGAATCTGAATTGCTTCTCACACTGTTTCTGTTCAAAGTCAGCATACAGCTTACAGTCGTATAGGGACCTGCCACGCACGGAATGGTAATCGCAACTGACTTTATTCTCCGCATATATTGCCCCGGATAGTCCATATCAAACAATTCTTCCGGAAGATTGATCCAGCATTCACCTGTGGTCTTCAATTTCAGCAGCGCCACCCCGTCTAACTGACAAAGAGATATATGCTTGGTCAGTTCATATTCCCGCTGATTTTGTTCATAGTATGCCATCTCCATCTTCTTCAGGTCATACATCAGTTGTTCTCCGCTCAGCAACCCTTTTTTCAGGCTGTCCCAGTAACCAAAATTTATATAAGAGGAGTCGCTTAAACCCAGCTCATAGCGGAAACAGCCCTCTGCCTTCTTTGCGTGGGAGTATGCAAGATTATACCCCTGAAAATAAACGGTTGATATCCGTGTGATCATCCAGTTGTACAAATCCTCATTCGTAAATTTGCTATGCATAAAATCATTTGCCGCTCGTGCGTTATCAATTTGCAACTGTTGATTCTGCACCTCAAGCTGAGCTATTTCCAGTCTGATCTGAGCACCCAGGATTTGCTGTTGTATTTGTTCCAGTTCCTTTTGCGCCAGTGATAACTGGTATTTCCATTCGTCGCTGCGGCGGGCATAGCCTGCGATCGTACCGGCCAGGGAAGCCCCTTTATCCAGCCCGGTAGCGATGGAGGACAGCATTTTCACTGCATCTTCTGCAGAATTTCCGAAGCTGTTACCCCCCGTCTGGGCAGTGGCCGTAGGTGATCCACCAAAGCCCGCAGCCCCGATCATGAAATCAGGAACCAGTTTCAATCCTCCAGACAAAGCATACCCTATAGCAATAGCGGCATCAATGACAGTTGAAGCGGTATTCAATGCCAACGCAGTGATCTCTCCCGCATTCAGCCCTTCACTGATCAACCCCTGATAATAATTGATCCGGATATTGATCAAATCCTGTTGTTTCGTCAGGTTATTGATAGTTGATTGGGCATCATCCGCCTGTTTGTTTCTGACAGTCATCATTGCTTTCAGCACACTTATTTCCTGTCCTGATCTAAGGAGCGCCAACGCTTCGACATCTTTCTTCTCCAAAGCAGACAGCAAAGAAGCGCCCAGGGACTTAATTTCATTGACCAGTTCTGTGGTTTTCTGCATGATCACATTAAACCGGTAATAGGGTAAAGGACTGTTCAAATCGTTGAGTACGCTGCCGATATCTAATCCTGCAGCCGCAGCGCGGACAAGCAGACCCGGATCAATCGGCGGGGCAAAGAGCGCCGGTGGCGCATAAACGCCTTTAATGTTAAGACAATGACGGATGTTATATAACCGGTTTGCAATGGTATCCCAGTATCCGAGCAATTGGTCATTAACCGGCAGGCAGAAATATAAAGCCTGTAATTGGGGCAATCCATTCTGCGGGGTGGTGCCGGTGTAGCCGCTGATTGTTTGTAACGGGATAAGGTTTTCAATTTCCACCAGGGCATTGGATAAGGAATCTAATTTGTACTGCAACTGGTAATAATTATCTACCGGCAATTCATAAGGCGGCGGAATGATCTGCGGCTTCGGGCCCAGGATCTGAGAAGCAAGAATATACAGTTGTGTCGCTTCGTTTACAGATTCCATGGTGTCCTGAGTAAACAGGTAATCTCCCCAGGCAATCAGGTGATCCAGGTATTTCATCACCGTAGTCTTCTGATATGCGACGGTCCGGTATTCTGCAATATAATGCGGCTGAAAAGGATTATTACGCCAGTCGCTTACATCTTTTACCAGGTCCTGCTCTCCAGAGTTAACGCCCAGAAGGATATTGTCAATGCGCTGAACAAAATATTTGTTATCCACATTGATGAAGAAAGGCTTAGTGACCCAGAACTTATCAGGAGAAGGGTAAGCAGATGTATCACTGGGATTGAAAATATAACGATACCATTTTTCGGCTGCTTCAAACTGTTGATTCTGATCCAGTCTCTCCGCTATCATCAACGGCGCATGGAAAAATAATTCCCAGTTATATAAGGCATATCCTGATTCCAGATCAAAATCCACATCCGCTTTCGGATAACCCGGATCAGGGTCCGTCACGCCGTTAGGATAAGTGACCGGATCAGGCGCTTCGTCATAAACCAAAGCAGTAGGACTGTAATAATCTTTAAAACTGAACTTATCCGGAGACTGATCATAAGCAATATCACCTTTCAGTTGAGTATCCCTGTTCATGAGTGCATCTATTCCTCCTTTAAACAACCGGCGCATGAAGTAACAAACCAGCGGATGATAGAAATTGAAAAAATGATAGCGGAAGGAGAATGAATGGTTTTTGGGAATGGTAGATAAAATCTGTTGCAGCTCGGCAGTATTTTGTTCCAGCAAAGCGATGAAAAGTTTTTCAAAATCACTGTACAGAAATTCAAAAGCTTCGTCATCCGTTAGTTCGGGTCTTACATAATAAGTCCGGGCAGCGTCCTGATAAAAGAAAGGCAGCAGGGTGCCCAGCGTTGCCCGTAATCCTCTTTCCACAATAGCCGGCGACTGTCCTTTCAGTCCATACTGTAATAGGAGCATGATCAGGGCAAAACGATCCAGAAAACCCATCTGCAACGGAACCACATTATTGAAAATAGCGGGGGTCAGGTTCAGGATCGCAGCGCTTTGTAATGACAAAGCCTTATCCAAATTCTGATACTCTTCGTCATCCAGCATATTAGACAAAGAACTCCAGTCAAAAAGCACCGGCTTGATCTGGATATTATTACGGATCACCACCGGGTAACCGCGGCAGGGGTCCAGTTCAAAGGATCCCATGTACGTGTAATATAGATTACTGCCGGAGCCGTTTTGCTGATATTGCTGATCCTGCCGGTAATAACAGTTGATCACCAGGTTGCCGTTTTGAGTGAGTGAATTAAGTAACACATCAATAAGACCTTTGGTGTTCTTATTTTGCCGGTACGCATTCAGGAGAGATTTTATATCTATCGAAGGCACATCCAAAGCAGTAAACAGGAAGGCTGTCTTATCCGGATAATAACTATAGCCCTGATAGGTTTCATAAGCCTTGATAAAGCCCGATGTATCGTTGTTGGATACTTTTTTTGCCGTCCATTTTCCGTTCTTATATTCACTATACGCCATTTGTATCTGCCAATACTTATCCGGTTGCTGGATGGGAAAACTGCTCTGCCCCGCACTGGGAATAGTGACGCTCTGCGGGGAATCCGATTGCTCTGTAAATATTGCCCAGAAAAGATACAACCGGTCATTATATACTACCGGAACAATATGATCGCTGTTGATATCGAGATCTATTTTTTCCCATGGCGTCCACCGCCGGTCTTCCACTAATTTTCTGAAATAGTACGTTTTCGGGTCACCGCCATAAGTTCTGGCAAATACATACAAGGTACCCGCGGGATCGTCATACCACATATTTTTAACCTCAAGCTTTGCCACGCTGTCCAGCTTTTCCAGGTAACTCATAAAAGCATCTTCCACATATTGCTCTGTGACTTCATTTTGCTGCAGGTCGTTTTCAAGATCAGCGAAGAAAGAGGATTTTACCGGAAGGAGCTCAGGTTCAATCCAATTCTCAGGATAAAGAAAAACCTTATAGTTGGCCTGCCATAAGCGGAAATATTTCATCCACTCCCATTGGGTCCAATCGCTGTCAACAGATGAATCTACCACAATATTATTTTCCAGCAGCAGCATGCAACGCTGTACAAATAATTGAACTGAATTAGTTGCCTGTACGATCCTCGACGTCTGCAGACAGGAACCCATTTCCACATCCAAAAGAAAATAATCATAGAGATCCGTATCTGTTTTCCACGACTGAGTGCCCGAGTTGGCTAACAACCACGCTATGAGCGCATCACGCTTCATTTGCCGGAGATTATTCTGCAGGGGTTGCGTCACATCCAGCCAGTCAGTATCCGAATATCCTGATTTCAATGTTTCCACGATTTTCGTGGCATCACTTGCTGACATGGAAGGTTTGCACCATGCCACTGCATCGTCTGCATGGATATTCAATTGATCGAATATCTTAAAGCATTGATAGAGGCTCATCAATATCCCTGCTGACTTAAAATCAGCCGGCGACTGGATATTCAGATAATCGGGTGTTTCAACTAATTTTTTAAGATCCTCAGCATCCCATCCTGTCAGAGTGACCAGGTCAGCTTCAATAGCACCCACAGGTTTGGCATTGATAGCATCATTAAAAATATCATACAAGGAAAGGGTAAGTGGCGGAGTAACCGTATCGTCCAGGATGATCTCCGGATAATGCTGCTCAAATTTTAAGATATTAATGAGTGTTTCAAAACTTGCAAAAGTGGTGACAGGTCCTGAAACGGTAATAAGCGGCAGGTTCATATAATCAAGAGACTGCACATCCGTGACATGGGCCAGTTGCCATTCCAAATCAGCAGAAGATAATTTCAGCTTATTTACTGTAAAACATATTTTCTGCAGCCGGATATAATCAGCAAACTGGGCGGGATAATTGACTGCAGAAAGCGTAGTCGTCTTATTGACAAAATTATCAGCCATGAAATCGGCATAAAAAGCAGGCACGGAATCCAGCAATACCACTGCTATCTTTTTATCAGCTTTGAACCAATTACTGATCTGGGCTATCAATGTATTCTGCTGCTGTAATTGAAGATAAACAGGCGAGACGATGTGCAGAAAATAAGTGAACCTGTTTGCCACATTCGTCCAGGTAATTGCCTTCAGTGCGTTAATGCCGGCTACGGAAGAAAAGAAAACATGTGAGGGATCGTTATTAGTTTGTTGAGATGCCTTGTACAGGTTATTCACCGCAGCCTGGTAAGCAGGATCAGCGCTAAGGCCTAAAAGATTAGTCAAATCGGTCGCACTGATATAACCCGTCAGCACCAGCTGTTTGTTATTATTATCGTAGCTGATTTGCGATGTAAGTGAGTCCGGGAAAGTAATAGCGGGAAGCGTGCCAAGATCTGCCGAAAAAGAAGGTGCAAAATAATTGACCCGTAAATTCAGCAGGAAATTATCATTATTATCAATCTTTTGCTGGTATTCCGAATCATCTGAAGTATTTAAAATATCCATCAGTTTGGTCAGTAAGGAAGTATTCCAGTTCAGCAATGGATCTGTCAGCCATTTAGTCAGCAATACTCCGTGCGGATCGGGCGATACTGCAGTTAGAACACGTACCTGCAACAGGCTGTTTTGCAGTGGAGACAACGCTGCCGCTATCTGGTTCCCGGTTGGAATAAATGAATGGTATTGATCATCCTGATGCCTCAGCACATAATTAATCTCATCTACGCTAAAACCGGAGGTGGTCAGTGTTTTATACTTCTGAATAAAGACAGCGGTTGCAGCAGGATCGCTGAACGGATCTATATTAATAATGTCTTTCAGGTTGATCTCATCAGAGATGGAAACAGATAATGCTTCTGCAAGCAGGCTGCTTCTGTAAAAGAAAGACAAATTTTTAAGCGACAGTTTCCCATCCGTTTTTGCGATCAGCAAATTCAGGTCATCCGGTTGCAGATCCGTGGCCGCAGTAATCACCGCTGTATGCGCCGGGGTAATAGACAGTGTTCCTGCTTTAACAGCATCTACGGCAAAATCTGTATTGACCGGATTTGTAATCATTCTGTTCTGAAAAAGCCGGTCATATAAATTATCATCAATGCTGCTGTCTATGTCCTGATAAAAGCTCAACAGTTGAAATGCGTCAAGCGACCATGCTTTTTGAAGCTGTAAAGAATTTTGAAGTCCTATAGCAAAATTTCCATCCACCTTTCCATTCCCTATTGCGGAAGCCTGAATGATGGCATCGAGTGCAGTCATCTGGAGAGTTGTTTTCTTCCATAATCTGATGAAACGATGCAAGTGGTCGAACTTAGCCGGAGTCAGATTAGTAATATGCTGCTTGTCCGTATCGCAGGACAGGTCATCGTGCTCGATCACACTATCTTTTGCAGGATTGATAAATGCCAGTCCCAGGAGGGAAACTATGTCATTGTATCCCAGCCCGGTAGCCTGTTCAAAATCGTCTATCTTCACGCTGGTTCCGGATGCGAGCGATCCCCAATAATTGACCTGATTTACGAGATCTTCCTGGAAGATCAGTGTTCTTTCTGCTTCATTCACCTTTAAATAAGCATACGCCAGGTCAAGCTGGCTGTTTGAAGGAGGTCCTGATGTGTCATGCCGGTCAGCAAATGCTTTGACCAAATCTGTTTTAGATACTCCTAACTTTTGCAGATAAAGTTCTCCTTCCGTTTCAAATAAATCGAATGGTAATGTAAAAGGACGTTGTGCAGATTTAATTTTATTATAAGCAGGAACGTTTACATATTCAGGATTCGCACCTATTTCATCAGAACTCAGCAGCGTCTGATGAAGTAATTGCACCATAATACCGCTACCGGTGTCAGTAGCCTTGAGTGTAACCAGGCTATCCCGTATCATCCAGTGATCCTCTGTTACATCTGCAGCACCGTTGTAGCGGGAAGCGGAATATTTTTCAGAGACCTGAGCATGGGAGGTAAGCAAAGCAGCCACATTAGTAAAGGACGCTGTCGCATATTGGTTACTGATCTCTGCAAGCAGGCTTGCATCAATTGATCCCTGAACTAACTTAGGAAGAAAAGAAGCAGCCAGCGTAACGACCGGTGGCTGGATATAATCCTCCATCAGCTCGCAGGCAATATCAATATACGGGATCTCTGTATTGGTATTATCGCAATCCAGATCAATATCTCCAATATCAGGCCGCCTGAACAGCAACAGGTCTTTTACCGATACTCCCGAGACAGAAGAGCTGCGTTCATCCAGGAAGTGCAGAATGTCTGCCAGATAGGCGGCAGCGCCATATACCGAATTACATTCATTGCATTGACAGAAATCTGCATTGCCAAAAAGGGTTTGCAGATTAGGTACCTCTGCCGTAAGATTCAGGATGGCTGCATTATAATCTGGAAAAACATTCAGGGCGGAGGCATCTGAAAGCGACTTCAAATTCGCTGCCAGCCCCAATGCCTGGGCATAAGTTTGTTTTGCTTTTTGGAAAATGCCGGCAGCATTCTCCTGACCCAGACTACCGCTGTACTTTTTTACAAAATTATCCTGCCCCATCGCATATATCTGACTTGCAGAGTGAATATTATCTGCTAACAAAGTATTGGTTGATTGATAATCGGGCGAAAGACGGAAAATGCGTTGTACTTTTCTCAACTGGTCGGCCGTCGCGGGATCAGGGCTGAATGTTTCAGCATTAGCTTTGGCAAAGGTTCCAATCCTGGATTTCAGGAGATCAAATTGCGGGTTATTCGTTAACAACCGGCTGATGGAAGGCGCCCCACTCACAGCGCTTTTTACATCCTTTGCCAGGTTGGCAGCAAATGCGGCGGTCGGAAAACGTTTGGTCACATTTTGTTCCAGACCGGCAGCATAATTCTTCAGCTTCTCCTCACCGGTATTCCCGGTAGTTCCTGCAGGAGGAGTGATCCCGGAGCTTTTCAAAATTCCCTCCCAGTCCGCTGCGTTGAATTGCACCAGTGAAAGCAAAGAATCCAGGTTATGAATGCCCTGCTGATCAGTAAGATAAGCCGAGAGTGGAACAGAGTTATTGGTAAGACTGAAAAGTTCGGAAGCAATGCTGCCGCCCGAAGCGGAATTTGCCTCCGCCTGCTTGATGATGGCAGCAAGTTGCTCCCGGATGGCAGGCTGTTGCTGAATAAAGTTATAGGGGATAATATTTTCATCAATTGCTTTCTGCAAAGCATTCATCAGCACATTTATATCCGTGTGTACAATACCGTTATATGTGAGAGAAACTATTGTGTCAAAATCATCGCTGGCCAAAGCAGTGGTGATATGATTGAGAGCGCCTCCCGGCATATCCTCCCGCAACAAGGCGTAAAATACTTCGGGGGCGATTTTTGTGGTACCGTTGAAACGGAAAGCCATTGCGATATCTTCAATCTTATCTTGCGGAAGTCCTGTTTTGCTCACAAGAAAACTGATATCCTGAATCCGGCTGTTTTCCATAAGGGAAGACAAAGGCAACTCACTGGTAAAAGGACGAATAGAGGTAATCATCCGTTCAAATTCACTAGGACCATTATATGGCTTTGCAGCCAGGTCAATGTCTATCTGTAAATCGGGAACAGCATTAAAATAGACAGGGCTTTCCTTCAGCACCTGATCTTTTTTATCATATACTCTTATAAAAACATCCGCGGCATCTTTGTCAGTTATGGCAAACTGACGGCGGGTATAGATTATTTCATAGTATCCCGCTTCATTTGTCTTCGACTTGCCTAATAATTGCTCACTACGGATATCTTTATCAAAAGCATGAACGGAAGTTCCGGCCATAGGTTGCTGAAACTGATCTCTCACTGTGCCGTAAACCCTGTAACGGCGTGTGGAGGAAACATCGGAGGAAGATATGGTTTGCATAATAAGAAGGATTAAAAATGAATGGATTATGGATTATTTCGTTTTCTCTTTTTTGGAGTGAAACGGGCTAATTGTAAATAATATCAATCCGCCTGATCCCGGGAATGGTCGTTGAAATGCGCCGGTTATTGTCTTTGAAGGATCGTCTGCGTTAAATTTAGGATTAAAAGGACTTGATTGGTCTGCCGGCCCTGCCTGATAGATCCCTTTTATTTGTAAATCAATCTGAACGGGCCCCACCTTGCGCGTCCAATCCACCGAAAGGCTCAGCGAGGTATTCGTGCCCTTATCGGTTTTCTTATACTCAGCAGAGGGGCTTACTTTTACATCGGAAGTAACATTATATTCCAATTCCGCTTTTACACTTTTTTCATTTCCAAAACTTCCACCTGCTTTAATGCTTCCTTTGTCCCCTTTTAATTCGATCTCCCCGCTATAGGTACCTTTGCCGGTCTTATCATCTTCTTTATAGCCAAGACTGAGCTTGATCTTATCATCCAGTAATCCTTTAGAAGCTAAGCCCAGCGCCAGTGATAACGCATCAAAGCCTAATGTTCTCGCCGGCGTCTTACCTATTATCGGAATATCCAGTTTGGGATTATTGACGCTCAGTAAGGTAAGTGCAGCAACTGTGGGTAAAGCAAATAAACTGCCACCAAGGATCATGGATGCCCTGTTACTTTTATCGCCCCACTCTTTCAGGAAATCCGTTTTGATCCTTGAAAGTTCGGGATCAAGCAGATTGGATTCCAGCCATTTGAACTCAGGACTGGTTTTTGAGGCATCCCATAAAAACCCTGCTGCTTTACCCGAATCCTTTCCCAGTTGACTTCCCCAAGACTGGTAAGAATAAGGGAAAGAATAGGTATAGGAAGGTTTTGCTTCAGGAGCGGCCACCGCTTTTGCCGGTTTATTTTTTTCAGAGTCATTACCATCTGTGCCGCCGGGGTCATACAACCTTACCGGGTTATCCGAGACGTAGGCGTATAAATTCATCCCGTCACTTGTGCCTGCAGGGTCCACAGTGGTCCACCTTGCCAGCCAGGGAATATAATATCTGGCCCCGTGATAATACAAGCCGCTTTCTTCATCCCTTTCTTTGCCTGTGTAACGATAACGTTTGGGCGTATCCGTTTGATTGCGGCCTGCCTGGTAAGCAGTGCTGCCAAAAGGATAATATTCTTCATAAGAAATGATGGCCGGATTACCTGGATTGCCATCTATTTCAAGACAAGCAGTCTGGAGATGATTGCTGAACTGATATCTTATCAGGAAAGCTAATCCTACATCCGTTCCTTGTGTGCGTGTTTCCACGAGTGCAATCCGCTCCTGTCCATCCAGGATATGCAGGGTCTCCCTTTCCAGCGTTAAAGTACCTCCCTGCTTTTCTCTGTAAACTTCATAATTCCCCACATACAAACGATCTTTAACCAACCCTCCGTTCTCTATTACTTTGCGCACCCGTTGCCCTGAGTGATCGTACACATAATACGCCGTACCACCGCCACCCAGTTCCACTTGCTGAAGCTGATCCGAAAAATTCCACCCTATACCGTAGCTTCCCTGCTGCAGATTCAGCATATTACCATGTGCATCATAACCGTAATTGGTCGAAGCGGCGCCCACAGACATTTTCACTAACCGGTTGTTGGAAGTGTTATAACTAAATATTTTTGTCCATTTATTTTGAAAAGCTCCGCTCCCTGCATTGTGAATCATTTGCAGCATATTGCCTGCTTCATCATATTGGTAAGATTCTTCGTATCGCTGCATGGCATTCATATCTCCTTTTAACGTCAGCCTGCCCCCCCCTCCGTTCTGCATTTTATCTCTGTCAAACTGATCGCTTGCCATATCTGATCCGGCATATTCTCTGCCATAAGCTGACAAGAGCCGGTAAATAGCATCGTATTCAAATTTATTCCCCGGATCTACTTTGGCATTATTGAAAAAAATAGTTTGTAGAGCGTTATCCCTGATCTGTGTCACATTGGCTACCGGATCATAGGTATAATTTAAATCCTGCAGAATGTCCGCACCCTTATTCCTGGTAGTAAGCAGGCGGATAAGGCGATAATTTTTTTCATCATAAGTATAACTGGTGACTGTATTATTACCGTATAATATTTTTTCGCGCTGGGTCTTTGCATTGTAACTGATATTTTCAATAAACTGAACGGCAGAACCCTGACTTTTTACAAACACATTTAACTGTGTAAACAAACCGCTCTGATCATACAACGGAAATAATTTACTGCCGTCTGCCAAATCGGTTTCCACAGGCTTATTGACGGCATCGTAAAGGGATGATACCGGGAACAATTCTGTTTCAAGCAGGGATGCCGGATCAGGAACATTCCAGTCAATAGTATTTTTGTAGTCAACAGCTAATTGTTTCAAGCTATTTTTCACATTACCCTTAAAATCATATTCACCCATTTGCGCTAACCCGGACTGGTCAAAGACCTGGAACAGCCTTCCGCGAAGATTCATGACTGTATCATTCAATTGATTTTCACCATACACATAATGAATGATCAATTTTTCAGGTGCAGGATCTGCGATATTTTCTGTCAGCCATTGTTGCAAGATCCTGTGCAGGTCGTCATACACCGAACGGTACTGATGCCCACGACTGTCCCAGGCATACAACGGCTCGTTCATCACACCGGGGAAAATCCAACGTTCCCCGCTATCCATACTATTGTTGTAAATCTTTCTCCCTGCCATGTCATAACGGTACTGCATCACCGTATTATTCCGTGCATCTACAGATGCCAACAGGTTGTCTGCTATATCCAGGATGGACATGGAAGAATATTTTCCGTCAGCTCCATTGTCTGCTACTGCATAAAATACTCTCCCCATAGCATCAAAATGGGATTGAAAGGGAGTATCGGCATGTTTTGCCGCCAGCCACGCAGCACGGATTTCCGGATCCGAAGGTTCAGGCGACAAAGGGTTTGGACTTCCTCTGTCCGCATACCATTGACTTTGAAGTACCGTATCATTCTCATCCCACGTCTGTTGTTGCCACGCGTCGAATTTTACAGCAAAGAAAGTACCATTTGGACGATCTATCCTGATATTTCTGCCGGGTGCATCATAGTAAAAGACAGGAGTAAAACCAATCTCCACTAATTGTGCCTCGGATTCAAATTCAAAGGTGGCGCTAAAGAAGGGTTCATATTGCTTCACCGGATTACCTTTATTGTTCAGGATGGTTCTGCCGCTACTGGTCCACCGAAGAGCGGGAGTAGTATCTACCTCCGTTAAAGCACCGTTTTTCCATTCAAGGGCAATGCCCGGTTCTGCCTGTGTCTTCATTTGCATGACCTGTCCCATCCCATTCGAATAACTTAAGTTTATGAATACCCGGCTGTTTTGTCCCTGCGACAATTCACTGACATGTGTCTCCCGAACGACGGAAGTGAAACACACGGGAAGTGACCTATTGATCCATGCAAAAAGATCATAATAAAAAAAGGTGGTAGCCTGCTGAAGGAATTTCTGTGGATTGTAGATCACTTCCCCCGTATTCGCCGGCACTACCATGTGATAGGCGACGAGAGGAGAATCGCCATGTGTGCCATCGCTTTCTTTGCCATATACCGAAGTGGCTATCACCATTCCCAATTCATCCGCCACTACTTCACTAAAATTATCGTTGGCATCCTGTATTTTCGCAGGTTGAAGCACACGGTAATCCACTGTGACCACCGTCATTTTGTTATGCATGGCATCTTCCGTTTGCACCAGGAGCAGCGAATAATCATCATACACAAACTGCATTTCTTTACCACCGGCATCTTCGATCTTCACCGGCAGATAAAAACGTTTTTGGGCATCACTCACCGCCTCCGCAGGCTTTAAATAAATATCTCTCCCGGATGGGATCCACCAGTTAATACTGTCCGGTTGTGCATATTGTGCTGACATCAACATGGGAGCGGTAATTTTATTACCTGTAAGAAAATTGAGGAGAGACGGTGTGAATGCCAGCCGGTAGCTTTGAGTGATCAAACCCAGGGTATCTATCTGCCCCAGGGGCAAGGAAGTAACCATGTCATTAGCCAGGTAAATGGTTTGCCTGTCGTCCATCAATCGTTTCTGCGGGGTCAGATTATCAGGAACAATCTCAAATCCTAGCTCCGCTGCACCTGAAAAATCATTCAGCAGCTCTTCAGTTTTAAAAGCCTTACCGTTAACGGGGTTTATCCCCGTCAATTCATAAAGTTTTGTTTCCGACGTGAGCGGAACGCGATAGCTGCCCGCCTCATCGAAATAATTAGAGAAACTATTAAAAGTGAAGGTGATATGCAGCTTTGCCTGTTCCAGCTGAATATCTGCCGGGAGGCTACTATCCGCAGTCTTTCTCCCGTAAGCCACCTTTGCCGCTTTCAGAATATTACCGAAATCATCTGTCTCGAGGGTAAGCGAGTGTGCCACACGAGGGTCATTCATGTTCCTTTCATAATAGAAATCAGCCGTCTCGCTTTCCAGGGACAAAAAAACTGCGTACTTCCCGCTCATCGCAGGTTGCAACATCTTAACCTGATAGTTGCGAACAGTCGCTGAAAAAGGGTTATCCTGATTGACATCCCCATCTGCTGCATATACTTCCTGCCGGAGCACTATTCCTTTACATGCCCGTACCGCTTCCCGGTATTCCACAGGCGACATGCCTTCCGGGAGCGGGGATTGCGGAAGATCAAACTCGTAGGATCCCCTGTTATATTCCTTTTCATACCGGTGGATAATGGAGGAACCACGGATAAAAGCGCCGGTATGGTACCAGGTGATGGTTTTCACCGGGGCCTGATGAAGGTCTTTTTCCACTATGTTATTAGAGCCTGAAAGGCTAAAATTTTCAAAGTCTTCTGTATCCGTTTGCTCTACTCTTCCAAAACCGCGGAACTCTTTTTCAGGATGGTCATAATATCCATGATGATAAGTATAGCTGTTTGCAAAATACGTTCCTGCCGCCCGGTCATTTATACTGACCTTGCTTACACAATGAACCGGAAATGGCAGTCGGGTGATCCAGGGAGTACCGTTCCGTTTATCAGCAAGATAAAAAGCAGTCGAACTTTTATACTCCCACGTCACCTCCTTCCCGAAATTGTTCCGGTATCCATTC
The DNA here is from genome assembly GCA_004322015.1 of Chitinophagaceae bacterium. GTDB lineage: Bacteria > Bacteroidota > Bacteroidia > Chitinophagales > Chitinophagaceae > FW021-bin31. The sequence goes on from SCQT01000261.1 coordinate 37,336, forward strand.
AGAAGAAAAGGTTTTTTCCCACCCATCAAATCCATGTACCGGAGGGGGGCATTTCCGTGAGCCGGCAAAGCGGAAGACCATACGAGAGAGGCAGTCCCATTGCCGGTAAAATCTACGGCAAAAACTTTATCGGCCCGGACAGTGGAGGGAAAGCTATTCACGTTTTCAGCTTCACTCCAGGCATTACCGCTGAGATTGATCCATGCCCTGCATTCACCTGCGCCCAGGTATAGAATGTCTGTAGCACCGGTGCCGCTGATATCCACCAGCCGCAGCAAATCCGGATCAAACGTCTCCGGCCTGTCAAAAACCGGGGAAAAGTCCATATTTACCTTCGCAGCAAACCGTCCATATCCTGTGTTGGGCCAATAACAGATATCGCCGTTCCTTACACGCACAATATCGGTAAGCCCGTCTCCGCTCATATCTGCCAGGAAAATACTTTCGGTGGGATCATTGAAAACCATGGCGGGTCCCTGTTCTTCGTCAAAAGGTTTGGGTGCGGTTTTTGGGTCATCATATCCCTGTATGCCTTTACCGGCATACCAGGTAAAAATATTTTCTCCCGAAATGACGATCTCAGGCCTGCCGTCGCCATCAAGATCAAAGAAACGGGTATTGGGATCCCGCAGGTTAATATCAGGCACATAGCCGAAAGAATGGAAGGGTTCCCATTCCTGATCATCCGACAACTCGAAATAGCCTTTTCCGCTGCCGGAAAGGCTCACAATAAATTTCCTTCCGTCTCCTTCCAAATCCTGCAATTGCAGATTGCCGGCAGTGAGGCCGGTCAGGGAGGGCTTGGGAATAACCGGTTGTGCCGGAGAAAAATTACCATTTCCTAAATTAGATTTATAAAACCACTCGTTCCCCTGTTCGCTCAGAATCCCGGATATACCTTCGTTCCACAGATCCAGCCATTGATAATTGCCTGTGACCCCTGCAGGAGCATTTTCCAAATCAGAAGGGGAAACAGTCCTCACAGTGGTGTCCCAGCTTTTCTCCTGATAATCAAAATCAATTGATGGGAAGCTTTTCTTAACCGGTAATCCGTTGTTTTTTTTATATCCTGACTGCTGAAGGGAAATGATGTAATCGGTTTCTGCATTCCGCAGATCTGCCGGGGTGGCAGCAGGGTTATTGAAATAACGATATTGGATATCCAGCGAACGCACTAAGTATGGCGCTGCTGTTTCTCCATCATTCAGTTCTTTAAAATAATGAAAGAAAAGAACACGCCGGCACAGCCGATAAGTTCGTATCTCAAAGCAGGCATGATATCCTGAAAAAGCATCCATGCGTGCAGGCCAGCTCTGCTGCACCAGTGGGGATGGATTTTCGGCATCATGATCGCCGAAATCAAAAACCGTTTCAAATAAATAACCCGGATTCAAAGGCTGAGGAGGACTGTAAGCCAGGGAAACATCCGGTACATAAGGCGTACTATTCCCGTATTTCACACATTTCAGGTAGGTATTGGCAAAAGGGGCAAGTCCGTTCAGCCGGTTTTGTTCATGCAGGGCAGCAGAAACATTGACCCTATCTTCCGGCAAATATTCAAATTCCATACAGTTACCCTTATCATCAAAACTCAGTTCAGGCAGCCATTTGAACACCCTGTCGTTATTCGATGGATCAGCCAGGCGGGCAGAAGCGCTTTTGCCGTACACTGTAACTATGTTATTAGGCGAGGTAACTATCCAGTAAAATGCATGACTGCCGGGCGGAGTTATCCGTTCAATTCTATAAAAATCTTTTTCAATTCTCGGACGGTATCTTCTTACCTTTTCACCCGAAGGTGCTGTAAATTCAAAAACTGTCCAGTTCCTTGACTTGTCTTCCCTGAGCACAGGCACCATATCTTCCACGCCGGTGAACATAAAAATATCACTTTCAGTTCCATCCTCATACAGAGGAAGCCTACGGCTTGTTTTCCGCTGAATAGAGGGGAGGTCAAGACTCCATCCCAAGCCAAAGGGACCATTGCCTGAACCTGAATCATATCCAAGGGAAACGGCTGGAGCGAAATCACTGCGGGTTTTGGAAAAAGGGAGGGGAACGGAGAAGGAGGCAGTGCCATTAGCCGGATTCACGCGAAACTTTTCATCTATATTCTTCAGCGCTCCGCCACCTTTCGGCATATTGATGGCGGGAACCTGAATGGCAAAATCATCACGAGTTGTTCCTGCTTCCTTAGCTCCGGTTGAACGAAGCCCGGAACCCGAAGCAAACAGATGTTTGCTTCTTCCGTCGGACGGGTTGAAATCCTTTATAGACATACTACAGGGTTTACAGGCGACTATCACCAAACCCCAACCCAAGTGTCAATGCCAATACGGATCCCGTTCTCCTTCTGTATCACCAGCCGGAAAGTCTGTAAAGAATGCCGGTATATAACGGAAAAAATGGAAGTGGAAACTGACGGAGCAAACCATGTTTACTCTTTACATTCACCGGATAATGGCGTCCGTATGTAAAATTCTTTTTCAAGCTCTTGGGGTTAAGCTGAAATAAAGGTAAATGTATTTTTCAAAATATCAAAAAAATTTACAGAGAAATGGATAGCTCGTATATTTTACCTGTAAATTTTTACTGAAAAAAAGCCCGAAAAACGAACCTTTATTAACAGAACTATTTCCATGTGCCCAGAACAGGAATCGAACCTGCACTTTCTTGCGAAAACCAGATTTTGAGTCTGGCGCGTCTACCAATTCCGCCATCTGGGCAATTGCATTAATAAGTTATTTTGAACTTTATACAAGAATTAAAGAGTCGCAAAAGTAGAGAAACTTAATCAACTTTCAAATTTGAATCCGGCCTTCCAGGGTCAGTTCTTACCCTGCAACGTATATTTGCATCTATGCCAGATAAAATCAGGATCGGACTTATTCGTGAAGAAAAGATACCGGAAGACAACCGTGCAGCTTTTACACCACGGCAGTGTAAATGGATTCAGGATCATTATCCCGCGATACAAATTATTGTGCAGCCCTCGCCTATACGATGCTTTCATGACAAGGAATATGCAGCGGAAGGGATAGAATTAAGGGAAGACATGAGCCATTGTGATATATTAATGGGAATTAAAGAGGTGCCTGTGGATAAATTGTTACCCCGCAAAACGTATCTCATTTTTTCTCATACCAGAAAAAAGCAGCCTCACAACCAGAAATTAATGCAGGCTTTCATTGAGAAAGGAATTACGCTAATAGATTATGAATGTCTTGCTCACGAAGATGGTCAGCGGATTATAGGATTCGGTTTCTTTGCAGGGGTTGTAGGGGCGCATAACGGATTGTTAGCTTATGGAGAAAAAACCGGGTTATTTCATTTTAAGCCTGTTTATCAATACCACGATTTTAAAGAACTGGCAGAATCTTATTTCGGAACAAAGCTTCCACCACTGAAGATTGTGGCAACTGGTTCAGGGCGTGTAGCTGCTGGCATTTTGGAAGTAATGGGCTTATTAGGCAT
>SCQT01000262.1 GCA_004322015.1 Chitinophagaceae bacterium
TATTCGTAAGGGTATTCGCTTATAATATCGGTTGGCTTTATGTTTACGGTTCGCCCCATTTATAATCCCGCTTGGTATTACATCTAATATTTGTGATAATATCGGCTGTCCGATAAAATTTTTAACTTCGCCCATCTTAGTTATGTTTTTTGTGTGGTAACTCAAACATAACTTTTTTGGGTGATTCTTCGTAATCACCCAATTTTTCCCCCTATTTTACTCCGACAATAGTGATTCTTTTTTATCTTTTTTCAGCAGGGAAGTAATATCATATTTTCCTCTGTCCATGAATCCATCCAGCATACCCAGCCGGATCCCATTAAAAAAAACAATCCCTTTCCGGTTGATCCCTTCAAAATTCAACCATACCTTTTTTCCTTCCTCATAAGCAGGAGTGGTAAATGTAGCACGATACCAGAAATTGCGATAATATTTTGACTTATCAACTTTGTAAATATTATCTCCATAATTTGGATCTTTTTCTAATCCCGCGTCTACATAAGAGGTAAATACAGTTCCAGGCACCACAGCCTTTACCCATCCGGCTGTATTATAATCCAAGCTGAACATCCTTAGGCTATCCCTACCTAAATATGATTGCGGTGCTACTTTCCATTCTATTAGATTTGTCTGATCGCTGTTAAGGGAAATCTTTGTTTGAGCCGACACGTTACTACTAAACAAAATGAATAGAGGGATCCACAAAAAGTTACCTGGCTTTATTTTCAATCTTACTTCTTTTATAATTAATCTTTTTAATTAAAGGCTCTTACAAAACATATTATAAACCTACTTGCAATCCAAAATTCACCACTCTTTGATTCAAATAGGCATCACCGGCTGTATTGGAAGCTACTTCAGGATCCTGCTGATATAAAGAATAATTCTTCCATGTCAATAAATTATATGAGCTCATGTAAATCCTTGCATTATTGATTTTAAACGGCAGCCACTTATCAGGCAATTGATATCCTATTTCCAATGTTTTCAAGCGTACATAAACCACATTGATAAGCCAAAAATCGGACATATAGGCTGAGGGGCTATTCACAGTAGTAGGATTGGTGGTCAACCTTGGGAATTCGGCATTCTTGCTGTTTTCCGGAGTCCATGCAAGCTCGTCAATAGGCTGAAACTGGCTTTGGAATGGTTCAATACCCGTACCCACCACACTCAAGCTATAACCCCAAGCTCCCTGGAAAAGCAGGCTTACGCTTAGCCCTTTGTAATTAATCCCCAAAGTAAGCCCTGCCGTGGAATTGGGCAAGTTAGGCCTACCCATGGGACCTTCATCATATTGATCAATTACTCCATCTCCGTTCAAATCCTTATATTTCAGGTCGCCGGGAACAATCGTATTTCCTGTGTTCGGCTTGGCGCTTTTATTAATATCTTCCTGGTTTTGATAAAATCCAATAAAGGTATAACCGAATGGTTGCCCTATAGAATGGCCCGTTTGAGCCAGCCAGGGATAGGCCGGTGCAGCCTCATCCATGTATAGTATCTTATTTTTTGCATAAGAAAATACACCGGTAATATTATAATCAACCTTTCCTATATTGTTATTATAGGTTATCTGACCATCAAATCCCTTGTTCCGTACACGGGCAATATTTTCGGGAGATACGCCTACACCCAGCATCAACGGAATATTTTGTGGTGTGGTGAGCTGATCGTATCTCAGATTATTAAAATAATCGATGGTCATTGAAAAGTTACTGTTGAAAAAATTCATGTCCATACCAATATCAATCTCTTTTTGTTTCTCCCACGTTACGTTAGGATTCCCCAGGGCTCCTTCGGTAATAGTGGCTTGTCCATTATCTGTTTCACCGAAAGAATAGGCAGGGCCCTGATTATAAGTCTGTGTATATAGATACCTGTTTCCAGGAGTTACATCAGAGCCCACAATACCATAAGAGGCTCTTATTTTCAACAGATCGGCAAACTGGATGGCATTTTTAAAGAAAGGCTCATTAGCAATATTGTAACCTACCGAGACTGCAGGGAAAAACCCATATCTTTTGTTGGCTTGAAAACGATCTGATCCGTTATATGAGGCAACAAAGTTGAAAAGATATTTATCCTTATAATCATAACCTCCCTTAAAAGAAAATCCTTTAAAATTCTGGGGTATCCATCCTGCGTTTTTATCATAATAGGATTCCTTATTGTAAAGCAAAAGGGAAGTAATATGATGATCTCCGAAGGATCTGTCATAATTAAAATATGCCTGAATATTAAGCCTGTTATTATACAATCCCTGGTAGGCCCGCAAAGTATAATTTCCCAAAACATAAGCAGTGCCATGCAAGGTGTACGATTCGGTAACCGGATCATACAGATAAGTAGGGGGAGCATCACGTGATAGTTCCCTGGTATTAGACTGTACGCTGGCATAAGCTATCCTTCCCGTAAAGGACAGACCTTTCGTTATATCCTCCAAGTTTTCTGTTCCGCCTAAAAGCATATTCATATCATCTTCTCTATCAAGACTGTATCCCTCGGTCGCCAGTCTGGCGTTAATAGTCGGTAACTGACTCTTCGTATCAGTGGCATAGGTATAGCTTCCGTTGGGGTTGATGAATGCAGCTGAAAAAGGATGTATCTGTGACCAATCATAGATTTCTGAAACAATATTTTGAGCATGCGGCGTATTGATCTGATAAAAACGACCCGTCAGATCCAGACGCAAACTGAGATTTTTAGATGTCTGCACATCCAGGTTGGAACGGAAATCATATCTCCGATAATAATAGTTTGAATTAACAACCCTGTTTCCTGCATCATATTTATCTTCAAAATTTCTCACATTACCATTTTGCCTGAAAGCTCCACCTGATATAAAGTATTTCACTATCTTGTTGCCACCGGAAATATCCACATTTGTATTATACTGCATGGAATAAGGGTTGTATATCTCCTTGTACCAGTTTACATAAGGGTAAACATAAGGATCATCCCCTGTCTTAAAATGCTCCAGGTCTGACTGCGAAAATTGCGGGGTTAGGCCGTCATTTTGCCTGGCTTCATTTACCAATAAGGCGGATTGATAAGAATTCAGGAAAACCGGCGACATAACAGGAGACTGCATTCCTGATTCCACCCTTACATTGACCTGAGGTTTACCTGCCCGTCCCCTACGGGTGGTCACGATCAGCACACCATTAGCACCTTTGATACCATAAATAGCTGTAGCGGATGCATCTTTGAGTATAGAAATACTTTCTATTTCGTTTACATTGATTTGGGCTAACTGGTTGTAAGTATATTCTATACCATCAACTATAATTAGCGGCTGATTGCCTGCCGGATTCAGCGAACTGACACCGCGTATAAAAAAATCTGATGCATCTTGTCCAGGCTGCCCTGAACGTTGCTGGGTAAAGAAACCCGGCAGTTTGCCTGCTAAGGCATTTTGCACGCTGGAAGTAGGAACATCCCTGACCTTGGCTGCCTGTATAGAGCTTACTGCGCCGGTGTTGGTGATACGAGTTACTGTCCCGTAGCCAACCACCATTACCTCATTCAGTCCCTGAGAAGATGAATGCATAATAATTTCCATCTTCTTTCCTGACACCTTAACAATTTGACTGATATAGCCTATCATACTAATGATCAGGGAGTCTGATGCCTTTTTCAGATGTAAGCTGAATTCTCCATTCGACCCTGTAATGGTTCCATTATTTGTAGCTCCTTTTTCCACGACTGTAGCCCCCGTCAATGGGCCATTTTTATCTTTCACCACGCCCGAAACTACCATCTGGGCCATTAATAGCCGGGGGCTTACTGCAACAGCAAACAGCAGGATATAAAATAAATATTTTTTCATTATTTCTTATTTGTTCCTATTAATTTTTAACCGGTTACCATCCGGGGTTTTGTATCATGTTCCTATTCTTTACTACCTCCGAATAAGGAATAGGAGCGAAATACATCCGGGGAGACTGAAATACCATATTAAAAACTGGAACGGCCTGGTAAGTCAGTTGTCCTGAGCCTAATTGATAAATCAGCTCTTCATGTAACGTCTTATTAAATGCAGTATCCGCTTCTTTCCATCTGCGAACGTCATAATATCGCTGATCTTCAAAAGCCAGCTCTTTTCTCCTTTCATTGTGAATAATAGTCCGCATCTGATCCCTTGTAAGTCCAGGAGCCAGCTGATAGGGATTCAAGCCTGCTCTTTTCCTGATAGCCTCTACGGCATTATAAACATCCTGATTAGGAGTCGGTAGATATTCGTTCAGCACTTCAGCATAATTAAGCAACACCTCCGCATAACGGAATAAAATATCATCATCACTATGGTTAGAATAAACATTTGTATTTTTAAAGTCACCCATGAATTTTCTCAGGTAATAACCGGTTCTTGTCTGTTGATGGGTACCTCCCGGCTTATCCTGACCGCCTTCAAAAGTTTCTACAGACCTGCCCAGCCACCGTGCACCGTTATAAAATACAGTAGCATAAAGCCTTGGATCTCTGTTGGCATAAGGGTTTTGCGGGTCGTAACCGGAAGTGGGGTCGGTAATGGGTTTCCCATTGGCCATACCGAAGGCATCAACGAGTTCCTGGGTAGGGCTCGTTCTTCCGTTATTGATCTGGGTGGTATATCCTACAGGGCCATTCCCATTCTCCACTCTGGTACCATTCCCACCCTGTCGGGCAAAGATTCGTTCGTTATTATCCTGCGTGATAAATACATCGTTGAAACTTGTGGTATCTAAGGAAAATACGCCCAAATCTATAATCGCTTTAGCGGCGTCAGCAGCTTCTTTCCATCGTTCTGCAGAATAATTCGTATAGCCGGTGAGGCTGCTACCTGGATCAATATTACCGCCGTTATATAAGGGGCTGGCGGCATACAATAAAACCCGGGCCTTTAGCGCCATTGCGGCTGCTTTAGTTGGCATTTCAATAAACGCCGGATCAATAGGGTCTGGTCGCAGGCTATCGGCAATGGTATCACACTGACTGGCAATATAATTAATACAATCACCAAAAGAATTTCTTGGGATTTGAAGGTTATCTCCTAATTGAAACACGGTGTCTCCCAAAATAGGTACTCCGCCATATCTTTTTACCAATTCCCAATAGCATAATGCGCGCAAAAATTTAGCTTCGGCTTTCCACACCCTGTTCATAGGGGTACCGTTGGATAGTCGCCCTATCAAGGGAACCCTGTCAATATTATCAATAAAAATATTAGCTTGCCTGATCGCTGTGTATTCATTCGCCCATTGATCATCAGGATAACCATTAGAAGAATAAGTTCCCTTAGCTAACTGCTGAACGGAGGTATTGGAAGTATTGGAGGATATTGCATCGTCAGTCGCTGAGCCAAGAAAATCATCGCCTACCCGATTGTAAATGCTGGGAATATGTGTGTACATATCATATAAAAATTTGTTGGCTTGCACACCAGCGGAGTCTTGCGAATCAAATACAAGGTCTAAAGTTTGTTGCTCTATAGGGACTGTTTCCAGGGTTGGTTGACAGGAAACAATCAATGTAACGATAATTGCCATCAATAACCCTGTATAAATCAATTTTCTCATAACCTTATTTTAAATCTTTAAAATTTGACATTTATTCCGGCGGTTATTGTCCTTTGCAACGGATAAGCAGTAGGATTATATACTTCGGGGTCAAGCCGGGAATAGGGTGTTTGCGTAAACAGGTTTTGTCCGTTGGCAAAAAAGCGCAATTCTGATATTCTCACTTTTCTGGTTAATCTATAAGGTACTGTATAACCTATAGCCATATTCCGTATCCGGAAATACTCTCCCGAATGTGTCCAATAACTGGAATTGTTGAGATAAGAGGTATTATTGGGATCAGATCCGATGGTCAGCTTGGGATAGGTGGCAACAGCGGCTGTTTCAGGTGTCCATCTTCCTAAGAGGTAATCGTAGCCCTGATCTTTTCCACCGGAACCAAACGAATAATCTGTCTGCTGATAAGTTCTGTTCAACACTCCTTGAAGAAGAATGCTGAAATCAAAGCCTTTGAAGTTGAAACCCAATGTAGTACCATAATAAATAATGGGTTTTGTATTGCCGATGGCTGTTTCATCAAACTGATTTATTACGCCGTCATGGTTTAAGTCTACCAGTTTTACATCGCCCGGATAAACCGTCCCTCCGGCAAAAGTAGCAGTGGTATCAGCTTGCGCCTGCGTTTGGATCAACCCATCCGCCTTATAACCAAATGTCTGTCCTACCGGCATACCCGTTCTCCTGTTCCAGGGATATTGCTGTTGCAATTCATCCATGTACAACACTTCTGTTTTCATCCTGGACGCATTGGCTGTAATGAAATAATTGAAATTGCCAATCTGATTCTGGTAAGTCAACGATAATTCCTGGCCCTCATATAGGTTTCTACCAATATTTTCGTTGGGGTAGGGCAGCCCCATCAATTCAATGGTTGCTCCACGCTGCTCCAAAAGATCATAATAAATATCATGATAGTAATCAACTGTTAACTGAAAATGATTATCAAAGAAGGAAGTATTTAATCCGATATCCAGTTTATGTGCTTTTTCCCAGGTGGCATGCACATTTGCAAGTCCAAGTTCAGCTATACCAAACACAGGTGAATAACCTGTCCCTGAAGGATAATTGTTTATTCCATCCTGTCCATAAGCACTTCGCCAAGGGAAATAACCAAGAGCACTTTCATTGCTATTCGCTGTTCTACCGTAAGTGGCTCGTAACTTTAATTGATTGATCCACCTTGCTCCTTCTTTTATAAAAGATTCCTGTGCCATATCCCAGCCAATACCACCGGCATAGATAAGGCCAAAACGATGTCCTGGAGCGTAACGGTCAAAACCAGCATAATCAACAGCTGCCTCAGCAAAATATTTATGCGCATAATTGTAATGCGCTGTAAAAGCCAGATTTGTATATTTTTCCGGAAGAAGAAACTGAGAGGTTATTATTTGTTGATCCGCAAAGAGCATTCCACCAAAATGATGGTTATCCACACTGGAGTCATAACCAACCGCCGCCTGAGCATAAAAAAACTGGGCAATGGACGTGGCATTAAAATTATTGGATTGATCACTGATAGTGCCGAACCTGGTATAGGTGGAATCCCCTTGCGCATTCAAAGAGAGCTCATATACCGGCTCGCTTTTTGAGCGACCCACCATACTCGAAGAATTATAAGAAACATTGATTTTCCCCTTCGCATACAAACCGGGAAGCCAGTTATCAAATTTATATTTCAGATCAATATTCGCAAGCAAATCTTTGGTAATATCCAATAAATATCCGCTTCCCGTTGTCATCTCATAAAGATTGGACGTATAATTAGCCGTACCTCCATAGGAACCATTGGGATTAAATACAGGATAAGCATTATTGGGGGTGGAATACAACTGATTCAGAATATTTGAAGCTCCTGCACCCGGCTGGTTTCCATTCTCAACACGACCAAATATCTGCAGGCTCACTGTAAAATCTTTAGTAATGTCCACGTCGATATCAGAATTGACCAAGTAACGGTTGTAATTCAGATTGGTATTGTAACTGACATTTTTATCAGTTTTAAATAATCCTTGCTGGTTCAGATAGCTCAGCGAAATAAAATAACGAGCATTGGGAGCGCCTCCGCTTACATTCAGATTATATTTGCTTATAGGGGCCTCGTCTTTTAAAATAGTGTTGTACCAGTTGACATTTGGATATAAGTAAGGCGATGTTCCATTCGAAAATTTACTAAAATCCGATGCCGAATAAATTGGCTTTTGTCCCGCGCTAAGCAGGGCTTCGTTATATAAATAAGCATACTGATATGCGGGTAAAGGCTGTGGCGTTTTCAAGGACGACTGCACGCCGGTTTCAGCATTAAAAGAGAGACGCGGCGGTCCGGCAGATCCTTTTTTCGTTATAATTTCCAATACCCCCCCCGAACTTTTCATGCCTAGCAACAGCGATGAAAAAGCATCTTTCAACACCGTGACGGAAGCTATATTTTCCGGATCCAACGAATAAATATCCCGTTGTACCCCGTCAATCATAGTAACAGGAGTTTGTCCCCTGAGATTAAAATACATTTCAGTATTATCATTACCTGCCGACTGTGCCGATGTATTGCCCGGAAATGACCTCGCAGGGTCGTAAGTAGGAAGTGATCCGGCCAGGTCGTTATAAGTCAGCGGAGTATTCAATGCCGTTCTGAATCCACTCGTCACCTGGGTATAAAGGCCCGGGAGTCTTCCCGTCAGCGTATTCAAATAGAGGGGAGTAGGTGTAGTGCTTAGCTGAGAAGCATATACCGATGAAACGGCGCCGATCACATCTCTTGCATCTTCTTCCTGATATAAAACATTAACTTTGTCCGGTCGCTGCAGATAGCTTCTTTTCATTTGGATAACAAGTAAATGCCTATTTTCAACTTTTATTTTCAGCATTTTAGTAAAAAAGTTATCATGCCTGAAAATCAACACTCTTCCATCTATTGCAACAGTTGTTGTTAATAAGCCTGCTTCATTAGTCTTTCCTACTTGTTTGCCCCCTTTGACAGAAATAGTTACATCCTGCAATGGATTGCCATATTCATCCACTACATCAATGGAAGAGGATTCCTGTGCAGTTGCCATCTTTAAGCCAGAGAAAATGAAGAGTATTAGAAAGGAATATTTTAAATAACAATTTAGCATTTTATCTTTTTTAAAAACCACATATAATAGTTATAAATAAATCCACACTAAAGAAATATTACTGACAGGAGAAAATATACTGAAAAGGCTGGTCTGTATTGTTATTCCCCACTTTCATTGTACCCGAAGCATCTGTGAAAAAATATTCCAATCGTGTAATCTTCTCATCATCAGGAACGTTAAAAAAACCTCTTGGCCACAGATCTATCCTATATTGTTTACCACCAATAGCTGTCAGCCTGGTCCTATCCGTTTGCTCGCATACTGAAATAGAATCTCCATTATCCGTAAAAGCTTTGGCACATAAATAAATATTATTGGTATTACTCAGTACGGTAGTGTCAATGCCATTATTAAAGCCCAGTGTAATAATGTCATTGTCAAGGCTAGATACAGGGCTGACAGTACTGAGCTGTGGATGACAATAATCAATTATATTACCCTTCCCGTTTATTACAGAAAAACAACCGGAAAAAAATGTTTTAGTATAATTAGCATCTCCACTAAGGCTTTCCTTGGAATCTCCATAGTAAAATCCCAGCTTAAATAACATATTATTTGGACCGCATTTAGAATTAATCGTTACGTCAAAATTGAAATCCTCATTATTAACAATGGTATAAGCATCCCGACTCTGAAATACGACCCATTCCATGCCGCTCGGTACGAGGTTTCCACCTGCGCCCAATACCTGCATGCAGGCCTGTGGCCAGGGAAGATTGGTATTAGGCTCTAACTGTGAAGCAGGAATTACGGACATCGGACTGCTGCCTATCGGACTGTTAAAAGAGACCATAGTATTTTCAGCGGCATGCCAACTTTTAGGTGCCAGAAATCCGATAACTAATTTAGTGGTATAATTACCGCTCTGAATCCTTGGCTGTATTCCACAATGCATCACAAAAGTGATTGCTTCACCGGCAACGCCGTGATCAGGGATATCCACTCCATTCAGCTCCAATCCGCACTGAATCATTAACATCATTACAACCAGGAAGGAATAAATAATGATCTTTCTATTATTTATCTTTAAAAGTTTTTTCATAACGCTTATTAACGGTTATTCTACTTTCTTGAAAACGTAATTATAGGTATTGGTGGAACAACCAGGGCTGATATTCAGGCTTATTTGCCTCTGTCCGTTTACAATCGGATATATAAAATTCAGTGTGTCCCTGATTGTTTTATCTTTAGTCGTAAAGCTTATATAAAAAGGAAATTGTGGATTATCCAGGCTATAAGTTCCGGGTTGACTTACTATAAAAGGAAACTTTCCTTCAAATGAATAAGTGCTGTCCTTATTGAATACGAGCCTGAACTTACTTAAATCAATTCTCGAAGTTAAATCTTCACCGTTCCTGGTCAGCTTTATAATTTCCCACGATCCGGTAATATCTTTCAGGGGCTCGCGGAAGGGGATTGTGGGTTGCTTTTTGCATGCATATAATCCGCCAATCAATAAGCACGTTATCAATAATACTTTATTTAATTTATTATTTCCTGACATGAGCATATCAACAAAATTTTTAGTCCATTTCGATTTATCAATAACCAGGGTTTTGCAAGAGGTCGGGAGACTTGGCAATTTCCGATTCGGGGATAGGCCAGAGATACATTTTATCAGTAAAGACATGTCGTCGTACCGGTATAGTTTCATAAATCATTGTAGATCCCTTCTTTACAGGCACTGTACCGTGCATTTCTTCATTCTCCGTTTGACTTGCAATCTTCCAGCGTCTGACATCCCAAAACCTCTGTCCTTCAAAAGCCAACTCTACCTGTCGCTCGTGATGAATAATCTGTCGCATGGAATCCTGGCTAAGTCCAGTAGGAAGTTGATAGGGATCCAGCCCCGCCCTCTGACGAATTGCTTCAACCGCATCATAAACCTGCTGGTCCGGACTGCTGAGCCATTCATTTCTTGCTTCTGCAAAATCAAGTAATATTTCTGCATATCGGATTAAAGGGAAACAGCGTGGGGTAACGTAGGTAAACAATTGAATGGCCAGCCCGCCATCACACATCTTATTGGTATAAAAACCAGTGGGTGTCCCATTATAAACAGCATCCGGTCCGGCGAGCACGTGTACCGGATTAGTCGAATCAATATAAATATTGACGGGTAGCTTTTGAAGCTCAGGATAATGATTAATCAGCGTTTGATCATGGGTAATCGAATAATCAAACCGAGGATCCCTGTTCGAATAAGGATGATCTGGGTCATAACCGGAATTGGGATTGGTGATCGGCAAGCCGTTCCTCATACCGAATGCATTTGCCGTTTCGAGATAAGGATAAGCCCCTTCACTATTCCCCCCAAAAAAAGGTGGGAACCACATGCTCTCCAGGTCTCTATTAAGGGTTTGCATTCGGGCAAAAATATATTCAGGGTTGACTCTCATTAGGAATACTTCATGAAAACCATACCCGGGAGAAGTCGAATTATCCACATATAAAGAATATGCATTCGTACTTATTACCGTCTCCGCAGCATCCATGGCCAGCTCCCATCTGCTCTTGTCAAAAGTGGGATAACCTGTAATGGATCTCAATGGCTCGGAGGTGGCTATCTGCCCTCCGTTAAATAGGGGACTGGCAGCATAGAGCAATACCCGGGCTTTCAATGCCATACAGGCTCCGCCATCCACTCTCCCATAGTCTCTGCCTGATTGCAATAAGGGCAGCAACTGAGCCGCACTGTCACATTGGCTAACTATATAGTTAACGCATTCTTCATAAGTATTGCGCTTGGCAGGAATACTATCTTTGGAATTATAAAGTTTATCTCCAATAAGAGGAATGCTCCCATAATGTTTGAGCAGGATAGAGTAGTACCATGCTCTTAAAAATAAGGCTTCCCCTTTTGTCTCTTTTTTCAAAGAATCATTAAACGGGATATTAGGTAAATGCTTTAGAAACTGATTGACTGCGCGAATATTGGTATAAGGGATAGACCAGGCATCATTGGAGATAATTGAAGGGTTGACTGTACCTGTCGCAAACTGAATATACGTATTAACGGCTCCTGAGGAAGGGCCTTCCGATTCATCAGAGCAGGCATCCAGTCCGGCATTACCAAACCGGTTAGGATAACTGCTGAAAGCGATATCCGAATAAATATTATTCAGGAATTCCATGCTATAAGCACTATCCGCAAAAACAGTCTGCTCATTAAGTGTTGTTGTCTGCGTCTGATCAAGAAAAGCCTGTTTTTTAGTGCATGAAAAAAAGGCAACAAAAAAAACGCCTATAAGTAAATAGTAAAGTTTGCCCATTGAATAAATCCAATTAAATAATAATATGCACTTAAATACAACAATAGGAGAAAAAGGGGGGGATAAAAGCGATTGTTGACGGGAAAATTTGGCTGGACTCCGAATTATTCATCTATACAGAATATCCGAATAATTAGGTGGTGGGACTTTCCCGTTCTTAAGAAGAACTCTATTTTTGACGTATTCCTCTGATACTGTAAATGCCTGCAACCAGAAACGCTGTCATTCAAAGCGACAGACGGTAGAAACATTTTTCTCACAACTATGTGACCAGATGAATATAAAAAGAAATTATGCCAAATCATATTTAGGATTAGCCATCAGATTAACATCCAAATGATCCGCGATGTCTATCCTCAATTGGATTAATTTTTTAAATGGACGAAAACTATCTCAAGTAAAACATGCCTTGAGTTTTTAATAGTACAACACGTTCATTCTTAATTATGGCGGAGAACAGAAAGGCGATCCGGTCCTTATATTCCTTGGGGTATTATTGGTGATAGTTGCTATAATTTTAAATGTGCTGACTGTCTTAACCCCTTATAAACTGGACTATTTTTTCAAAGAGGTTTGCTACTGAGGGCTCACTTGAGATGCAATAGTTACCTGATTGAGTTTTTGAAGGCATGGTCAACAAAGATGATTGG
>SCQT01000263.1 GCA_004322015.1 Chitinophagaceae bacterium
TGGGAATACGGAATACCGCAATGCTCCGATGTGGCATATTCCTATTGAATTAAAACGCCGGATGCCTGATATGCCCATGCTGTGCGACCCCAGCCATATTGGAGGACGTCGTGATATCTTATTAGAGATTTCACAGAAGGCAATAGATCTGGATTATGATGGTTTAATGATAGAGTCCCATGAAGAACCGGATAAAGCATGGAGTGATGCCAAACAACAGATCACACCGGAGCAACTGTGCGATATGCTGAATAAGATCACCTGGAGACATGAAACAAGTCAGAAAGAAGAATTTTTAAATGCGCTGGCTAAGTTTCGTGAACAGATCAACCATATAGACGACGAAGTACTTACCCTGTTAGGTAACAGAATGAAAATAGCCGAAAAGATCGGACTCTATAAGAAAGAAAATAATATCACCATTTTGCAGACTAACCGATGGAATGAGATTTTGGAAAAGAGTGTTAAGAAAGGAGAAAAGTTAGGATTAACAAAAGATTTTATCCTGCACCTGTTAGATGCTGTCCATCTGGAATCTATTAACAGGCAGAACAGAGTAATGAATTCACATGAAGAATAAGCAATATGTTTTTTCCGGAAAGCCTGTTTCTTATTATTTCGGAGAAACAATCAGCCGGTTGCAGCAGTATGCGGATCCTTCCGCAACGATATTAGTGGTGGATGATCAGGTGGAGCATTTTCATGGTCATTTGTTTAAGAACTGGCGCAAGATTATTGTCCCCGGAGATGAATCAAGCAAGGATCTACGCACTTTGGAAAGGGTGGTTAAAAAGCTGATAGAGTTCGAAGCAGATCGGAAAACCATGCTGATAGGTATAGGAGGGGGGGTCGTTACCGACCTCACCGGATTTGCTGCCAGTATTTATATGCGCGGAATACCTTATGGATTCGTACCCACAACCTTATTGGCACAGGTGGACGCCTCTATCGGAGGAAAGAACGGGATTGATTTCGGAGAATATAAGAATATGTTAGGGGTCATCCGCCAGCCGGCATTCCTGCTTTTTGATTATGACCTGTTGAATACTTTACCTGATACAGAATGGTACAACGGATTTGCAGAGGTCATAAAGTATGCCTGTATCCTTGATGAGCAGTTATTTGATTTTTTAGAAAAGAACACAGACCGGGCGCTGGTTCATGACAGGGAAGTTATTGCGTATATTGTAGAACGTTCGGTGGAAATTAAATCGCTGATCGTGCAGGAAGATGAATTGGAAGGCGGAAAAAGGAGGTTATTGAACTTTGGGCACACAGTAGGACACGCGGTGGAAAGGATAGAACATATCGCGCATGGGCAGGCGGTTGCCAAAGGGATGAATATTGCTTCCATTTTTTCAGAAAAGCTATCTGGATTAAGCTTCGCGGAAAAGGATCGAATTGTTCAATTGATTAAGGTATATCGTTTACCGGTGGAGATCCATAGCAACCCCACAGACATTTCCCGCTACTTTAGCATGGATAAAAAAAGGGAAAAGCAATTCATACATTTCATCTTATTGAAAAAGATCGGAGAGGCTTTTGTAAAAAAGATCCTCCTGAACGAATTAAACAAACTTTTGGTAGAAACCATAGCTGAACGGATAAGTTAAAAGATCAATGGAAGTTATTATATCTCCGGGCCGGATAGAGGGCAGGGTGTCTGCCAATGCTTCAAAAAGCGCGATGCAAAGAGCCATTGCCGCTGCGCTGATGGCCAAAGGGAAAAGCATTATTTATAATCCGGGTAAAAGCAATGATTGCCTGGCGGCATTGGAAGTAGCCAAGAATCTGGGAGCAGAAGTGAGGTACCTGGAAGACAGAATTGAGATCACCGGAAAGGGTATTGAACCGGTTAACGATGAAATTAACTGTGGTGAGTCGGGACTCGGCATCAGGATGTTTACCCCTGTAGCCGCACTTTGTGACCGGCCCCTGACTATCCAAGCCTCCGGAAGTTTAAGATCACGTCCTGTCAGTTTTTTCGAAGAGGTCTTGCCACAATTAGGCGTGATTTGTCATACCCAAAACGGCAGGCCGCCAATTTCTTTAAAAGGTCCGTTACAGGCAAAAGATATCACGGTGGACGGCTCACTTAGTTCACAGTTTTTAACCGGATTGTTGATGGCGTATGGATCCATAGCTGAAAATAATGCAATTACAGTCACCAATCTGAAAAGCAAGCCTTATATTGACCTTACCATGCAAATCATGCAGCATTTTGGAGTGAAGGTTACTCATGAGAATTTCGAAAAGTTTCATTTCGGCAGCCGCCAGCATTTCCGGGCCTGCGATTATACCGTGGAAGGTGATTGGAGCGGGGCTGCTTTCCTGCTCGTGGCGGGTGCGGTTGCCGGACAGGCGGAAGTAGATAATTTGAATATACGTTCTGCGCAATCAGATAAAGCTATTTTGGAGGCGCTGGAAAAAGCAGGCGCTAAGGTAATGAAGGGGATGTTTACTGTATTGATTGAAAAAGGAGACTTAACCGCATTTGAATTTGATGCCACTGATTGTCCTGATCTTTTTCCACCCTTGGTATCACTGGCTGCCAACTGTAAAGGAGCTTCTGTTTTAAAAGGGGTTGGCAGGCTGGCTTTTAAAGAAAGTGACAGAGCTAAAACACTTAAAGAAGAGTTTGGTAAACTGGGAATTCGTATTGAGTTAGCGGGAGATAAGATGATAGTCCATGGAGGCACGGGTATTCACACAGCGGATACTTTCTCACATGATGACCACCGTATTGCTATGGCATGTGCAGTAGCCGCGCTGAATGCCGATTCACCGGTAAAGATAATCCATGCAGAAGCGGTCAACAAATCCTACCCCGAGTTCTGGAATCATTGGCAGAAAATAGGAGGGAAGGTGCAGGCGATCGCCGCACAATCCTGATCACGTTATGCAGCCGGCTGTCCGGCTTTCTCAGGCACATTAAACTTAAATCCGACGCCGTGAATGGTAGTTAAGTCCACTCTGGGGTCTTCCTTGAAATGCTTGCGTAATTTAGTAATAAAAACATCCATGCTTCTCCCCAGGAAGTAATCCGCTTTTCCCCAAACGTGCAGTAATATCTCATCACGGCGCAATGTTTTGTTAGTGTTTTCACAAAGGAATTTCAGCAGATCAGCCTCTTTTTGCGTTAAAGAAACTTTGGACTTGTCGGGAAGGGTAAGCACTAATTCAGCGTAATTGAATGTAAGATTTCCGATATTAAAATGCGTGTTTTTATCGGCATTTAAAGCTTTGGTACGACGGAGAAATACTTCAATCCTCAGCAACAGTTCTTTCATACTGAAAGGCTTGGTAATATAATCATCAGCGCCTATTTCAAATCCGCTGATTTTATCTTCTTCCAGGGACTTGGCAGTCAGGAATATCAATGGGATCATTTCGTTTTTTTTCCTGATCTGGCGCGCCAGTGAAAAACCGTCTTTTTTGGGAAGCATTATATCGAGTAAAATCAGATCAAAGGGTTTTTTCTGAAAATGATCCCACGCAGTTTGTCCGTCGGGGCAATGAACTACTAAATAGCCGGCTTCTTCCAGATTATCTGTGATAACGAAGCCTAAGTTCAAATCATCTTCTACCAATAGGATTCTGGATTTTTTTTCCATAATAATGAGTTTTTAAAAGTTAAGCGGGTAATGCGTCAGGAAAATATAATATAAAGTTACTTCCTTTTCCTAATTCACTCTCCAAATGGACGATCCCATTTAGGTAATTTGTATATAATTTAACATAATTTAGCCCCAATCCAAAGCCTTTTACTTCATGCAGATTGCCGGTGGGTATTCTGAAGAATTTAGTAAACAGAAATTTACGGTATTTGTCCGGTATCCCTTGCCCGTTATCTTTTATAGAGATAGCTATGCCCGTTTTCTCGTTGCTTGTTTTAAAAGTAACGATTGGCTTTGATGAATATTTGATAGCATTGTCAGTCAGGTTAAAAATGATATTGGTAAAATGCAGCTTATCTGCCATAATAACAGGTCTTTCGGCCTGCAGGTCCAGCACAAAATGCCCTTCTTTTTGCTGGATAGTGTTCTCAAAATCATGTGCCGTCTGCCTGATAATTTGGTGTACATCTACCGGCTGTCTCTCCAAATGCAATGTGTGATTTTCCATTTTTGCCACTTGCAGTACCCGTTCAACCTGGCTCTCTAAATGATTAGCTTCATTCTCAATGATGCTGGCGTATTGGAAGAGCCGTTTATTTGTTTGAACCGAATCATTGTTCTTTAACACCTCTGTGGACAATTGGATAGTGGCAATGGGCGTCCGGAATTCATGGGTCATATTGTTGATAAAATCCTTTTGAATTTCAGAAAGCTGTTTTTGGCGAAATAACTTATAAATGCTGATGGCAAATCCGGTGATAACTAAGAGCAGAATAATGGTGGAAAATATCCAGAATCCCATTTGGCGGATGATAAACTTCTCCCTGTTAGGGAACAGCACACCAATGTAATTATAGGATTTTATTAATAACGGCAACCGCACTCCCCGGTCGGGATCATACTCGCCTGTGGGGATATAGCGAACATGAGTAAATCTTTTTTGGGAGGCGTTATAAATACCGAATTTGAAGGTGGTAAACACATTATATTCTTCAATGGCTTTTCGCAGCAGGAAATCCACTTCTTCACTATCGGGCAGATAACGTGTGTCTGCAATGAAATAATCTTGCATAGGCTGGGAGATGACTCCGGCAAAAGGAGAGGTATCTTTATGTGAAAAGCGAATGGCTTCCACTACAGAACGAAGGGCGCTGTTTACCTTAATGTTAAATTCTTTCTGTTCTAACTTATAGGTTTTGCTTACCCAGTAGAGTTGAACGCCCATTATTAAGATGAGCAGAATAGTAACACTGATTACAATGGTTCTAAGTATGGAAGATCTCATAGGTTTTTTGTCGTTTATTCCTCGTTCCTTTCCTCATTAAAAGTCGGTTAAAATGGATGTGCAGACAGGGTAGTCCTCTTTCATGCAATTCTTTCAGGATGTTCAAGTATAAAATCAGCCCAGCCTTTACGATTGTCTCTCACGCCAAGATCAGGGTGTTTCTGCTGAAAATAGTGGCAAACCGCGACAGCTACGGCATCCGTGGCGTCAAAATACCGCGGCTTTTCCCCGAAATGGAGCATTCTCTCTAACATGCGCCATATTTGTTCTTTACTGGCGTTTCCATTGCCTGTGACAGCCTGTTTAATTTTTTTAGGAGCATACTCGCATACTTTTAACCTCGCCTGCATGGCTGCGGCAATAGCCACTCCCTGCGCCCTGCCTAATTTCAGCATGCTTTGCACGTTTTTCCCGTAAAAAGGCGCTTCAATGGCAAATGATTGAGGATGATGGATCTCAATCAATGCAGTGATCTTCTCGTGAATTTTCCGGAGTTTTTCGTAAGAATCAGGAGTGCCTTTTAGTGTAAGAGTTCCCATCTCCATGAGATGCAGGTTTTTTCCCCGCAGGCAGATAATGCCATACCCCATTAATAAAGTTCCGGGATCTATCCCTAAAATAATATTTGAGCTTTCATGAGCCACCAAATCTCTGTTATTTTTCCAAGCTTCCTTAGCTTTGCCTGGTTTTTGTATTGTTTACTGATCCTTTAAACTAATTGTGCTTAGCAAAAGTACCAAAATAATTCTCAATTACATTTTTGGCATCGGGCTGTTTGTATGGCTGTCTTATTCTATGTACCATCAGTTGCGATACAAAGATAATTTGCATATATCGGCAGAAAAATTGAGACAAAGTGTCGGCGCTCACCAGGTAGCCATCATCATTGTATTCATGATGATGATCCTTAACTGGGGTATTGAAGCCTGGAAATGGAAAGTTTTGATCAATCCTCTGGAAAAAATATCATTTCGCAGATCCTTTTACGCCATTCTGTCGGGGGTGTCTTTTTCTGTAAATACACCCAATCATATCGGGGAATATGGCGGCCGGATTTTATATCTTAGAGGGGAAAACCGGTTGCAGGCTATTTCTGCCACTTTTGTGGGCAGTATAAGCCAGTTTATTACTACATTGCTTTTCGGTTGCCTGGGACTGATCTTTTTTGCCACATATTTTGGAGCGGACATTCATTTCCTTTTTTTGCCGGTTTTTTTCTGGAAACTATTCGTTCTTTTTTGTCTCTTGATGGTAGCCACACTTGCTATTTTTTTATATTTCCGTTTAACCCTTATTGTTAGACTGTTCGGCCGGGTTAAGTGGCTTCGGCGTTTCCAGAAATATGTAGTTGTAATGGCTGAATTCCCACCGTCAATGCTGTTGAAAGTGATGCTGTTGTCCATGCTTCGTTATCTGATCTTCTCGGCACAATATTTGATTTTACTGGAAATCATGGGGGTTGAAATGCTTTGGTGGCAAGGATGGACAATGATTTTCTTAATATATTTGGTGATGGCGATGATACCCTCTGTGACGATTGCAGAATTAGGAATAAGGGGTGAAGTGGGTTTATATTTTTTAGGCTTGCTTAGCGCCAATAAAATAGGTATCATTGCAGGAACTTTAGGCATCTGGTTGATCAATTTAGTCATACCGGCCATCTTCGGAAGTTTGCTGTTGTTGGGGATCAAAGTCTTGAATGAGGGTAAAATGGCCGTTATATTAAAGAAGCAACATGTATGAAAAAGGGGTTACTTATCATATTGGCGTTACTGTCCTGCTTTCAGTCTTTTTCTCAAAACTCCGGTTTTTGTGGATTGGAAAACGACGCTTTCAAATCGGGAGAAAGTATTACCTATAAAGTGTATTACAATGTCAGCTTTGCCTATATCGGGGCGGGAGAAGTAACCTTTACCACCACGTTAGCGGATTTGGACGGGAGACCTGCTTATCATGTGGTGGGTGAAGGGCACACTTATCATTCTTACGATTGGATATTTAAGGTACGAGACCGTTATGAAACATTTATTGATAGCGGTTCCCTGTTGCCGTTAAAATTTATCAGGGATGTCAATGAAGGAGATTATCATAAATATAATGTCGTCACTTTTGACCACGAAAGGAATACTGCCACCTCTCTGCAGGGTACTTATCATGTTCCTTCCTGCATACAGGATGTATTGAGTGCTATTTATTATGCGCGCAATATTGATTTCGATAAATATAAACCGGATGATAAAATATATTTCAGCATGTTTTTAGATAATGAAGTGTACCATATTTATATCCGTTATTTAGGCAGGGAAAATGTGACTACCAGGTATGGCACCTTCCGGGCGATTAAATTCAGGCCGCTGCTCATTAAAGGAACTATCTTCTCCGGTGGTGAAAAGATGACTGTCTGGGTAAGCGATGATGGAAATAAAATCCCGCTGCGAATTAATACCCCTATTACGGTCGGAAGCATTAAAGTTGATCTGACAGGTTATAAAAACCTCCGGCATCCGTTCACTTCCCTGATCAGCCGGAATTAACCCTGTTTCTTTAATAATGTAATTTGTCCCAAGTGATAAATGTCGTGATGCACGATGTGGTGCAGCAGATGCCGGAAATTATATTTTCTGCCGGCAACTTCTTTATCCAACAGAGAATCATCAGACTGCTCAAGCGCCAGGATGAGCCGGCGATGTTCATCATCTAATATTTGCATTAAACTTTCCCATGCCGTAGCAGGGTTATCATCAATAAGCTTCCAGTTAAAGCTCTCCGTCTGATTCACTGAAAAGGTGTCATCACCCTGCAGACGCCGGACAACCAGTCTCCGCCATGCAATGATATGTGAAAGGAGCTCTGCTATACAATGCGCATCAGGTAACGGATGATCAAATACTATTTTGGGATTCACATCCTCTAATATTTCCCGCATGGATTCACCGTACCAGGGATCACCCTTATAAATGTCGTTCATCTCTCCGATAAGTATGCTGATCTCTTTTGTCATCATAATTCTCCCGGATCGGATTTATTTATTCAAAAATATGAATATTATCTCTATTGCCGGAGTTATTCATGCTGCCTGTATTTTATCTTGAAAAAAATTTAAACAGACAAAACCATAAACCCATATAACCATAAAACCATCAAACCATCAAGCCATCAAACCATCAAACCACCAAACCACCAAACAATGGCTTCTACCTCTTCTTCCCCGGTTTATAATAGAGAACCTGTGCTTTTTCTACAGTGACTAACCCGCCGCACGCTGCTTTATCCATTAATTCGTTGACAATTTTTAAGAACTCAGTGATCTTTTCTTCCTGGTCCACAATTTCCACGATAATAGGCAGGTCCTGGGAAATATCCACTAATTTGGCGGTATGTACTCGCGTACTTGCGCCATAAGCCATAATGCCGCGTGATACGGTAACGCCGGCAAGTCCCTGTTTTTTAGCGGCGAATAATAAGGCTTCGTATAGCGGACGATGTGCTACTTTATCATTTTCTCCGATAAAAATGCGTAATAGTTTGGAATCGGGATTGAGCTGCAGTTCCATATTAATAAGATTTTACTACGAGTACACCGATGTAAGTGGCGAGAAAACCAACTATGATGCTTGCCGCTATGTATATAAAAGTATAAAGTAATTCACCGTCTCTCAATAAGGAGATATTTTCATAGGCGAAAGAAGAGAAAGTGGTGAACCCGCCGCAGAATCCCGTGGCTAAAAGGATTCTCATTTCAGGTGAAAGTAAATTCCCCTTTTCGCCGAACGCATATACGATGCCGATTATAAAGCATCCTGTGATATTAACGATCAAGGTCCCCCAGGGAAAAGAAGATGGATAGTAACGGACCATAAGCTGCTGGGAGAGAAAACGGGCAATGCTGCCTGCACAGCCACCTGCCCCGACTAATAAAATCATTTTGCCCATAAACAATAAAGATAAATTGTATCAGAACAGGAGTCATCAGATCTGCCGGGTGGCAAAACAGTTTAAGGCGAACCCCATCGCCGTTTTATTTTTGCAAAAATATAAAAATAGCTGAAATGAAAGCGATATATTTCCCATCACACTACACTACTGGTCAAGTGAGTGTAAAGAAGCGGTTTATCTGAGGATATGCCTTTGGTCTATATCACACAGGCTAATATGACCACGGCAGCCAAAAGGCAAAATATCAAAACCACAGATACAATCTCAAAATCAACTTTTGATTTCATGATTCTCATGATGCTGAGATTTTATACATTAAAAGGTACAACAAAAAAATGATTTATCCAAGTTTTTTTCCTAAAGAAGATGAGGTTGTTTTTATAAACAGTTGATTCTGTGTAACTTTGTTCCTTAACCTTCTCACAAAATGGCCAATAGATCCTTCCTTTACAGGGAAATACTTAGATTTTATGAAATGATATCTCCTGATTTTGAAATGCCTGCAGGTGTTTCCATCATGCATCCATACCATGATGAAGATGTCTGGCAGGTGGTATCTCAGTTTTATAAAAAATATTATAAAGATAAAAATGATCGTATCCTTTTGTATGGGATCAATCCGGGTCGTTTTGGAGCCGGGGTCACCGGTGTGCCTTTTACGGATCCGGTTCGTCTGGAGGATGAATGTGGGGTGCGAAACCCGTTTGATAAAAGAGGAGAGTTGTCATCGCAGTTCATATATGAGGTCATAAAGGAATGGGGGGGGACTGACGACTTTTACAGCCATTTTTTTATTACGGCACTGAGCCCGCTTGGCTTTTTATATGATGGTAAGAATCTGAATTATTATGACGATAAACAGTTACAGGAATCTGCCACACCATTTATCCTGGAATGCGTGCGGGAGCAGAAAAGGATATTCGGCAAGTCAGAAACGGCTTTTTGCCTGGGAGAGGGGACCAACTATAAATATTTTAATAAACTAAACGAAAAATATAATTTATTTGAAAATATTATTTCCCTTCCGCATCCGCGCTGGGTGATGCAATACCGGCGTAAAAGAAAAGATGAATTTGTTCAATTATATATAAGCAGGCTGAAGGAAGCTTATATTAAGTATAAAAAATAATCATCATGTACAAAGTAAAAATATCTACAAAGTATTTTGTATCTGCTTTAATTTTTCTTTTCCTTTTTTCTTTTAATGTTCATGCGCAAAGGGCCTCCCCCGGAAATACACCTAAGAACTTCGTTATAGGTATTGCCGGTACTGCTCCTTTTATTGTGAATCCGGCAACCGGCTCCGGCATTTCTCTGGAGATCTGGCAGGCGCTGGCTTCTGAGTTAGGGTGGAAATATACTACCAAGATCTATGTAGATGTTCCTTCAGCTTTGGAAGCATTGGCTTCGGGAGAAATAGATGCAGTGGTTGGTCCGGTAAGCATTACTTCAAAGAGAGAAAAGAGTGCCCGCTTTTCACAACCGTATTATCAATCCAGCTTATCCATTTTATCCCGAACGGATGAACCTACTTTATGGCAAAGAATAAAGCCCTTTTTCAGTGCAAAGTTTTTTGCGGCGGCAGGTATATTTATCCTCATACTTGCAGGTGTCGGTTTCCTCTTATGGCTGGCGGAGCATGAAAAGAACCCGCAGCAGTTTGATCCCGAAATGGTAAAAGGGATCGGCGACGGGATGTGGTGTGCCATAGTTACCATGTCCACCACAGGTTATGGCGATAAGGCGCCGGTTACCTTCCGGGGCCGGGTCATTGCGGGTTGCTGGATGGTGATCTCTATTATCTTCGCCACTACGATGGTGGCGGGAATTGCCAGCACCCTTACTTTGACCGGATTAGGAACATCTGTCATATCCACTGCCAATGAACTAAGCGGAAAGAGCGTAGCTGTGGTAGCTGGTTCACCTGCAGAAGTTTTTGTAAATAAATATGGTGCAAAAAATGTTCCTGTGGAAACTTTAAAACAGGGATATGATCTGCTGAAAAAGAGACAAGTGGATGCTGTGGTATTTGACCGCCCCCAGATACTTTATTTTTTGAAAGAACATCATGATAACAGTGTGGCTGTTTCCACCGCAGAATATGTCAGGCAAGGGTATGGATTTGCATTGCCGTTGAAAACAAACCTCTTGCATTCAATGGACATAGCGCTTCTTCAATTGCAGGAATCAGGCAGAGCGGACAGGATTGTGGATGAATGGCTGGGAGAAGATGAATAAAGTGTATGCTCAGCCATGCATATTATTGAATTGAAACTGATTGAATGATTCTGTCTGTAACCTCTGCCCCATACGGATCATCAGCTTTGTATAAAATGGTTACCTGCCATAAAATTCTTTTTTTCGCTATGAGTAGATCTTTGAAAATAAGGTTTTGTTCATTTTGTGCTAAATAGGATCCGGTTTGAAGGATGGCAGGTAAATTAGAAATCCTTACCATGCTGTCCTTATAGGTGAAATCTGAAACATCCGGTCTGCTCATTACTTCAGTTACTGCTCCGTAGGCTGCCTTCTGAAGATTAGCTTTTTACTGCAGTTTTGACAAAAGGTTTGATATTCGCCTGTGAGAGGGTTCAGATAACCGCAGCGGGAGCATTTTAAAAATGACATGTTTATGATAAATTTGACACTTCCATTTCCGAATAATCGTGCAACTCATGATAAACGGTATCTCTTTCAATAGGAATTCTCCCCGCTTTTTTGATCAGCATGACTAATTCTTCCGTACTCATTCGCGGATGCTGTTCTTCCGCGCCTGCCATGGAATAAATTTTGGTAGTATCGTCTATCGTTCCGTCCACATCATCCACACCGTAAGCAAGAGTCAACTGAGTGGTTTGCCTGCCCAGCATAGCCCAGTAGGCTTTGATATGCGGGAAATTATCCAGATATAAACGCGCCACTGCATACATTTTCAGATCTTCCACAATGGTGGATTCGGGCACATACGACATATCGTTGTTTTTATTCCTGAATTTTAAGGGAATAAAAGCGTTGAAGCCATGCGTTTTATCCTGCAGTTGCCTTAACTTTTCCATGTGATCTATACGATGAAAATAGTTCTCAATATGGCCGTACAGGATGGTGGCATTAGTGGGCATTCCCAGACGATGGGCGGCTTTATGGATTTTCAGCCAGCCTTCTGCATCTACTTTATCCACACAGATTTTCTTGCGTATATCCGGATGAAATATTTCAGCCCCCCCTCCCGGCATAGATTGTAATCCAGCTTCTTTTAATATGTTTAATCCTTCTTCCACACTTACTTTCGCTTTGCGGAACATATAATCCAATTCTACGGCAGTAAAACCTTTTATATGTAATTCCGGACGATGGGCTTTGATGCGGCGAATGACCTCACAAAAGAATTCCAGATTTAATTTCGGATGAACCCCTCCCACAATATGTACTTCGGTGATGGGCTGATCATCATATTTTTTAACCATGTCCAGCATGTCATCGGCAGACAATTCCCATCCGTCTTCCCGATGTTTATATAAACGAGAATAAGAACAAAAAGAGCATGAAAAGACACATACATTAGTCGGCTCGATATGGAAATTACGGTTGAAGTAAGTTTTATTGCCTGATTTCTTTTCACGTACATAATTAGCTAAGGTACCCAAAACAGGTAGCGGCCCCTTTTCAAAAAGAAATTCACCTTCTTCCGGCGTCAATCTTTCTTCAGCTACTATTTTTTCGGCAAGGTCCTTTATATCCTTTGTAATGGAAGACCGGTTCAAAATATTTTTCACACGTGATAAATCTGCTTCTGTACTCATTTTATCTTAATTATCTTTTTTACAATGCGGTGATCAGTATAAGAAATCTTCACAAAATAAACACCCGGAGCCTCATTCGATAAATTAAATTCGATCCGGTTCTGGGCATTGACTTCCGAGGCAAATTTACGCGAAACTAACTGACCGGATACATTATAGATGGAAACCGCCTGTAGATTGGGTGGGTTACCAAGGAATTGTACCGTTAACATTCCGGTGGTAGGATTGGGCACTACGATCACTTTTTCTTTTTCCAGCACGGGATTGACAGGCCTGGTATATATATTGATATCATCTAAGTAAATATTATTTTCAAAATTGGTAATGCATTTGAAAATGATCTGGAAATTACCCCGCTTAATATAAGGTGTCAGGTTGATGGAATCTTTTCTCCATTGATTAGCAGCAGGTACGAATTCCCGGGAAGCAGGAATGGAATCTGTGATCAGATTGATACCCCACTTTTTATATAAGACGGCCCCCGATTGCCCACAATCATTGCTGATCAAGACTTCCAGCGTATCCCAATATTGATTGTTACCAAAGGGATCCGATTGAACGGCAGCAGCTACATAAAAAGTGAGGAAAGCAGAATCGGAGTTTGAAAGATTAAATACCGGCGTCAGCAGATTGCTGGCGGGTCCATTCGCCGCAAAATCCAGGTTCCGCATGACGACGGCATATTGCCCGCTGTGGGCAGCCGTATTTGTTTTTTGCCAGGAAATATTGGGCATGTCATTACGGATCTCCCATCCCGGAGGGGGGAAAGAATCTCCTTCAAATCCTTCTGAGAATGGAACGGTCGCCAAAGGATCTAAATGAAAAGAAATGACGGCAGTATCATTGGATGATTGTTCGTCTGCCTGCCCGTTTGGTTTGGAGGTGAAGGCTGCCAATTGATAATTACCCGTTTGAACAGAAGTGGCGGGCAGGGCAAGTTGTACAGTATCTAAGGAAGGAAGGCTGCCGGTCCAGGTAATTGTTTTGCCCGGACTATTATTGATTTGATAACTGATATTGACGCTGGTAAGCGTATCTTTTCCCATATTTTTCAAAGTAATAACAGGCGCAAATTCATTATCACAAATTTTTCCTGAAGGGGAAGCTATATCCTGAAGTTTGGCATCAATGTTTTTCAATATCACAGGTTGGCATCCATCTGATGTCAGCAGGCTGGAGCGGAAGGTAAAAAATGCTGCCTGGGCACGATTAACCTGCCCGTCGGTGAACATATTCATACAACTGTCGTTGGCATAGCCCATAAAATTGTTGAACATGGCACCGGGATAATCGGGAGAGCATTTATCCTGAAGGTAGGGAAATGCCGGGCATCCATACACGGGAGAAGCTTCAGGAGGTGTATCTGACACAGAATCACCCGGGCTGCAGGAGCCGTCCCCATTCCCCCACGGATGCAATAAATTGAAATAGTGCCCGAGTTCGTGGGTACACGTCCTTCCCTTGTTAAATGCCGGTAATAAATTACCCGTAGTCCCAAAGGCGTTATATTGGATAACGACTCCTTCTTCATTATCAGGATACAGTACGGGTGGTGTGCCCACCCCCAGCGTATTATCCGACAGGTTGCAAACCCATATATTCAGATACTTTGATGGATCCCAGGCGTCCGCCCCGCCCGAAGAAACATGTTTAACGGTTGCAACGCCATCGTTAATGCTGAATTGTGTTTGATTGGTTGTAACCCTGTCTATACCATTAGTAGGACCACCGTCGGGAGTTCGCTCAGCAAGGCAAAACTGAATACGCATGTCGCCAAAAAGGGATTTCCAAACACCCGGAATTTTGACCGAGTCTGCATTATCAGCGTTGTAATCTCTGTTAAGTACATTGATCTGGGATTGCACTTGCGCATCCGAAATGCTGTTCGGATTTTGCAACACAATATGTACGACTACCGGAATGGTCACTACAGCCTGTCCCCTCAGATATTCCTGCATGCGGGCGGGAGGAAAGGCCAGGCGCTTTATCCGGTTGTATTTCTCTATCAGCCTGGGATTTTTTTCTAATGCCTGTTTAATGGCCAGGGGCGTTCCACAGGTACGCTGGGCGTATGAGTTTGTCCACCCGGTTATACAGACTGTGAAAAAGAAACACCAAAGGATTTTCAAGCTTATATGGGATAGTAAAAAGCTTTTCAATGGCCACCGGCTTTAATAGGCGTCAAAAATAGGCCTTTTGATCTTCAGATGAAAGAAATATTATGTTAATGGCTAAGCGGAGGTTCTGGTATTCTGAAAAATATTATTTACTTTACTCCCTTTTTTCAAACAAGGATAACAGCAAGATGGAATAATTATGGAAAGGTTTAATGGCCTGATAGGGATCGTGCTCATTCTCGGCATCGCTTTTCTCATGTCCAATAACAGGAAAAAAATCAATTACCGGGTCGTCTTTTCAGGATTAGGGATACAATTGGTGCTGGCCCTGTTTATTCTAAAAATTCCCATTGGAAAAGAAATTTTTGCCTGGGTAGGCGCAAAAGTAACCACCATTCTGAACATGTCTGAAGCAGGAGCCAGGTTTGTTTTTGGGCCACTGGTGGATCAGCCTCTCCTTACTAAAGTATTCGGACCTGAAAATAATCTGATCTTCTTTTTCACCATCATCCCAACTATTATTTTCGTGGCTGTCCTGGTGACGATGGCTTATCATGTCGGTATCCTTCAAAAAATAGTGAAAGTTTTTGCCACTATCATGTACAAAGTAATGGCTGTGAGCGGCAGCGAAGCATTGAGCAATGTGGCAAGCGCTTTTGTAGGACAGGTGGAAGCGCAGATCATGATCAAACCCTATATCAGAGGGATGACCATGAGCGAACTGTTAGCCTCTATGACCGGCAGCATGGCATGTATTGCGGGGGGGGTGATGGCAGTGTATATTTCCCTGGGCGTACCTGCTCAATACCTGATCGCAGCCAGCCTGATGGCAGCCCCGGGCGCTTTGGTTATTTCTAAAATTGTTTGGCCGGAAACAGAACAATCAGAGACCAGGAAAAAGGTTTCACTCCAGGTTCAAAAAACAACATATAATTTATTGGATGCTATTTCCCATGGCGCCAGTGATGGGTTACGTATCGGATTGAACGTCACTGCCATGCTGATCGGTTTCATTGCCTTGATTGCGCTGGCAGATTGGTTTCTCGGTGGGATTGGTCACCATCTGGCCGGGTGGGGGTTATCTTTAAGCTTCATTGGTATGGATCTGAAGACTTTAAATCTCAATCAGATATTCGGCAGCGTTTTCTCGGTGATAGCCTGGGCTATGGGTGTTCCCTGGCATGAGGCTCATCAGGCAGGAGCTTTATTGGGTACCAAACTGGTCATTAATGAATTTGTGGCTTACATGGATTTATCTCATATCAAGGCAGCGCTGGATCCTAAAACTATGCTTATCGTAAGTTTTGCTTTATGCGGTTTTGCCAATTTCAGTTCCATTGCCATCCAGGTAGGTGGTATTGGGGAATTGGAACCTTCGAGGCGTACGGATCTGGCAAAGCTGGGATTTAAAGCGCTGATATGCGGCACGCTGGCTTCTTATTTATCCGCTACCATTGCCGGCATATTAATGTAATGCCGGATTGTTCATTTAGACAAAAATTATACTCCAAACGCTGTATGAGGCGGGGAAAATTTTTGAATTATCCATTACCTTTATCCCCTATTCCATTACATGAAAAGAGAATTACGACAGGAAAATATTTGCCTCAATTGCGGCTCCGTGGTTACTGGCCGTTATTGCTCCGAATGCGGACAGGAAAACCGGGAACCGAGAGAATCCTTCGGAGAATTATTGTATCACTTCTTCTCTGATTTCACCCATTTTGATTCCAAATTCTTTACGACTATAAAGGATTTAGTCATTCATCCCGGATTTTTGACTAAAGAATATCTTTCGGGAAAGAGAATACGTTACCTGCATCCTATCCGCATGTATATCTTTATCTCATTTCTTTTCTTTATCTCTCTTGGATTGCTGAATAAAGACCGATTTTCAAATATCGCAAACAATAATGTCGGCGCTCCTCATAATACAAAAGTCCTTCAATCCCTGCGACATTCGGTAGATAGCTTAAAGTTATCCGGTAACCCTGCTGATTCAACTGCGATCAGAACACTCCAATACCAGATCCTTTTTTTGGAAACACAAGGGGAAAAGAATATGAAATTTGAACAATTCGATTCTATTCAGCAGACACTTCCTCCAAGTGAAAGACCCGGAGGTATTGAAGGATTTATTATTAACAGATTCGCAAGAGGTAAGGCGCAGTATGGTACTCAATATGCACAAATCCTCTTTGAAAAATTCATGCATGATATACCCAAAGCCATGTTTTTTCTCTTACCTTTATTTGCCTTATTTTTAAAATGGTTTTACAGGAAAGGACACTATTATTCTGACCATGCTATTTTTTCCCTCCATTTTCATTCTCTGGCCTTTCTGCTGATGCTGGTGACCTTCTTGCTGGATAAGGTTTTTCATGTGCGGTTTTTTGAATCTTATATTGTTTTGATAATATTTATTTATCTTGTATCAGCTTTACGGAATGTATATAAACGTTCCCTTGTACGTTCATTCTTTAAGGCCGTTTGGATCAGCATATTGTATAGTTTCTCTATTCTGATAGTATTAGCCATTGTAGGAACTATTGTTTTTGCCACCCTGTAAATAAAATAAAAAATGAAGCCTGAATGTATATTGATCAATAAAGAAGTGCAACAATTTGTCGCACACATTCAACTGAACCGTCCCAGGGAACTGAATGCGCTGAATACATTGCTGATGACAGAACTGAGAGATGCGCTTCAACAGTTGGATCTGGATGATTCGGTTCGCGTAATGGTGCTTTCGGGTAATGAAAAAGCTTTTGCCGCCGGAGCGGATATAAAAGAGATGGCTGAAAAAAACACGGTGGATATGTATCGTGAAGACAAGTTCAGTGTGTGGGATGCGATCAGGAAAATTAAGAAGCCCCTGATAGCTGCTGTCAGCGGTTTTGCATTGGGGGGGGGCTGTGAGCTGGCTATGATGTGTGATATGATCGTGGCCAGCGAAACCGCTCAGTTCGGGCAGCCGGAAATTAAAATCGGTGTGATCCCCGGCGCCGGCGGAACCCAAAGACTCACCAGGGCAGTGGGAAAAGTACGCGCCATGGAGATGATCCTGACAGGTAAATTTATTTCTGCTGATGAAGCCCTGCAGGCGGGATTAATTAACAAAATTGTGCCGGTGGAATTATATCTGGAAGAAACCATTCGGTTAGCTTCGGAGATCGCCCGGATGCCGCCGCTGGCAGTGAAGATGGCAAAAGAGTCCGTGTTAAAAGCTTTTGATACTTCTCTCGAAGATGGATTAGCTTATGAAAGAAAAAATTTTTACATGCTCTTTTCTTCCAAGGATCAAAAGGAAGGAATGAAAGCCTTTATTGAAAAAAGGAAAGCGGAATTCAGAGGGGAGTAGCTTCTGTATTTGGTGTTCCGTGTTCCAACCTTATTCATTAACTGTCAACGGACAACCGACAACGGACAACCGACAACGGGCAATGGACAACCGACTACGGACAACCTTTTATTCCTATTCTTTTTGACTTTTATCCTTTATCTTTACTTGTATGATACCAGAGATCAGAGAGCAGTATAACAGAGAGTTTACTGCTGAAAAATATATGGCATTCCTGGAGGATGTTCATAAGGTGCATCCGGGCGCCATCCGGTTCAGAATTGCCGAAACACCGGTGTTTATCCCTTCCTCTTTTCTTCACCGCTTAAAGGAGGCAAGTGAAGAAATCATGCAGGTGCTGACTGCACCTGACTTTAAAAAAGAGACCAGTCAGGCTATTCCCAAGAAATTAAAAGTAACCCATGAAAATATTCATGCCGAATTTATTATCCTTGACTTTGCTATTTGTAAAAATGAAGAAGGGAATTATATCCCTCAATTGATCGAACTGCAGGGCTTCCCCAGCATGAATGCTTTCCAGGTGTTGCTGGAGGAAAACTACCGGAAGCATTTTTTTGTGCCTGACGGGTTCAGCAATTATCTGAATGGATATAACAGGGAAACCTATTGGAAACTCCTCCATGATATTATTGTAGCCGATCATGACCCTGCAGAAGTCATTTTGCTGGAAGTGAATCCTCATGAACAGAAAACAAAGATAGATTTTTATCTGACACAGGATAAGCTGGGTGTCAGGCCGGTGTGCATCACGGAATTAATAAAGGAAGGAAAGAAATTATATTACACTTATGAGGGGAAAAAGGTGCCGGTGAAACGGATGTACAACCGGCTTATTTTTGATGACCTGAGATCTCAGAGGAAAAAATTAGGCAGGATAGTGGACCTGAAGCATCATCTGGACGTAGAGTGGGTCTCTCACCCTAACTGGTTTTACAGGATCAGCAAATTTGATCTGCCGCTGCTGCAATCCAAATATGTGCCTGCCGCTTATTTCGTGGATAAACTGGAAGTAACTCCCGCTGATCTTGAAAATTATGTGTTAAAACCTTTGTATTCTTTTGCCGGACAGGGAGTTGTTTTGCATGTGAAAAAAAAAGACATTGAGAAGCTGAAAGATCCGCAAAACTGGATCCTTCAGAAGAAAATACAATATGCTCCTGTGATTCAGACACCGGATGTGCCTGCCAAATGCGAAATACGCCTGATGTTTTACTGGAAGAATGGCGATGCTAAACCTTTATTAGTCCAGAATCTCTGCCGCCTCAGTAAAGGAGAGATGGTAGGCGTTCGCTATAATGCCGATAAAGAATGGGTAGGAGCGGGGATCTGCTTTTTTGAGCAGGGAATATGAGTCAGGAAGATACTATTCGACTTGAAACTATAGACGATAAATGTCTGATCCCGATATTCATCGTCGGGCTCGTATTACTCCGTTCTCAAACTCTTCACCGGGTTAGCTGTGGCTGCTTTTATTGCCCGGAAGCTGATCGTCGCGAGTGCGATCATGATGGTAACAAGTCCGCCTGCAACAAATAACCACCCGCTGATGTGAATGCGATAAGCATAATCCTGTAACCATTGGTGCATGTAATACCATGCAATGGGAGCGGCAATGGCAAAGGCAATGGCAATAAGTATGATGAATTCCTTAGAGAACAAATAAATAATATTGCCGGTGGTGGCGCCCAGTACTTTGCGAATACCCACTTCTTTTGTCCTCTGCGCTGCCATGAAGGAAGCTAAGCCGTATAGCCCGAGACAGCTAAGGAAAATGGCGAGCGCTGCAAAAACTTTATATAACTGCGATAACTGTTCTTCCTGTTTGTAAAAGCTGTCAATTTTATCATCAAGAAACTTGTATTCAAAGACAAAATCGGGGAATGTCTGCTCAAATATTTTTTTAACCGACTGCAGTGTGGAAGAAATGTCTTTCGTGGCAAGTTTTATTCCTGCCTGGTTATACATATCAACGTCTGTGGTAATGATTAATGGGGCAATATGACTGCGAAAAGATCTGTCATTGAAATCTTTCAATACACCCACAATAGGCCCTTTCATCCGGTCATCCCACAAGCTGATGTCTTTGTTCAGGATATCTTCAGGATTTTCAATTCCTAAATTTTTCACGAGAGATTCATTAACTAAAAATTCTCTTACCATATCGGACGGATGTAAATTTCTTCCGGCTATCAGCGGTAGTTTATAAGTGGGTGCATAATCGTTGTCTGCGAATTTAAGGATAGCCTGGAAATCTGTTTCTTTGATGGCATGGTCAAATTTGAATTTGCTCCACGTATTATCACCATCTTCAATCGGCGTATTGGAACTGAAACTTACTGCCTGCACGCCGGTCACCGACAATAGCTGTTCCTTTATGTAATCCAGCTTACTGAGGCGCAGGCTGTCCACACGGAAAGGCACGTTCACAATGGCATTTTTGTCGAAGCCCAGCGGTTGATCCATAAAATAATTCATTTGCTTGACAATGATGAGGGTTCCGATGATCAACGCTTGTGCGATGATGAATTGAAACACGACCAATCCTCTTCTCAATGAAATTCCCTTTGCGGCATTAGCGGTGGATTTACTTTTTAAAGCCTGAACAGGGCTGAAGCGCGATAAAACAATGGAAGGATAAAAGCCGGACAGAGCGGTTACAACGATGGTGACGGCCAAAAGAAATAAAATAATGGCAGGATTGTGCAGGATACGGATCGAGAGCGAAAGTCCTAAAAGCTGATTGACGGAAGGCAATACAAGCGTGGCAATAACTGCTGCAAGCAGGACAGCGCCTGCGACTATTAAAAATGTTTCAAGAATGAATTGGATTTGCAATTGAGATTTAGTGCCTCCCAAAACTTTTCTTATGCCGACTCCCTTCGCATGATTAACAGATTGGGCAGTGGAAAGATTGATAAAATTTACGCAGGCAATTAACAGGATGAATGCTGCTATCAGCCACAATACATTAAGCAGCTTATGACTGATTGTTTGGTGGCTGTAGTCGCCGGTTTGTGTATCGAAATGAACAGCGCTCAATGGCTGAATGATATGACTATCCCTGTTTTGAGGTGATTCAACCTTTCTCGAATATGCTCTTAGCTGCTGATTAAACTGATCAACGGAAGTATGGGGCGGCAGCAAAATATAACAACCAAAGCCAGCGGTAGTTTCGTTCCAGTCAGTGGAGTTTTCCAAAAAAGATCCGGTAAAACCCGTTCCGTAAGCCACTACAAGTTTTAGCTGAAAGTCCGTATTGGCAGGGATGCTCGCAAGAATACCGGAGACTTTCAATATATCCGTGCCGTGCTCGAACATATAGCCGCCCACTTTTAGTTCAATGGTTTTTCCGATAGCTGTTTTCCAGTCACCAAAATATTTTTCTGCGGTTTCTTTTGTAAGCAATACATTGTCCGGATCTTGTAAAGACGCATACGATCCTGCGAGAAGGGGGAAATTAAATATTTTAAAAAATGAAGGCCTGGTGAAAAATACACCTTTATCCTCTTTGAATTTTCCGGTCACTGTTCCGTTATCATCAGGGATGAGTATTTGATCATTATGACTTGCAAAGACCGGCGCCACCTGTTCTATTTGGGGGAAAGCCGTTTTCAATCCCCGGGGCAGGAGAAAAGGAAGATCCTGCCCGTAAGAAATATTTGCATCTGCATGATGATATTCAGTCAATACACGATAGATGCGGTCCTTCTTTGGGTGAAAATTATCGAAGCTTGTTTGAAATTGTATGATGAGGAAGATGATCATACAAACGGCAATACCCACTGCCAGGCCTGCCATGTTAATAAAGGTGTAGGTTTTATTCCTTACCAAACTTCTGAATGCAGTTTTAAAATAATTTTTGAACATGGTTAAACCGTATTGCATTTCACTGTACCATTAAAATGCCAGTCTGGTATTTGTTGAGGATCAATTAATTATATCGTTACCACTTCATAAAATGTGCGCTTTTGTTACAGGAGTGTCCGGTTATGATACAGGTCATGACATTGAAGTCGGACTAAAATCAGGATGCTGTGAGCCGGTAAAGTTGCTTCCGATGGCTGGCAAACTTGCTATGTGGTGATAATTATTGTTCGTCCGGCCCGGTACAAATCATTCTTTCCTTTCCGAAGTTCCTGACATGAAAAATCTTTAATTGAAACTCCATAGCAAAAGCTACCAAAGCTTCTGCACTGAGCGAAGCCGAAGCCTCAGTTCAACTACTTGTGCAGAGCACAGCCGAAGCGGTGAATTAAATCGCAATTCCGTTGCACTACATTGCGTTTAAGCCCTATTTGTTAGCAGTAGTACCTCCTTCGTGTGAAGTTTATTTATTTTTCAGGATAATCTAAACTTCCTTTTAGAAGATTACAGTCAATACAAAGTATTTGAAGGTTTTCGTAGGTTGTTTCTCCACCTTTAACCCACGGTTATAGAATCCGGAAGATGTTGACCCACCATTCCGTTTTATGCTGACCCACCGTTCCGGCATGTTGACCCACCCCCCTTTAGGAATAAAGGAGGAAGAAAAGATGAGGCGAATTTTTGAAT
>SCQT01000264.1 GCA_004322015.1 Chitinophagaceae bacterium
GCACCTGTACTTATTGAACAAACCATTGGGAGAGGCTTACGGCTTCCTTATAACGGGCAGAGAACAGGGAATGACAAAGTGGATAAATTGACCGTAGTTGCTCATGATCATTTTGACAGTATCATTACTGCCGCACAGGATCCCAATTCCATTTTGAATAAAATGAGTTTGATTGAAATATCAAAAGATGAATTAAAAGAAGAAAAACAACCGGTAACTATCAAGCCGGTTTTACAAGCCAGGTTTGAAGAAAAGCAAAAAGAAATACTTGCTATTGCCGATAAGCAAAAACAACAATCAGAGCAAAACTCATTAGACGCTCAAAAAGCAATTATCCATGTGTTACCCGAATTGAACACGCTGCCGGAAGTGCATTGTGTGGATGATTACCGTCAGGAGAAAATAAAAAAGAAAGTGATGGAGGAAGTAGAAAAAACATTTCAAAGACAGGGTAATTTATTCACAGAACAAATTATGGCGGAAGTAAAAGAAGTGTACGACAGCATAGTAACCGAATACAAGAATAATATCATTGAAATCCCCCGAATGGATTTGGCGCCTGCAGACACAAAAGCACTCTTCAAAGATTTTAATTTAGATGCTGAAGGCATGAATTATCAGGCTTTAAATCAGGAAATTATCAGAATGGGGTTAACGGACAGGACGGTGGAAACGATAGAAGTACATTCAAGCGGTTATCATAACGATCCGATAAAAGAAATTATTAATACGCTCCTTGATTATCCTGAAATAGATTATGACGAAAATGCAGGCTTATTACGCAAATTAGCCGCACAGGCTACAGAAGCGCTTGAAACGAACTTAGATAACCATGATGAAATAGCTGAAGTAGTTTATCAATTCAGGTCGGCCATTGCCGAAAAGATTTATCAGCAGATGAATGATCACTTTGAATTGAAAGAATTGCCAGACAATAAGCCGAAGGTTTTGCCTTTCGTAAAGATTGAACAATGGAACTATTCTGCTTTGTTAAACGCCGGGTACCGGGATTACAGGAATATCATTATTCCGAAAAGCCTGATTCCCAAATTGATATTCCGTGGTTTTCAAAAGGCTTGTCATTTTGAATACAAGTTCGATTCAGAAACGGAACAAAACGTTGCGTTCATTTTGGAAAATGATAAGAAAGTTCTGAAATGGTTACGTCCTGCGCCTAACCAATTTCACATTTATTGGAATCGTAATTCCCAAAGATATGAACCTGATTTCATAGCTGAAACGGCAGATACTATTTATATGCTGGAAGCGAAAGCGGCGGGAGAGATAGATTCAAACGAAGTCGGGGCCAAAAAGAAATCGGCGGAAGATTATTGTAAAAATGCCACGGAATATACTACTCAGCATGGCGGCAAGCCCTGGAAATATGGGATCATTCCGCATGATGCCGTTTCAAGGACCAATAGTCTGGCGTATTTGGCGGAGAGGTTTGTGGAGTAAAAAAGTAAAATAATCGATTCTTATTTTTGATAAAAATCTTACATTTGCAGATTAATTTAGAAATGAATTAATGTTTTACAAACACTGATGAATTTCTTCTAAAATGCACCAAAATCTTTAATTTTCTAATGCCACGGATATGGAAGCGTTGCAAGCACATCCTTCACTGAAGCACCTGATACTTCCCAAAGGATACCAGTCTTTGCTCGGACCCTTACAGACTGCTAAAACCCTGCAAAAACTAAAGCTGTTTATAGAATACCAGTTGGAGGAATATTTGGAGTTGCATCGGGTGAGCGCTCCGCTGTTCGTCCGTCAGCATACCGGCATCAATGATGACCTGAACGGGGTGGAAAGAGCCGTTTCCTTTCCTATCAAAGCATTGGATGAAGAGAAAGCCGAGGTTGTGCAGTCGTTAGCCAAATGGAAACGCATGGCGCTGGCAGACTACAATATTCCCGCCGGCCAGGGGATCTATACCGGCATGTATGCCATTCGTCCCGATGAAACTCCGGATAATTTACATTCTCTCTTTGTGGACCAATGGGATTGGGAAAAACATATTACAGCTACCGACAGAAAGTTACATTATCTGAAGGCTACGGTGGAAAAATTATATTCCATTCTCAGGAAAGCGGAAGAATATGTGCATAGTCTGCATCCTGAGATTGTGCCTGTGCTTCCGGAAAAAATATATTTCATTCATGCAGAGGAGCTTTTGCAACTATATCCGGAGCTGACGCCGCCGGAACGTGAATATCATATTGTAAAGAAATACGGAGCGGTCTTTATCACCGGTATCGGAGGCGCCTTGTCTGATGGCAAGCCTCATGACGGCAGAGCACCGGATTATGATGACTGGTCCACACCCAATGAAGAAGGCTTTCATGGACTGAACGGAGATATATTAGTGTGGAATCCCGTATTGGGCCGTGCTTTTGAACTTTCTTCCATGGGTATCCGGGTAGATACGGAATCGCTGGTAAAGCAATTACGCATTAGAGGACAGGAAAAGAGGCTTCACCTGCTCTTTCATCATCGCCTGATGGAAGGCGAATTGCCGCTGAGTATGGGCGGAGGCATCGGTCAATCCAGGGTGGGGATGTTCATGCTCCGCAAAGCGCATATCGGCGAGATCAGCGCAGGTATCTGGCCGGAAGAGATGGTATTCCTCTGTAAAGCACACGGGATACAACTGCTCTGAGGTTATTTTATTGTCGGGATATCTCCTGGTTTTGGGCTTGAGGTTCGTTTGAATTTGAAATTTGCGAAACTATTCCCGAACAACGCTGAAACCATGCTGAAACCCCCCCGTTTCTTCCTACCTTTGCAGCCTCATGGAAACGGAGAAGAGAAATATCCGCAGGATAACGAAAGAAGAATTATCAGCCTATCTGCAGCAGGCGGGAGAAAAGAAATTCCGCACCGGGCAGATATGGGACTGGATATGGCTGAAACACGCAAGCTCCTTTGCAGACATGACTAACCTGTCCAATGCACTGAGGCAAAAATTAGCCGGAGACTTCTCTTTTCCCTCCGTAAAAATTGATCACGTACAGATCAGTTCCGACGGCACTATCAAAAGCAGTTTTTTGCTTCATGATGGCAATAAAGTGGAAGGCGTGCTCATTCCCACAGAAACCAGGCAAACGGCGTGCATTTCTTCACAGGCAGGATGCAGCCTGAACTGTAAGTTCTGTGCCACCGGTTATCTGGAAAGGAAAAGGAATCTGGATTTCGATGAAATTTATGATGAGGTCTGTCTGATCAATCAGCAATCTATGGAAAGCGCCGGCAAAAAGCTGACGAATATCGTGTATATGGGTATGGGTGAACCGTTGCTGAATTATCAAAACATGATGAAATCCATTGAACGCATTACCTCACCGGAGGGGTTAGCTATGTCGCCAAGACGTATTACCGTTTCCACCTCAGGCATTTCCAGGATGATTAAAAAGCTCGGCGATGATAAAGTGCATTTTAATTTGGCCTTATCCGTGCATGCAGCCAATGATAAAAAACGCAGCCAGATCATGCCCATCAATGATAAAAATGATCTTAACTCTTTAGTGGAAGCATTAAATTATTTTTATCAGCAAACTAAAAATGACATTACTTTCGAGTATATTTTATTCAAAGATCTTAATGACAGCCTGAAAGATGCGGATGAATTAATAAAATTATACCGGCAGGTTCGGGTAAAAGTGATCAACTTAATTGAATATAATCCCATTGATCAGGCGCATTTCACCAAACCTTCTATGGAAAAGATACATGCCTTCAGGGATTATTTAACCAAACACAGAGTGAACGCACATTTGCGTGTAAGTCGCGGAAAAGATATTGATGCTGCCTGCGGGCAGTTGGCGAATAAGGGATAAACGGCTATGATCTGTGATTGGAGGATATTTGATGATGTCTGATTTGATGATGTCTGAAGTGCTGATGGCTGATGTACAGTAAATTTTAATGACTGATTTTTTGATGCCTGATATTAAGGCCACATTCGGGATTCGGGTATCAGATTTTAAAATATTCAATGCGCAATATTCAACGATCCGCAGGCGGGTAACAAATAATCAGGATCAGGCCACAAGAACTGCTGAAAAGTAGTAAACTAAGAAATATGAAAAAGAAATATCGTATTCAGGATCCGGCTCATCCGTTTCATGCTTTTGCAAAAAAAGAAACGGTTTCTTCTAAAATAAAAAGCAAAGGTTCCAATGAAAAATCATTATCTCAGAAGCCACGAAGCCGCCAGGAAGCGAAGGCAGCTTTTTTTGAAAACAGAATAAAAAAGAAGAATCAGC
Source organism: Chitinophagaceae bacterium (assembly GCA_004322015.1). Classification (GTDB taxonomy): domain Bacteria; phylum Bacteroidota; class Bacteroidia; order Chitinophagales; family Chitinophagaceae; genus FW021-bin31. The sequence goes on from SCQT01000264.1 coordinate 4,269, forward strand.
CATTTCATTATCAAAAACCAACATCTTCTTATGCTGAAAAGCTATCATCCGAAACGGACTTATTTCCTTTGAATAAATACATTGCACGGACGGGTTTGTGTGCGAGAAGGAAAGCGGTGGAATATATTAAATCGGGCGAGATCAGCGTGAATGGCCAGGTGGTTACGGAGCCGGGATTTAAAGTGAATATCAAAGATGAAGTTTGCCTGAAAGGGAAAAAATTATTTCTCCAAAGAGAGCCTGTTTATATTCTGCTTAATAAACCAAAAGGCTATATTACGACTACGGATGATCCCAGGGACAGAAAGACTGTGATGGAACTGGTATCACGCGCCACAGCAGAACGGGTATATCCCGTGGGAAGATTAGACAGAAATACTTCGGGCCTGCTCTTATTGACTAATGACGGAGACCTGGCGCAACTTCTGGCCCATCCGGGTAATGAGGTGAAAAAGTTATATCATGTGACACTGGATAAACCCCTGACGAAACATGATTTTGAACATATCCTGAACGGGATCGAACTGGAAGACGGTTTAGCTAAACCGGATGCATTAGGTTATGAGGATGAAGAAGATAAAACGCAAATCGGCATTGAAATACATATCGGGAGGAATCGTATTGTGCGTCGCATCTTTGAGCACCTCGGCTATGAGGTGAAAGCATTGGATCGTGTACTATATGCCGGACTTACCAAAAAGAACCTGCCTAGAGGAAGATGGCGCCTGCTTTCTGCAAAAGAAATAGTGCTTTTGAAGCATTTACAGAAATATAAAAAATAGAGACTTATTGCAAGTCGGGAATATACCTTCTGACACTGGCAGACCTTGCAGATGATTTTGTATTTCCTTCGTGCCGGCAGGCTACAGGGCTGAAAAGCCAATGCTGTCCTTTCCAAATTTATCCTTTATCTGATCCAA
>SCQT01000265.1 GCA_004322015.1 Chitinophagaceae bacterium
TTACAAAAGATTCAAGTTAATAACATTGATCCTATCCTATAAAAACGGCTCTTTTAATCCAATCTCTTCTAAGAACTTGTATTCAAAACTTTTTTCTATATAATCAGATGCAAGGTTTTTAGTAAACTCTTATCAAAACTTATACAGATAAATAATCAGAATCCTTCCAAAATGCTCACAGAGTATATGCTTTGAATTATTGAGCAACCCCTACATAGGGCTCTACAGGAAGATCCGGCATGGGAAAAGTTATCGGGGTTATCAGCATATAAAAAACGCCGGCCTGAGATCCTCAATCTTTATATACAAACTCCACGTGACAATCCACCTTAATTTCATCGCTTACCACTGCACCGCCGGTTTCAAGCAGGGCGTTGTATTTTAATCCGAATTCTTTCCTGTTTATCTTTCCCGTCACTGTAAAACCCCGCCGTTGATTGCCGTAAGGATCTTTAATTTCCCCCCCGAATTCCACTGCTAACTCAATAGGTTTGGTGACATCACGGATGGTGAGATCGCCTTTCAGTTGGTAATTGTCGTCTTTCATTTTTTTAAATGAGGTGGACCTGAAGGTAAGCACCGGGTATTTTTCCGAATTGAAAAAATCATCGGAACGCAAATGATTATTCCTTTGCTCTACGCCTGTGTTGACGCTGGCTGTTTCAGCCGTGAAAGTGATGTGTGCGTTCTCGATAGAATCGTCCTCGGTTTCGGCAGTGGCATCAAAACGATCAAATTGTCCGGTGACGTTAGAGACTAACATGTGGCGCGCCCTGAACCGGACTTCGCAATGTGCGGGATCAATTTTCCAAACTTTTTTACTCATCTGATCAAATATTTACTGGTTATAAAAGTGGAAATAAGAGATGCATTTATAACATCTTTTTCTGTAAATAGTTCACCGTATCAATCGAAGGTTCAAAATATCCATCCTAATAACAGGCAGGCCAGTACGATAAAGGGAGGAGGGATCCGCGTGAATTTTAACAGGCAAAAAGTGCCGGCGACCACTAATAATCCTATCCAACTGAAAGAAATAGCATGGAACAATATCAGCGTATATGCCCACATGATCCCTACCACCACTGCATTGATCCCTTCCAGCGCCCGGAAAATATATACATGCTTTTTCAGGTTGTTCCATATCGGGAAAAAGAACAGCACTAACAATAAACTTGGCAAAAAGATCCCGAGTGGGCATATAACAGCTCCTAAAACCTGCAGCATGGGACCGGAAGGCCTCATGATCATTCCTCCTACATACGATGTGAGAGAGAAAGTGGGTCCTGGTACCGCCTGCACCATTCCTGCGCCGGTAAGAAAATTCTGAGGTGTGATCAGGGCAGCAGAGCCATGATGTACGGGGCGGGTAATAAACTGATCGAACATCATCGGGATCAATACCTGGCTTCCGCCAAATACCATGCTGCCAAAACGATAGAAATTTTCAAACAGATTAAACAGCCTGTGATATATCCAGCCATGCGCCCGTGAATATTCACTTAAAAACCCCGCAAGGATAAAAATAGCGCCGAACAGCCACAGATTATTCCACGGGATCTTTTTCCTGTCTGTGTGAATGTCCGGAATACGTTTGCTGCTAAGGCTGGTTACAATTCCTCCGAAGAGGATTAATACAGGGAATACGGCAGGCCCCTTAAATGCCACTGCTCCAATCATGGCACCCGCCAGGATACAGGCAGTGACCAGATTTTTAATACTTATCTTAAATGCACGAAACCCGGCATAAGCCAGGAAACCAACGGCCATGGGCTGTACATAATGAAAAATGCCTTTATTAAAATAATAAAGCACAAAGGAAAATATTGCCATGAGAATACATGCCGGCAGCACCCAGACGATCAGGGTAAGAATAGCCAGCGGCGTGCCCCCGCGTTTATAACCTATCAGGGTAATGGTTTGTGTGGAAGAAGCACCGGGAAGCAGTTGACAAAAGGCAGTGTATTCCAATAATTCATCTTCCGTCACGTATTTTCTTTTTTCCACAAAAGTTTTCAGCATCATGGCTAAATGTCCCTGTGGCCCTCCGAAAGCTGAAATACTATACCAGAAAACTGATTTCAAAAAGGGAATATGGCGGATCAATATCATGCAAACCTTGATAAAAATAGAAGAATCAGCAATACTCCCCGGGTCGCAGTGATCATACTGCTGCAAAACTTAAGCTAAGTGTCAGGTAACAGACAAATTAAAAGAAAATCCGTCAGAGAAAATAATATTTTCTGTATATCGGCAATCCGCTTATCTGATATGTTATTTGATTGAATAGTTCAGCAAAGAAATATCCTCCGCTTTTGAGCCGTTATTTTGAACTACCAAAGAGATTATTCCTATGCCGCGTGCAAAATAGATATCACCGGTATAACCTGTCGGCGATACTCCTAATCCCGGCACTTGCACTTTAACAACCAAGGTTACATGCGCCACGTTAGAATATGTTTTACCGTTAACTGTATAAGAAATATCGGTTTGTGCCAGCGTAAAATCCAGTTCGGCAGTGACCTGTCCGCCCAATTGTTGAACATTCATCGGAACATTTTGCTTCCAGGTGGTCTTTACAGTGGTATCTTCCAAATATAGCAATGCATTGTTACCAAAAGTGGTAATGAAGCCCAATGTGTAATACAGATTCCGGTTCTGTGCAAAAAGAGTTGTGTAAATCGAGGACGTACTGTCAGGCTTATCATCAAAAATGTTAAAGGTTATTCCGTTTACAATGGTATCCCTTCCCGTGGCCACCAGCTTAAAGTTACCGCTGGAGTCAGTATTATCCTTATAATACCACGTGGACCCCGCAGTGACAGGCTGATAGCCCGTATTATTTCCCGCATTGCTTTTTTCTATACTTTTATCCTTGGAACAGGAAAAGAGGATCCATGACAAGCAGGCAACTGCTAAAAAGCCTTTAAAGCTCATAAAATGAATTTTGGACAAGCGAAATTACAGTAAATATAAAACATGTTCTTTTAATTTTTGGCACAGATATTGGACAGACTGCTGCATTCATTATTAATCGTTGCATAAATATAAATTTATATAAATCATCAGTATGAAAATAATCAGTCAAAAACGTCTTTATGTTCCTGCTTTGGCGGCCCTTGTATTATTTAGTTGCGGAAAGCCTCTGACCAGAACGCAAAAAGGTGCTGCCATTGGAACCGCAGGAGGGGCCGCGGCCGGCGCCATTATCGGGAAGGCCGCCGGAAATACCGCTTTGGGCGCTATCATTGGGGCAGCAGTTGGCGGCGGAGCCGGCGCTATCATTGGACATAAAATGGACAAGCAGGCTGCTGAAATACAAAAGACAGTGCCTAATGCTAAAGTGGAGCGAAAAGGGGAAGGGATCGTGGTCACCTTTAACAGCAATGTGCTTTTTGCTTTTGATAAATACAATTTAACTTCCGGCGCCAAAAATACCATTGGCGATCTTTTTACTATCCTGCAAAAATATCCGGATGAAAATGTACTGATAACCGGCAATACCGATAGTATCGGGACGGCTGCTTATAATCAGAGATTATCAGAACGTCGAGCTAACTCCGTAGCTGATTATCTGATTTCATTAGGCGTTTCCTCCGGCAGGGTCACCACTAAAGGAATGGGTGAAACGGACCCGGTGGCCACCAATGCCACTCCTGAAGGACGGGCGCTTAACCGCCGTGTGGAATTTGTGCTGACTGCCAATGCGAAAATGAGACAGGAGGCAGAACAGGAAGCGCAGCGGCAGTAATAATCTCTCTCCAAGTATTCCCCGTTTTATATAGGCCCCGGCATCATACCGGGGCTATTTTTATTCTTCTAAAAAAAACTGGAACAATACCTGATCATTGATTGACAATGTGTGTATTGACATATTGAATATTTAACCCTCATTTATTTAATAAGCCGCGATTCGTTTCTTTATATATGATCTCAAACTAAGATTTAGTCCCCGAAGGTTAGAGCAGCTTTGAAAGCGGAAAATGTTATTTTTATAATCGGATTAATACGTTAACAGGACGTTAACTATTTTTTCAGAAAGAAATAAAGAACTTCAACCCCTAATCCTTTCGTTATTAATAGTTCATCATCATGAAGTTAAAAAAATTTACTATGTTTTCCTGTGCATTGTGCTTATGCATGGGAAGTGGCTTGATGGTTAGCCGTGCACAAAAACCTTATATTACTAAAGAAACTGTTGAACAAAGCGGGAATATTCTTCACGGTACATTATCTAACGGATTGCGGGTAGTGATAGTGCGCAATACGCTGTCACCCATGGTTACCACGCAAATCACCTACCTTGCAGGCGGTTATGAAACTCCTGAAGGTTATCCGGGAACAGCGCATGCGCTTGAACACATGATGTTCAGAGACAGCAAAGGAATGACAGGCGCCCAGCTCAATGAAATGACCGGTAAAATGGGCGCCGAGAATAATGCCTTTACGACAAATGATGCCACGCAATATTATTTCATGGCGCCCTCCAATTATCTGGATATTCTGTTGCATATCGAGGCTACCAGAATGCGGGGAGACCTGCTGACTGAAAAAGACTGGAGCCTGGAAAAAGGAGCTATAGAACAGGAGGTATCGCGTGATATCTCAAGCCCCGGTTTCCTGGCTTATGAAGAGGCAGAAAAGATATTGTATAACGGTACCGGATATGCGTTGGATCCATTGGGTACCCGCCCTTCTTTTGACAAAACTACTTCCGCTGTGCTGCGCAAATTTTATAATGATTGGTACGTACCCAATAATGCCATTTTTGTTATCGTAGGCGATGTAAATCTTCAGTCAACCTGGGATAAGATTAAACACTTGTTCGGTCCTATAAAGGGACAAACTACTCCTGAACGTGCTAAAATAGAATCAGAAGCTTTTCAGCCACAGACCATAAGCAAGACCACCCCTTCGGGCAGCGGCTCTGTTTCCTTTATGTACCGCATGCCCGGCCAGCAATCCAGGGATTATGCTGCGGAGCAGATACTCATGGATGTACTCAATAATGCGCGCAGTACGCTTTCTGCGCTGGCGGTAGAAGGGAAAGTGTTGGGTTCAGGTGCAGGCGTGCAGGCATTCAGCCATGGGGGTATCGGCCAGGTATCCGTTGATTTTGCGAAAGGCGCTAACGTGGATTCGGCAAAATATGAGATGAATCATGTCATTGAAAACGTGCTTAAGAATGGTGTTCCTCCTGATCTGGTAGAAGCCTCCAAACGTGCAGAGATAGCCCAGTTCGAATTCAATAAAAACAGTTCCACGTCTCTGGCTTCGGAATGGTCGAATGCTTTGGCATGGCAGGGGTTACAGTCACCCTCAGCGTATGAGCACCAGCTCGAAGCGGTAACCGTAGCCGATGTGAATCGAATAGCACGTGAATTTTTACAGCCGGATAAACGGGTAACCATTATTCTTACCCCCAGTGAAAATGGAAAACGTCCCCCCAATAGCCAGGGTTTTGGAGGAACAGAATCCTTTGCGGGTAATAATAAATTGGATGTTCTCCTGCCTGAATGGGCATCTACAGATCTGAGCAGGCTTGAAATGCCTCATTGGACATTAGACCCGGTAACTATGAAATTAGATAACGGGATCACTCTGATCGTACAACGGGAAACAGTCAGTAAGACGATTACCTTGGCCGGGCATATTGATAACGATGCCGGAATCGAGGAGCCGAAAGGACAGGAAGGCCTCAGCAGAGTATTAGGCTCCCTGTTTGATTATGGTACCGCCACCATGGACCGGACGGAATTCCATAAAGCGCTGGATGAAATTTCCGCATCAGAATCTGCCGGAACGGATTTTAGCCTTGCAGTTCTCAGTAAATATTTTGACAAAGGGATGCAACTGCTTGCGGATAATGAGCTTCATCCTGCGCTGCCCTCAAGCGCTTTTGATATACAGCAGAGATCGTTGTCACGCTATCTGGCGGGTGAAATACAGTCGCCTCAATATAAATTAAGCATGGCGTTAAGGAAAGGATTATTCCCCGCCGGAGACCCTGCGCTTCGGGAGGCTACTCCCGGCACGGTGGATTCACTGACTTTACAGGATGCCAAAAGTTATTTGAATAAAACTTTCCGGCCTGATCTGACCACCATAGCTATAGTAGGAAATATTACGCCTGAAAAAGCAAAAACAATGGTGGAGAAATATTTTGGCGCCTGGAAATCAAAAGGTTCTAAGCCGGATGTAATTCCTGCATCTGTCCCAATGAATGATTCATCCTATCATTTGGTTCATAATGCGTATGCTTCGCAGGATCAGGTAGTGATGGCCCAGACGATGGATGTTTATTTAAATAGCTCTGTGCGTTATGCTTTGCAGTTAGGGAATGAAATACTGGGAGGTAATGGCTTTGCTTCGAGGCTGATGGCTGACATACGGGTAAAACACGGATATGCTTATGGCGCCGGATCGGGAATGTCTTTCAACCGTACCCGTTCATTATTTTTTATAGAGTATGGCAGCGATCCTGACAAAGTAGGGCCGGTAGATTCTTTAGTATATCAGAATCTGGCTGAAATGCAAAATGGGCCGGTGAATGATACGGAACTGCTGAATGCAAAACAGTTTGAAATACGGTCTATTCCTCTGGCGGTATCCAGCGTGGATGGTATTGCCTCTTCCCTGCTATCCTGGAGCTGGCACGGCGAACCGCTGGATCAGCCGATGGTGGCCGCCAGGCATTATCTCGATCTCACTGCTGAGCAGGTACAGGCAGCATTTAAAAAATATATCCAACCTGCACATTTAGTGCAGGTGATAGAAGGCCCTCCCCCGACCCTTGCCGCTGCTACCCTGGCTGCACCCTCGGGTATAACTGCCGAAAGCATTATTCAGCATTATCTCCAGGCTATCGGCGGAGAAGAAAAGCTGAAAGGCGTCAAAGACCTGTCTATGAAATTAGCCGCCAATATGATGGGACACCAGTTTGAAATGGATCAGGAGTTCCTTTTGCCGGATAAACATTTAATGAAAATGCTGATGCCAGCTGAAAAAATGACCGTCATGAAAGTGATGGTCAATGGAGATAGTGTCAGCATGCAACGCATGGGGCAAAATATTCCATTACAAGATGCGGAAAAAGAAGAACTGAAACAAAATACCAATCCTTTTCCCGAACTGGATTTTCTCAGCGGGAAGGATACTTTGAAATTATTAGGAGTGCAAAAAATAAACGGGAAGGATGCGTATGAAGTAAGCGTTATCAATGAGAAAGGACATAATTCCACTTATTATTTTGATGCTGAAACCGGTTACGAACTACGCAAGGAATATTCTGTGAAAACACCTCAGGGAATGACCATTAAAAATATTACCGATATGAGCGATTATAAGCCGGTAGATGGTATTGAATTTCCTTATCACATTATTACACAAAATGGTCCGCAGAAATTTACTATGGCTGTGCAGGAGGTAAAGGTGAACAGTGGACTGCAGGAAAATGATTTTAAGTAACAGGGATGATCTGCTATGACATTGAAATTATAAGTGCGGGTGAATTTTAAATGCAGGAAACATAATTATGGAGATCCCGTTTACTTACGGATGATCCATTGAGTTAAAGGGAACTATTCCGGTAATGATTTTTTTATCCTGAGCCGGCTCAGATTCTCGTTTTTCGGGACGTTTACCCAAGACTGCCTCAAGGTCCTCCTTATAAATGACTTCTTTTTCCAACAACAAGCCGGCAATCCTGACGAGTGAATCCTTATTATTTCGTAAAATTTCCAGTGTTTTGTTATAAGAGCCGGCAACGAGCTGGCGGACTTCTTCATCAATCAGGCGGCCGGTCTCTTCACTGTAAGGCTTTTGAATACCCATGTTTTGCTGACCCGTAGAATCATAAAAACTGAGATTACCGATCTTTTTATTGAACCCATAATACATCACCATCATATAAGCTTCTTTAGTTACTTTCTCCAGGTCATCGAGCGCCCCTGAGGATACTTCTCCGAAGATGAGTTCTTCGGCGGCCCGTCCTGCTAATGTGGCACAAAGCCGTTCATTAAAAGCTGACTGGCTGTGTAATTGCTTCTCCTCCGGCAAATACCAGGCAGCGCCCAGAGACTTCCCCCTTGGAATAATGGATACTTTTACAACCGGATCAACCTTTTCCAACAGCCAGCTTACAATAGCATGACCCGCCTCGTGATATGCAATGATCTCCTTTTCCCCGGGGGAGATAATTTTACTTTTCTTTTCGAGACCGGCCACCACCCGGTCAATGGCATCAAGGAAATCTATTCTCCCGATGGCATCTTTTTTCCGGCGGGCAGCTATCAGCGCAGCTTCGTTGCAAATATTGGCAATATCTGCCCCGGAAAAGCCGGGAGTCTGGGAAGCCAGAAAATCGAGGTTAATGGAGCTGTCAATCACTAACGGACGCATGTGTACCCCGAAAATTGCTTTTCGTTCGTGGAGATTGGGGAGTTCGAGGTAAATATGCCGGTCGAAGCGCCCGGGCCGGAGTAATGCAGGATCAAGCATGTCTGCTCTGTTGGTGGCAGCCAGAACGATGACTCCGCTATTAGGACTGAATCCATCCATTTCCGTGAGCAACTGGTTTAGCGTACTCTCGCGCTCATCGTTTGCACCGGAATAGAGTGCATTTCTCCCTCTTGACCGTCCTACGGCGTCAATTTCATCAATAAAGACAATACAAGGAACTTTTTCTTTCGCCTGGCGGAACAGATCCCGTACCCGGGATGCACCCACACCTACAAACATTTCGACGAATTCGGACCCGGAAATGGAAAAAAAAGGCACCCCCGCTTCCCCCGCAACCGCTTTCACCAGCAGGGTTTTACCAGTGCCCGGTGGTCCCACAATGATCATTCCTTTGGGGATTTTGGCGCCCAATCTGGTATAGGAATCAGGATCTTTCAGAAAATCCACAATTTCTTTTACTTCCACTTTGGCTTCCTCCAGACCAGCTACATCATCAAAAGTAATGGTACTTTTATTCTCCCAATTCATCAGCCTGGCAGTTGACTTCCCGAAGTTGAAGATGGATGGTCCGCCAATACCTCCACCGGTCAGCAGGCGACGAGAAAGTAATTGCCATAAAAATATAATTAAAAATACCGGGATTAACCAGACCAGCATATCCATGAGCCAGTTTGACCGTCGAATATAGGTAACAGGAATCTTTTCGGTGGCGGGAAAGCCCTTTTGAACTTCATCCATTTTTCGTTCAAAAGCATCTACCGATCCAATCTCAAAACGGAAATGGGGCCCGTCTGAAACGCCTTTCCCAAATATAGGTGTCATCACTTCCTTAAAATAAGGATCGCCTGCAAATTCTTTTTTAATATATACCTGTGCAGTTTCATTATTCACTACTTCTATATGGTCCACAGCTTTCTTACTCAAAATACTCTTTTCAAACTCCTGCCACGTAATTTCCTTCACAGGGGAATACGAATGGAACAGGTTAGGAATAAGTAGTAAGAGTAGTATTACTAAATAGACCCAGTACCAGTTGAAACGTTTCTGGTGTCGGGAATCCGCCTGAGGAGACTTATTGTCACTATTATTATTTTCCATGGAGATTGTTTTCAGATAGCGTAATCAGCGTTCCCTGCCATTTCTCCCAATGGATTAAAGCCGGATCATATTTATCCCGCACCTTGTCTTCTCCGGTCGGATAGCCGATTGGAATAATATTTAGCGGGATTATATTCACAGGAATCTGTAATTGCTGCCGAACAAATTTTATTAATCCCTTATCAGGGTAAATAGCGGTCCATACCGCTCCGAATCCTAATGCCTCTGCCGCCAGTAAAATATTTTCTGAAGCGCAGGCACTGTCAAGGACAGCAAACTCTTCTTTTCCCATGGCCGCCTTGCCGGGTTCTGCGCATACAACAACAGCGGTGCCTGCTTCCGGTAACATTTGGGCAAACGGAAGTCCTGCTGCCAGGCTGTGTAGGATTTTATCGTCTGTAATGACAATAAATTCCCAGGGCATCATTTGTACAGCAGCCGGCGCTGCCATAGCTGCATGCAAAATCCGGTCAATAGCTTCTATTCCGATCTTTTGACCAGTATAATGATGTACGCTTTTTCGTTCTAAAATAGTTGACATCGCGTCTTGCGGTATTGTTTCCATAATAGATTTTTTTTCGCTGATAAATACTCATGATTTCCCCGTAAGCAATGATATGATTGCTCATAGCTCTTTCCGGTTCGGAGCACTGGCTGCCTGCCGGAATTTGCAACAGATCATCCAGCGCATATATCTTAAATGAATAGTGATGTGGCTCACCTGCGGCAAGGCAGGGACCTACATAAACTTTTCTCTTAAAGCTGTTGATGCCTTCTACTCCCCGGATTTTATTTTCTTTATTCTGCATTTATGCATATTTAATTATACGCCAAAAGGGTATGTTTCCGGGATCTGCTGCCCGTCAGGCAGTATATGTAATGGATGCAATGCCCGTGTTTGATCCAGGTAAACAAATGCATCATAACGTAATGGTAAAATGGTCGGTACATAGTTCCCGTATTTTTCATACCGGGGGTTATATACTACACCAATTGCCCTGTGATCAATATGATTTTCAAGCCACAAGTCCTCAGTAAAATCATCCATCAGCAGCAGTTTATTATTGCTGCCGGCCTGGTGAAGCAGATATTCCCAACTCTCTTTTCTTGCCGGCGGCACTTCTACAGATCGCATGGGGGCGCCCCATTTCCTGCCGGCCATTACAGTCCCGCGATAGGAGCCGAATCCTACAAGCGCCACTCCCTTTTCATGATGCTCGGTCCGGGCCAATTCGCCAATATTAAACATGCCTTCCGCCGCCATATCAGTGGCCCGTGCGTCGCCAATGTGCGTATTGTGCTCCCATACAATAGCCTTGGACTGACCGCCATGAAAATTGAGCAAACGGTCGAGTGTTTCTGACATGTGGCGGTCGCGAATATTCCATGAATGAGGGCCGCCTCTGATCATGGCTCTGTAATATTTTTCGGCATTCACGGCTACGAGGGCATTTTGTTCTGCGCTGAAAACATTTTCCCGGTCAGTATTATATTGAGGCAGTTTCTGATGTATTTCGCGTAACAGGTTCACTACTTCCGTTTCGCATAATTCAGGCACGAACTGGGAAGCGCGGGCATACGATTGACCTTCTTCTTTCCTGTATGGTTCAAAACAATACCAGGCATCTTCAGCAACTTTCATGGCGGCAGGATCGGTTTTGGAAAGATAATTCATGATGGCTTCCATGCTTTCCCATAGGCTGTACACATCTAATCCATAAAAACCTGCTTTCTTATCGGATGGGATGTCTTTGTTATAATTAAAGAGCCATTCTGCCAGTGCCACGATTTCCCAGTTCGCCCACATCCAGGTGGGCCAGCGGTTAAATGCAGTTAATACTTCCCGCGCACTGTTTCCTGAACCGGAATAGTTCTTAATATACCTGTTTAACCGGTAACAATCCGGCCAGTCGCCTTCCACAGCAATAAAATTGAACCCTTTTTCCCTGATAAGCCGTTGAGTTATATAAATGCGCCAGGCGTAATATTCATGGGTGCCGTGAGAAGCCTCTCCCAGCATTACAATACGCCCGTCCCCAATTTTTTCAAATAAGGGATCAAGATCTTCCAATATCTCCAGAGGGTATGATTTCTCTTTTATGAATTCCATAGCCTCTGTCTCTGCCGATGCGTCCATCCTTTTTGTAAAACGAACCATAGACCATCCGTTATCAGAAACAAAGAAACCTGAAATGCAGCCGAATTCCAATGATGACTGTCACCGGACTCAATGATGATGATCAAGGACTGCCCGTATAGCATAAAATAATTTCGCAGCCGGATTGTGTGGTTATGGATATTCGTTTTCAAAATGAAGTGAAATACCGGTTAATAGCATTGTGCTGAAGGGAAATTTACTGATCCCGGAGAAAGCAAAAAGTATAATCCTGTTCTCGCATGGTGGTGTAGGCGGGCGTTTCAGCAGCCGTAACAGGGTAGTTGCCAATGATCTGAATAAAAATAATGTAGGTACTCTGTTATTTGATCTGCTTACTCCGGATGAGGATATTTGTTCGTACAGCCGTTTGGATATCGGGCTATTGGCAGACAGATTAATTGCCGCCACCGAATGGTTAAAGGAACAGGAGCATGCCGACGGTTGCCGGTTAGCCTATTTCGGAGCCAGTACAGGTGCTGCTGCTGCATTAAAGGCTGCGGTTTACCTGCCATGGATAGCTGCCGTGGTAAGTCGCGGCGGCCGGCCTGATCTGGCTATGGAGGTGTTGGAAGAAGTAGAATCTCCTACGCTCTTAATGGTTGGCAGTCAGGATAATGAAATACTGAAATTGAATGAAAAGGCTTATGCACTAATGAACTGTGAAAAAAGACTGGAGGTGATTTCAGGAGCTACTCATTTATTTGAAGAACCAGGAAAAATGAATGAAGTAGCAAAAATGACATACGCCTGGTTCGAAAAGTATATACTAAGTCAGCCTGTGCATCAGGATAAAATTATTCAGGAATAAAATAACAGGTCTTCATTGTAAGAAGGATATAAATGCTTTTAAAAGGGAACTTTTAAAAATTCGGATATGTTTCATGACAGAATTGAAGCCGGCTTAGCACTTGCAGAGGAATTAAAAAAATACAAAAATGACCCGGTACTGATACTGGCCATACCAAGAGGGGGGGTGCCTGTGGCTTATGTTGTAGCCAGAGAGCTTGGATTTCCATTGGATATTTTACTTACAAAAAAAATAGGTCACCCGGCAAATAAAGAATATGCCATTGGAGCTGCCAGCCTGACCGACAGCTATATCGTTCCCCACCCTCATGTTTCAGAGAAATATACGGAAGGACAGATCATTCGTATCCGGGAAAAGTTACAGGATATGTATAAAAAATTTATGGGTGATAAAGAACCGGAAGATATCAAAGGAAAAACCCTGATAGTGATTGATGATGGAATTGCTACCGGTAATACGCTGACAACAACGATCAACATGCTTAGAAAAGAGAAGCCGGGTAAGATCGTGATCGCGGTACCTGTCGCCTCTCCCGCCTCCCTGCAAAGGCTTTCGCAGGAAGTAGATGAAGTGATCTGCCTATGGGTAGCTGAATCCTTCCCGGGAGTTGGCGCATTTTATGAAGATTTCTCACAAGTGAGCGACGAGGATGTAGTGTATTATCTTTCAAAACTGGATGGAGAAAAAAAGAAAAAAGCAGATTAGTTTTATATTCTACCTGAGAGCAACAACCTCATGATCAGGAGACCTGAATCCGCTTCCAAAATAGGATTCATGAATTTATCAGTTGGATTTTTCTAACGAATATCATGCACCCGATTGATAGCCGTCATTGCCCGTCGGGAGGATGTTTTTCAATTTTGCCTGAATGATTTTTACATCGGACATCTTTAAGACTTACTTGAAGATTAACCTGTCATATTTAATATAAAAAGATTTTTAAATAAAAGGCCATGTTGGGTATTTTAAAGGAGGACACAATTGAAAAGATTCTCGAAAAGAATGTGGTAGGGCGTATTGGATTTTCAGATAAAGAAAGGATGTTCATTATTCCGGTAACTTATTTATATACAGGAAAATACATTATTGCACATTCGAGGGAAGGTCAGAAAATTTCAATTCTTCGGAAACGTCCCGATGTATGCTTTCAGGTGGAAGAGATTGATAATCTGAGTAATTGGAGGAGTGTGCTGGCATGGGGAAAATATGAAGAAATAACTGATAAGAAAGAAAGATATTATGCATTGGATCTTCTTCTGCGAAAAATAAACAGGACGCGCGTGAGCGAAACCGCTCTGCCTGAGCACTCCTTCGATGCAGGCGGACATTTGGTTATCCCCGATGAATTGAAAACGATCGTTTACCGGATCCATATAAAAGAAGCGACCGGTCGCTTTGAAACCGGGGAGGATGAATAGTATCCGAATTAAATCGTTTCATCTTTTTGTCTTATAAAATAGTTCCTATTGGTGAAAGCGTGTTACGAGAAATTGAAAGCAGGGAGATGCGTCAATAATACTGAAAGTACATTTATGGTCATGAATCCGGTTGAGACATGGACGAGCAGAGAAGGATCCTCTTATCCTTTAGGAGTTTTTTATATAAAAGAAGAGGATGCTTTTAATTTTGCTATTTATTCCAAACATGCCACCGCTGTTACCTTATATCTTTACGAAGAAAATAGTTATGAAGTTCCGGTTCTCTCGTTTGACTTAAATTACCTGTTGCACAAATCAAATCGTATCTGGCATATACGCATTAAAGCATCCGGATTAAAACATGCCCGGTATTATGCCTATAAGATAGATGGGCCTGATCCGGTGAATCAATGGACATGGCATGCTTTTGATAAGGATAAGGTGCTGCTGGATCCCTATGCCCATGCTGTTTTCTTTCCACCTGCCTTCAGCCGGGTAGCAGCTTCCGTCCCCGGCCCGAATGACGGTAAAGCTCCTTTAGGGGTACTCATCCGGGAAGCCAAAAAGTTTGATTGGCAACAGGATGAATTTCCAAAGCACGAACATGATCTGATCATTTATGAAATGCATGTCAGAGGATTCACTTATCATCCCAGTTCAGGTTTGGCTCCTGAAAAAAGAGGAACCTTTGCGGGCATAATTGAAAAAATACCTTATTTGAAAGAATTGGGTATTACGGCCGTTGAACTGATGCCTGTGCAGCAGTTTGATGTCAGTAACGGAAATTATTGGGGTTATTCCACCCTCAACTTTTTTTCCCCCCATCATACCTTTGCAAGCAGCCCCGATGATACAGGACAGATAAATGAATTTAAGATGATGGTACGTGAATTGCATAAAGCGGGTATCGAAGTGATCCTGGATGTGGTATATAATCATACTGCCGAAGGTGGCACCACGGGTCCTGTTTACAGTTTTAAGGGAATTGACAACAGCACTTACTATCTCATCAACGAGGATCTTTCCCAGCCTTATTTTAACTATTCCGGTTGCGGTAACACCATACATACGCGGAACAGCTATGTGAGAAGAATGATACTGGAGAGTCTTCGTTACTGGAGAAAAGAAATGCATGTAGATGGTTTCCGGTTCGATATGGCATCCATATTTTCACGTACAGATGACGGATCTGCGGGCCGGGATGAGCCTCCTGTCTTTGAGGCTGTCAGTTCAGATGCTTACCTGGCCAATGCGCGTTTTATCGCAGAACCCTGGGATGTAGCAGGCATATATCAGCTTGGTAAAAAATTCCCTGGTGTACAATGGATGCAATGGAATGACGCCTTTCGTGATGATGTAAGGAGGTTTGTCAAGGGTGATGAAAATATGATGGCACGGCTGGTTACCCGCATTTATGGCAGCGATGATCTTTTTTCCGACGATCTGCCCAATGCTTATCATTCCTATCAGAGTATTAACTACATCACATCCCATGATGGTTTTACCTTGTATGATCTGGTGGCCTACAATCAAAAGTATAATGAGCCAAACGGACAATTAAACCGGGATGGGTCGAACTATAATTTTAGTTGGAATTGCGGTACAGAGGGTGATAAATTGCTTACTCCGGATATCTTAAAACTGCGTAAGCAGCAGGTAAAAAATTTCTGTACGTTGCTGTTTATTTCCAATGGCATACCTATGTTTGTAGCCGGTGATGAATTCCTGAGATCACAGATCGGGAATAATAATCCTTATAACCAGGATAATGAAACCAATTGGATCAATTGGGACCTCCCTGAAAAAAACAAAGATATTTTTCGATTCTTTAAAAAGATGATCTCTTTCCGTAAATCCCATCCGTCATTGTGCAGAAGCCGGTTTTGGAGAGGCGACGTAATGTGGTATGGCACACAGGGTCAGTTGGATACAGCCTATTATGTAAAAACGCTGGCGCTCTTCCTGAATGGCAGAAGCGAGTCCGATCAGAGTTTTTATATCATGATCAATGCTTATTGGGAGGCCATAAAGTTTAAAATACAGGAAAATGATACATGGTACAGGATTATTGATACAAGCCTGGCTTCACCTGCAGATTTCGAAGACAATGATAATGAGGTACCGGTAACGGATAACTATCTGGTCAACTCACGATCTGTGGTGGTCTTAATGACGCGTAACTGACAGGGGTTTTTAAAACAAGAACCCCACTCATGTCCTTGTAAATAAAACTGTTATTACCTGATCTCCGGTAAGAGAGAGGGAGAATTCCGGTTAAAGGATTTCCAGGATAACTAAAATCATATAAGAGATTGACGGATGTCATCGTTATAAGATATTTATTTTTTCAATTTTGAAAAGTTGATATGTTAAGTATGGAATCAAAAATGTGATCTGCCTTGGGTAAATTTAACATAATAAAATAGTTTCAGATGAAAAAGGTACTATTTGTATGCGATGGGGAACATTTCTCAAAAGGAGTCTTTCAATTTGCCTCTTTCCTGAATCAACGGGAAAAAATTCTTCTGACAGGTGTTTTTCTTCCTGCTGTTGATTATTCAAGGCAAAGCGTATGGAATTATGTTTCCGCTTACGAAGGGATCGTGACTGTCCCGGAACTGTTCGAAGAAGATACGGAAATCATTAATGAAAATGTAAAAAAGTTCTCGAAGTTGTGTGAAGAAAATCATGTGGATTTTCATATCAGAAAAGAAATCACCTTTTCTACTGTCGAAGATTTACTGGAAGAAACCAGATATGCGGATCTGGTGCTTATCGGCAGCGAGTTTTTCTATTCGCATTTATTAAGTGATAAACCCAGTGATCAACTGAAACAGGTACTACATGGGACAGAATGTCCGGCCTTACTTGTGCCCGAAATATTCGCTCCGCCTGAGGATATTATTATAGCTTATGATGGCAGTTCTTCCTGTATGGCATCCATCCGGCAATTCAGCCTGTTAATGGAGAAAATACTTCCTATGCCGGTTCAGGTAATCTATTTTCATGAGAATAAAGATAACAGATTGCCTGATGAGGATGATATCAGGGAATATCTGAACTGTCATTTTTCAAAAATTGATTTTAAGATCCTCCAGAGTCATGAGATTGTAAGCTTAAATACCTGGATGACACAATATATCAATCCGATATTGGTTTCCGGTTCTTATTCCCGTAGTTGGATCTCCCGGTTTTTCAAAAAGAGCTTTATTGCAGAGAGTATCCGTAATCACCGCTATCCGGTATTTATTTATCATGGTTTAAGTTGAATAATACAGAATCTGTTCATTGACAGACAAGAAGTTATGAAACACCCGCATATTGTTGAAGTATCTGCTGCAGCCCGGTAGCACGCACTACTCCCGATTGCCGCCATAGTACTTCGCCGTTTTTAAAAATGATCAGCGTAGGCACCGACTGGATACGATAATGAGAAGCTATACCCGGACTTTCGTCCACATCTATTTTCAAAATGGTGATTTTATCCCCCATTAAGGCCTTCAGCTCATGCAATACGGGCTTCATCATCTTGCATGGACCACACCATTCGGCGGAAAAATCAACCAGTACCGGCTTATCTCTGCCAATGATATCAAAAAAGCTGTCTTTTTTTTCCTGAGTTTCCATAGTCAGTTTGTTTTTATTTCTTCAAAACCACGATATTGTTCATCATGCAGCCGGTGAGTCCTTCTTCCGGGCGATTCATAACCGCAATTGCCGGAGGCGCAACCAAAGCTGAATAATCCCATGGCTGCAAAATATCCCCCCAAAAATATCCCCCACCATTCCTTAGCTACCACGGCATAAATAATCGTAGCTATACCCACAGTCAGGTACAAAACCCGCCGGAAACTCCATCCATATAAGATTCTGTTTTTCATAAATGTTCTTTTAATTGAAAATATGCTGTTTTTTTAAATTCTCCTGCAAAGATAATTCACGGTATACCCTGCCTGCGTAACAAAAGTTACAATACTCCCTATAATTTGATATTGATCAGTATCAACCATTGAATTGATGATGATCATTGACAAATGGAAAGAATCAAGGCATCTTTGCAAGGGTGATGAGGTATTTATTTAATTAAATCCATTAACTATGCAGGTGACATTTTTTAGTACAAAACCCCGGGAACGTATTTATTTCGAAGAAAGTAACTCGAGGCATCACATCAATTTTCTTACAGAAGATCTGGAGGAATCATCAGTAACAAAAGCTGCGGGAAGTCAGGCTATTTGCATTTCCCCTGATGATGTGGTGAATGAAGCTATGATAGAAAAATTATCTGATTTGAATATTTCACTCGTATTGATCCGTTCGTTGGATTATCATAACGTAGATTTTGAATCCGCCAGGCGATATGATATTACGGTGAAATGGCTGCCCGGATATTCCCCTCACGCTATTGCAGAATATACAGTTGCCCTCTTGCTAAGCCTGAATCGTAAGATACATATTTCTTATGAAAGGATCAAGCAGGGCAACTTTTCTATCGGGAATCTGGAAGGTTTTAACTTATATGGTAAAACGGTGGGTATCATAGGGTTAGGAAGGGTCGGATATGCATTTGGTAAAGTCATGAAGGGGTTTGGTTGTAATTTATTAGCCAGTGATCTGGAAATGATCGAAGATTTTACCCAAGCCGGATTTAAATATGTGTCGCTGCAGGATCTTTTGAAGGAATCGGATATTGTGAGCCTGCACTGCCCGCAGACCAATTCTTCGGAAGGATTGATCAGTGAAGAAAACCTGAAATTAATAAAGCC
>SCQT01000266.1 GCA_004322015.1 Chitinophagaceae bacterium
CAGAAGCAAAAGCTAAATTAATTGTATTTTTAACCACACAAAGTTCTTTGTAATTATCTATCCACTTCTCAGGTGGGTCAACATCCCGGAATCACGGGTCAACATAAACGGAATTTACAACGAGGCCAGATGAAATCTTTATCATTAGTTCCCTGAACGGGAGGAGGTTGTAATCTTCCATTCAGCCATAATTTTACATTTTGAAGATTAGAAAAAACTTCGATCCGGTTTTCCCGTTGCATCCTTTTCTGCAATCTTCTTCCCGCAATATGAATAACCGGTTCTTTGCTCCAGTTGGCTTTATACCAGTAAAAAGCATCCTTCTTTATTTTTCTGTCAAAGGTTACCAATCCCTTCAGGTTACGATTCAAAACCCCTCCCCGGCTCCATCCGCCCGGCACACAAAAATCAAACATATTCCACACATAAGAGGCTGCTATATACGGATGCTTCTCAATTACAGGCCATTCCTCCACATGTAATTCGGTCTCATATTCCTCGGGGAAAAACTGCCCTTTGATCACATCTGCAGGACGTTCAGGTTCATAAGCCTGCTGATCTATATTTCCACCTGCGCCATACTCAGATAACACCACATTATAGTCAGGGTAATCTTTTTCTAATCCGTCAACCCATTTTTCCATATCACTTATCTTCCCTTCATACCAACCATAATAACGGTTCATGGCCTGGATATCTGCCATCAGGTTCATGGGTAAATGCATCTTACCATAACCGGTTGTGCTGACCGTATAGCGATAAGAATCCAATGTTTTTGCCAAATCATTTAATTCATATGTCAGCCTTGCAGGATAATCGGTAGGATATTTACAGTAAACTTCATTATGAAGTCCCCACACGAAAATAGAAGGATGATTATAATTCTGTTTGATTAACTCAGTGAGCTGCTGCTTAGCATTCGGTCCTTCTTTCCCCGACCAAGCATTCACAAAGGGGATCTCTGCCCATGCCAATATTCCTAACGAATCACACAAAAAATAAATAATATCAGCCTGCTGATAATGCGCAAACCGAACGGAAGTGGCGCCGATGTCATCAATCATTCCCATATCCACTCTCTGCATGGAACCCGTAAGGGCATTCCCATAGCCCCACCAGTCCTGATGCCGGCAAACGCCGTATAAACGATAAGGCTTTTCATTCAGGTAAAAGCCTTTCCCAGGTTCAATGTGAAAAGAGCGAATGCCCAAGGGTTGCGTTACTTCATCTAACAATTTATCTCCCTGCGTTATTTCCACTTTTACGGAATATAAATAAGGGTCCTCTCTCCCGTTCCATAAATGAGGATGCAAAACGGGGATAGGAATTTCAACGGTAGTAATACCCTGCGGTGATACTTCACTTTCAATAGCTGAGGATTGGACAAATGCACCTTTTTCATTATCCAGGATAGCTTTGACATCTACTTTCTGAGGATCATCGTACTTATTCTCTAACTCCACTTTTACTGAAATGTCTGCAGAATTTTTGGAAACATTGTCCTGGGAAATATACACTCCCGGAGAAGCATAATCCAGCGTGGAAATATTTAATTCGCCGGTAACTATTAAATGTACCTTACGATAAATGCCACCATAGTTAGCAAACAGATGATTATTGATGGGGATCACATCGGGACGTATCTGGTTATTGGCTTTTACCATGATGACGTTTGGTTTTCCTAAGTGAACGGCATCCGTAATTTCAAAACAAAAGGCGGAATAACCACCTTGATGTTCACCAATAAAACGCCCGTTTACATATATATCTGCTATATTGCCGACTCCCGAAAAACGAAGAAATAAGCGTTTGTCCTTATATTCATCACCTAAATATATAATTTTCTTGTACCAGCTGTCACCTTCATAATAAGTCGTATCCTGTTGCATATCTATATTATTCCAGGTATGGGGAATATTCATTTCCTTCCAGGATAAGGCTGCCGTATCGGTGTTTTTGTGGATGGAGCCTTTATAAAATTGCCAGTCTTTATCGAGTAAAATCGTTTCCCTTCCAGAACTCTTTTGGGCAAATACAGGCAAGGTCGCGATAAGGAAACAATAAAAAAATAAAAGGTATTTCATTTTCGTGTTTAACAATTTATTTGTGCCTTTAAGCTTTCGCCACAAAGACCAAAGGCACCAAGAATACACGAAGACTTATTTTCTAAATCTTTTAATTCCATTTTTTATTAATGGGACATTAAAATTTATCAGATAGCCCAATCTTTTGCCTGTAAGGGTCAGATGGCTTAATATTTGAGCTGTCCAAACAGGGTTAACTTGTTCTATTGCTTTTAATTCACAAATAACCAAATCTTCTACCATAACGTCTATTCTTAATCCTTCGTCGAAATTCAAGCCGTCATAAACAATCGGAATATCAAGTTGTCTTTGATAACCAATCCCTCTCTTAGCCAATTCATGGCAGAAGCAAATCTCATATACTTTTTCCAATAAGCCTGGCCTAAAGCAGAATGAACTTTATAAGCACAATCTACTATTTCTCTTCCAAATTGTTCTTCTTTCTGAGCTAAGAGTCCACATTCGAGCAAGCAATCTTTTTGAGGGTTGTTTGAAGCCGTGAAAATACGCCAAAAGCACCATAAAACTATATTTTTGAGATCTCATTTTTGTAATCATTGAATTGCTGAATATTCAACTTCTTACTTTGCATGGTACTCTTAATTAATTGTTCGATATTATTCTGAAGAGTATCATCTATCATATCAGCATAAGGCTTTCCTTCTCCTAAACGTTCAGGCCATTCACGGGATTCGGCAACTTTTTTTAATGCAGCACTGTATTTCTTCCTTTCCAATAATTGTAATGCGATCATTAGCTTGATCTGTTTATACATTCTATGGCCGCCAGTAGCGCCTTCAAAAGGAAGAATATGTATTTTATCCATCACTTTCTCCGCATCCAGATACTCATTATTAAATATCAGACAGCGAGTATAAAGCATTCCGGCAATATAGTTTTCAGGATTCCCTTTGTAATAGGGGCCTATCTCTTCAAGTGCTTTCTGATATTCTTTTTGACTCAGTAAAAACTCCGTCAAATATTTTTTATAACGCCAATCATTTTTATTTAACTCAGCAGCCTTGGTATAATCTATCAGCATATTGTCAGTGTCAGAAGGGTTACGCAATCTTGCCATCATCACATAGAGCGGTGCAAAGTGTGATTGGGGAGCCACTGCTTCTAACAATTGCAGGGCTTTCGTCTTATCACCAAAATAATTATTCAATAAGGCCAGATAGTATTCCGGCTTCCAGCTATTGGTTTGACCTGAAGCCCATTGCATTACTGTATAGCTCTCTGTCCTAAAAGGAAAGTTAAATGCCGGATCTCCTCTATCGGCTGAATCTAACCACTCTGCGGTATTTGGGTCATTCCTGTGGAGATATGCCAGCCAATATCTGATGACGTCGTCCTTTTCGGGTGAAACTTTCAGCACAGCCTCAGCCTCATCATTCAAACCTACTTGCATGTACCAATCGGCTAAATATAAATATGTTTGCCGGGGTAATTCGTCCCTGATTAACCCGATAAATTCTTTTTTTGAATCCTCCGTCTTCTTTTCCCAATAGTTTTCAAACCGGACAAACGGGTTCAATGGATCTAAAGAAAGGATTTCTCTCTTTACCTGCTGTTGTTCATCCTGCTTATTTGCCAATCCGGCGGCCAGATATCTTAACTGCAGGGCGGTAATATTTTTACTGTTATTAACGAGGCTTTCAGGCGCCAGTTCAAAAGCTTTCCGGTAATCTCGTTTCATTACATA
This sequence comes from Chitinophagaceae bacterium, assembly GCA_004322015.1. GTDB lineage: Bacteria > Bacteroidota > Bacteroidia > Chitinophagales > Chitinophagaceae > FW021-bin31. The sequence goes on from SCQT01000266.1 coordinate 3,790, forward strand.
CATTTTACTCAATTCCGTATAAGCGGCAGACCGGAATTGGGGAGTTAGGGCTGCCACTTCAAAGCCGTCTAAGGCATCATACCATTTACCAAGTTTCAAAGCAGCCATCCCATAATAGTAATTGGAAGCAGGATCATAGGTATCAATACTCAATGCTTTTCGGGCAAAATAGAACGCAGAGTCATAGTTCATTCTTCTGTATTGTAAATAGGACATTAAAGATAAAGCAGGCATAAAATAAGGTTCCTTTTCCAAAGAGGAATCAATAAAGCTTTCGGCCTCTTCATAATGCCGTGTACCGGCATTATACCGCCCCCTGATATATAATCCATAGGCAGACTCCCAGTTAAAATCTGAATCAGGTTCTACCGGGCGATCCAGTACTTTATCAGTGCTATTCGCAAGGTTTACCTCACTTCCTGCAAGAAATATCTTTCCGATCTGTTCACCATTTTTCAGTGGTATTCCTTGTTTGAAAGATTCCAGCGGTTTGAGTTTAACCCCTTCTTCAAAAATGATTGTCCCGCTTTCATTTATTATTTTTAGTGTGTCATTTATATAACTTACCGGTGAAATAAAAACAGAATCGCTCCCCTTAAATTTTTTCACATTAAACACTCCGTTCAGATCAGCATAAGTAACACTGTCTGTATTCTGAAAAGGATACCAATATTCGCTCCATGTATCCGTGTTATACGGCATAAAGTAAAATTGTTTAAAAGGAGAAAACACACTGGCCGGCGCATTTTGATTGTATAATCTTCCGCTTTGTATTTCAGTATATTGGCCCGAATGGTCTGTAAGAATATTTTCCCAAATCATTCCTGATCTCGATAATCCCCAAATCCAAATCTTTTTCCCAATCTTTTCCTGTTGTGGTGCATAATGAATCATCCCAAAATCCTCTTTTTGCCAGAAAGCGCCGTAATAGTTATCATAGGTACCGAGGATATGATAAGATTTAGCCCCGCCAAAATCATTTTGATCGTAAATAGAAATATTTTTATGATTTATTTCATCATAAGGCCATGAATAGGCCTTCCCATTATGAAAAATATGATGAGTTCCGGGGAAAACATATTCCAAACTATCTCTGACTTTTTCTGCCAAATTCATCCAGGTATAATACGGTTGATAGATACCTGTTCCATTATGCCAAACAGATTTTGTAATAAAATATGCCTTGTCCCCGGGCAGCCTGACTTCTACGCTCCACCGGGTCCCCGTCAGCAGGTCAAGTAAGGAAAGAATACAACTTACACTACCATCAGGGTTCTTTCGCGTAACATAATTAACCGGCGTTGCCACTCCGGGTGTATGCCCAAACATCCCATAGTTGATCTCAACTCCACCGCTGGTCCAGGGGCCTCGCATAGCCACATCTCTGAATTTTACTGCATCATTGTTATAAATAAACGGTTTACCATTTTTCTTATCAATAGCAGTCCATATCTTCCCACCTATTTGTGGAATGATATAGACCTTAATAAACTCGTTATCTAATTCTACTATCTTCCATTTCTTTTCGACTGGATGATCTGTGAAACCATCATAGCGGAAATAGGGATACAGATTTGTCAAGTTGGGAACAGGATCAGGCTGTGAAAAGGGGTATGTGGTAAGGGTTGTATCATATACCCTTATAATTGAAGGGGTTTGTGCCTCAGTGAAAAATGGAGAAACAAACATCAATGCAAAAAGAAAACTGTTTTTAGAACATTTAAATTGCATGTACCTCATATTTTATTTATCAGATATTAAAAGCGTTATTGCAATAATTGCAGCAAATTACCCCGAGCGCTATCATAATCATCCCTTTCTGAGACCATGATATAAGTATGATATAGGTTGCTGTCCATTATGATCCCAAGTTGTTCTCCGCCAGAGAAATAAGACGTGTATACCATACTTATACATGATCGAGTATAATACACAAATCAACCGCGGATACTTCCAATATGGCTGAACCGTAATGTGAGCGAGCGGTTACTATTATTTATGCTTCGCTATTTCTTCCAGTCGTTCTGCCATCGCTTTTCTTGCCAAGTAGATATCTTCACGGTTCCTTGAAAACGCCTTTACACTAACAACCAGGCTTCTAACTATTGAATCTGCATACTTCCCTTCCCCCGAATTTCTCAACATCCAAAGATGCTCATAATCCTGAATCCCTTCCCTTAAAAGTTCGAGCCTAATGGAGGAAACTGGCCCATAGACATTCGGCTGCCCTGCATATTCTCGAGTAAAATCTCCAGGATAAAGTAAAGATCCCTCACCATTAAGGACATATCCGTCACTGCACAAAAACCCCGAATGAAAAGTTACAGCATCTAACCAGGGGTTGACTGTCTCCGGCCAATAATTTAATGCCCAGTATAAGATACCATTCAAATGATAACGAGCGGTTATCCATGGAATCATTACAGGGTCTAAAGCAGGAGCATCAATAAAATAATTGGGTTGTGGGTAATGCTGATCACAGGAAATATACCATGTCATTTCTCCGCCCTTTGACTCTTCTTCGAGGATCGCTTTTTTAACTTCATGATCATTTAAGGCATTCCCGTGGATTGAAAAATCATTTACATACCCTCGAAGAGTTCCCCAATTTAAATGATCTTCTGGCGTTACGGGAGTCTTAGTAGCTAAGAACGGAATACCTGATGCCGCATGATGAACCAGTTCCGCCCAGGATCGGGTATTATCATAATCCGCTTTTGAATCCGGTTCATCAATCGGGCTATTAAATACAAGCCTGTCTCCCCAGCCATGTCGCTTAAAATAAGCCGTTACCTGTGACAGATAAGAGCCTACTATTTCTTTAAATTCAGGGGAAAATGGTTTTGTAGCAGTTTCCGCTTTTAACTCTGAAGGATATGAATTAAGAAGAACTCGGTTGGTATTTAGCGAATCCATATAATATTTATACCGTTTCTCATTAAACTTCACAATTACCTCTCTGTTATGGACGATGATCTTCGGTTGTAATTGATCATTAAACCAAGGCTCCATCCGATGGTCATACAGGAACTTATAATACGTCTGGGTAAGTCGGTCTATATCTTTAGAAGAATCCGGTTTATGATAAAATTGTGCTAACGATTCTTTTGAAATATTCATATAGGTTATAAGATGAGTCTTATTTGGTAGAGAAAATCCATATACCTTCAATTCTAAGTTCAAATGTTCCAAAGATACTCCATTTCGGGTGACATTAATAATACCTTTATATTTGCCTGCCGGTGTACCAGTGGGAATATCTACATCTACCCACACGGGGCGGTTTCCCACCACCTCATATTGCGCCTGCATATCAAACGGTACTTTAAGCGGGGCGAGAGCGTCAGGCCAAAGCCCCGTAGAGCCGACAATACTGGATTTCCCATAAAGCAATATATAATGCTCAAGAAAAAGTTTAATCCGCTCCTTAGGTATTATCTTGCCCTGGCTTGAAGTCAGGTCAGATACTGTCATAAAAAAGCCTCCTGGTGCTTTGGGCTTACGACCCTCAGGAACAGGAGTAGTGATTACTATCTGAAAAGCTATATGTTCATTGCTTCCTCCAAAAATATTTATTTCCTTACGGGATTCCATCCATATCAAATTATTTTTTTCAACCGTATCATTCGGCCGAATCTTTTGTTCAGACGGTGCTGCCCATATACTTACTGCACGAGTTTGCGAAAATGACCTGATAGGGAAAAGTAACAGACCTAATAACAGCAAATGAATGCAAACATTATTAAGCAGCTTAAATAAATTCAAATTTATTTTCATAATAAGTACCTTTTTATTTGAATGTAAACAATAATTATTTATTAAATCCTCGAAAATATCATCCAGATTTTCACGGGATCGAGTGCAAATTCAATGAACTCATTGACTACCAGATTTATAACCATGGCGATTCGTCCCTTCGTAAAACTTCCATATTACCACTCTATAATTCAATCAACATGTATTTTACCTAAGCTATACCATCCCTGAGCATCTCTCCCTTCAATGGCTATATTTATTACAGGTTTATGCGTCTCACGATCCACAATCCCTATTTGTAATTCATATTCGCCTGCAGGCATATTAAAAGGAACATACACCGCATCATTATAGACATAATCGCCAGGGAGCCATTGAGTAATATCAGCATTTGTAATAACAGTTATAGATTTACTTTTAGTTTCAAGCCTGATCGCTAAACGAAAGTTCTTATTATAGCATGGTGCAACACCTTGGTTTTCCCACCATGAAGTAAAGTGTAGCATGGAATTCGATTCAATAGAATCAGGGTAAGTAAATCTACGGAGTGCAAACCGGTATCCCATTTTCTTTAACCACTGGTTTACCACTGGTTGCCATTCTTTTGGCACTGGTGAAGACTTGGCATTAAAAGAAGAGATATGCCATTTAAGAGACTGATTGATAACATACTGAATGTCCACCCCATGTTTCTTCCATAATTGCATAGTACCACAAACTTCCATGCTAACAGGCACTTTCTTCCAGGCATCTTGCATTCCATATTCCACGATGTCCTCCGGGTACTCATCCAACATCTCTGACGAGCTGCTTGATGTTAAGGAAGATTTACCGCCCATATTGCCCAAACAATCTCCTCTCCAACCCACATTTGCCTGTGACAATGCATATTGATTAGTTCTTCTGTCGGTTAATTGCATAATGAGTGGTGTCTTTTTGAAATTATCAGTATATGCATCAACTAAAGCTTCTCTGGTTCCCTTTTTAAGATCCGCCGAGCCTTCGCCTTCTCCCCAATAGCCCACAATGGAAAGATCTACGGCCAAAAGATGCGGATTTCCATCATATCGTTTACCCATAGCAGATATTAGCCCACCAAAGTATTTCAGGTACAGAGGCTTCTCAGGATCTACCCGCCATCGCCTCAACAAATTGTTTTCTTCGTTGCCAACCATTGAACGGTACCAGGCAGGAACATCATCCTTTTTATTTAATGGATAACCATAAGGCGCAACACGAAGCATTAGTGATTGGTGCCTTTCATAGGCCGTTTTCAATGCTTTATCAATTAATCTCCAATTGTATTTTCCAGGCTCCGGTTCCAAATACTGCCAATAGATTCTAAAATAAGCAATTGTAGTCTCAGGATAATCTTTGTTTTTCAAACTCCCATTAAACTTCTGATAACTAATAGGGAAACCCTCTGTCCATCCAACTTGATTCAATGTATCGCCATTAAATCGTTGAAATGTCATAAATCCAATTCCTGGGTTTAGTAAAATACTATCTATGACTTTTGGGTATACTCTTATAATCTTCTGTGCGGGCATTATGTAACCCATCAATAAGAAAATAAGTAAAAAAGCTAATTTCTTCCGAAGTCTCTCCTTAGGTATCAGATAAGATAAAAACTGACAAATTCGCATCTCTATAGTGGAAAAAATAATTTAAATGTGATAGCTAAAGAACACAAGAGGGCCAAATCTTCGACAGAAGTTCTCATCAGTAACCCGGGTTTTGGGTTAAGTTAGGATCATTCTGGATATCCTGCTCGGGGATCGGAAACAAATAATCTCTCGGATTAAAGTTTTGTACGACACTTGGGTCAGCAACCTCTTGAAGAATACGCTTCCTAATTATGTCAAACCAACGATCATATTCAAAGCATAGCTCCCAGTTTCTCTCCTGAATAACTTTATTATCAAAATCTTCTTTTGACATATTTACAGTCGCCAAAGGATCTTGAGAATTGGGAACATATCCATTAGCTCGATTAATTACCTGATTTATTGCATCTACCGCAGATTGATCAGGCCCGCCGTTTACCATGTTTTCAGCCTCCGCGTAGATTAACAAAATATCAGCATAACGAATAATAGGAATATTTATAGTTGAAATACCCGAATTAAAATCGGAAGTGGACATGTACAAATATTTTTGAACGCCAGGGTTTAATCCTGCCTGCAAATAGTTTTTCCCTTCCTTTGAGGTTATTTGTAAATAAGCATACTTCCGCGGCTGATCTGGATATTTTCCGGCCCAAATCGGGTCTGCAGAAAAATCACCCCAACCATCCATGTCTGACCATATGTGAGGGTCTGTCGTGGGAGCAGCATAATTTGAGTTAAAACTCCACATCATTTCGGGACCATACTGAACGGCATAGGAAAATACCTGATCAACGCTATCTACCAGATGATAATTTCCATCATTCATCACTTGTTTAGCGAGGGTAGCAGCATTTTGGTAATATTGAGTCTCATTTAATGGATTCGTCGCCATAGTAAGGAAGACCTTAGCCAATAATCCTTTAGCTGCATCGGCCGTTGGCCTCCCTTGCTCACTTGCTGGCCATTGTGCAGGTAGATGCACAATGGCATACTCGAAATCACTTATTATAAACTTATAAACATCTGCTATGGATGACCTTGGAAGCTTGGATTGGTAAAGATCGGGAGTATTTTCGGTTACTAGTGGCACCCCTCCAAACATTCTTACCAACATAAAATAATTGTATCCCCTCAAAAATTTCGCCTGAGCCATTAGTTGGTTATATGTACTAGAATCAATATTTCCCAAGCTTTTCTTCTCCATGGCTCCTATAGCGGCATTTACATCCATAATTGCATTGTAATTCGCTGCCCACAAGTTGCTTCCCCAATCTTTAGTCATAATTAAGTTTCCTCCATTTACCTGGAAATCATTAGCAAAGGGAGCAAAACCATATGCGTATGCATCCCATGGATTCCATAAAGAGTACATAGCTCCGGAAAAGGCTGAAAGCACTTGTGAAGGTGTAGAATAAAAATTAGTTGGTGTAGCAAAACTTTTAGGATGCTCCACTAACAATTTCTGGCATGAGCCTAAAGCCAAGACTAAAAGGGTAATAAAGCCTATTAAGACTGAATTCACCAATAACTTATTCCTTTTCATTTTTAATATTTTTAAAATGATACATTTAAACCAAAAGTAAATGTCCTTGCAGGTGGATAGTTGTAAAAATCAGATCCGAGTTCAGCATCGTTTGCAGTATATGAGCTCACCTCAGGATCATACCCCGAATATTTTGTAATAGTCAACAAATTCGTGGCACTAATTGATAAGCTCAAATTCTTCAATTTGTCATTAAATAATTGCGATGGAAACCTATACGATAAGGTAATATTCTTAAGTCTCAGATAAGAGCCACTCTCAACAAAAAATGAGTTTTGATTTGAAGAACTTGGCGGAAAAGCAATTTTATTAACCAAACCAGCGGCTTCTATAGTAGATTCATCAATTATACCTGGGATATTAGAATTTTGATTTTGAGGCGTCCATCTGTGTAATAGAGCTGCTCCAGTCCCCTCTGCTCCATCTAACCGAACCTTAGTTAGATTAAAAATATCGTTCCCATAAACTCCCTGGAACAAAACATAAAGGCTAAAATTTTTATAAGTCAATTGATTTGTCCATCCGAAAATAAATTTAGGCTGAGAATTCCCTATGACAGTAGTGTCTTTAATATCAATTTGACCGTCGTTATTCTTATCCCAATAATGCGGCTGACCGGGAAGTTGACCGTATGACGCTGCGTCCTTCACCTGATTAGTTTTCCAAATCCCCAAATATTTCCAGCCATACATTTGTCCATAGGGTTGCCCCGGCACAAGATACATAAAGGCCTTATTTACCCCATGACCGGAACCACCGGTTTTAAATCCAAGCATTTTGACCCCTTTTGCTAAACTTAAAACCCTTGCACGGTTACCAGAAATATTAAACTGACCATGCCAAATGAAATTCTTATGGTTAACCAAATCACCGGCGATTGTAAATTCCAGCCCCTTATTAGCTAAAGAGCCTGCGTTGGCTATCATGGATGATAACCCAGTATATGTGGGGAGATCAACAGGCATTAAAAGGTCTTTGGTGACTTCAGTATAATAATCAGCTGTAAAAGTCAATCTATCATTAAAGAAGCCTGCATCCAACCCAATATCAATCTGACGTGTGCTTTCCCATTTCAGATTCGGATTTGCTGCAGATGAAATACGATAACCTATATTAGCAACGTTTGTTCCATCATAAGGGTAATTATTCCCGGAAATAACCTGAGATAATGTTTCATAAGGGTTTATAGCCTGGTTTCCAGTAATACCCCAACTTCCCCGAACCTTTAAATTCGAAAAAAGATTGAGGTCTCTGATAAAACTTTCTCTAAAGGCATTCCATGCCAAAGCACCCGAAGGGAAAAATCCCCATTTGTTATTGGCGCCAAAGACGGAGGATCCATCAGCGCGTAGGGTAGCCGTAGCTATATACTTATCCTTAAATGAATAATTCAATCGCCCCATATATGATTCAATGGCCCTCTTTGTTAAGGCAGAGCTTAAATTCTTGATATTTGCCCCCCCCAAATCATAAACACTTGTCATCTGATTTAGGAACTGACTTGCATTTATTAATGATAGATAATCAGTAGTAAACTTCTGCTCCTCCAGTCCTGTGAAAACTAAATGGTGATCTCCGAACCTCCTATCAAAAGTTAAGATATTTGAATTTTGGTAATATTCGTTTCCATCGTTTGAGACTGTGGCTAAACCTCCATTTTGTAAGCCTATAAATGTCTTGGCGTTTAGAAATTGGGATAACTTACTACTTGTTAGGATCGCCCCGCCCATAATCCTTAACGTCAAACCTTTAGCTAGAGTAAATTCTAAGAATGCATTCAGGTTATTTGTAATAATAGTCTGATTAAACAAGGGCTCAATAGCACTTGCCAATGGGTTCCAAACGGTAGGGTTACCGTAGCGAGATGAGGCAACACTAAAATTCCCATTGGAATCATAAATAGGAATGGTAGGGGCAAATTGTAGAGCATCTCCTACCGGATTGTTAGGCCAGTCGGTACTGCTACCAAATAGTGCCGAATTCGCATCGCTTCTCGTCCCATTCCATACAAAGCCTGCTCTTGCCCAAGATGTAAAATTAGCATTTAAACCCGCCATTACAGAAAAGCGCTTAAACGCCGAGTTAAGAAGTATTCCTTGTTGATTTAAATAACCACCTGAAATCCTATAGTTTAGCCCAGCTGATCCTCCATTAATAGATAATTGATGATTTTGTGTCAGAGCAGTACGATAAATGACATTTTGCCAATCGGTCCCGCCATTTTTTTGAAAAGCTTGTATCTGGGACTCCGTAAAGATCGGCTGCGGATGAAGACCATTACCATTTCTTGACAAAGTCACTAAATTAACATTTTCGGCGTATTGTGCGGCACTTAACATTGGCAATTTCCTAGCTAAGTCTGAGATGCCAATATTATAAGAATAAGTAACCTCCGGTTTCCCAAATCTACCTTTTTTAGTCGTTACTAGAATTACTCCATTGGCACCCTGAGAACCATAAATGGCTGTCGCTGATGCATCCTTTAGTACTTCAATAGAGGCGATATCATTCGGATTCAAAGAACTCAGATCACCGCCCTGCAATCCATCAATTACGATAAGGGCCCCGTTTCCACCGTTTATTGAATTGATGCCCCTAATACGAATTTGGGTATTACCTCCTGGTGCACCATCAGTATTTTGGACTACAACTCCGGCAGCTTGCCCTTGTAATGCTTGGTCAACTCTTTGAGTGGGTAAATGAGTTACATTAGCACCGTTAATACTGCTTATTGAACCAGTCATATCGCTCCTTTTTTGCGACCCATACCCTACTACAACCAATTCATTTAATTTACTGGAAGAAATCTGGAGACTCACATTAATAATACTTCTTCCATTAACATCAATTTCTCTGCTGTCGAATCCGATAAATGAAAATACCAGGGTGTCATTTCCAGCCATAGGATGAATAATATATTCACCTTTAACATTTGTAACGGTGCCAATATTCGTATTCTTTACCTGCACGGTCACCCCTACTAACGGATTCCCTTTATCGTCTGTTACCTTACCATGCACCATCACTTCGACTTCACTAGGAAACCCATGAATCGGAATAACCGGAATTTTTTCCACATAAGTTATTTCCCCCTTCAACGGCATTAGCACAATCCTGTTATTAATCACATCATATCCAATGCCATTTTTAAGCAGCACTTCATCAAGCACATGACCCAGGGTTTCGTTATCTGCCGCAATAGTAGCTTTTTTTGAAACGTCCACCACATTCAGACTGTAAACAAATTTGGTATTGGTTATTTTTTCTATCCTCTTCAGGATTTTCGCAATATGCTCATTGTGAATATTAAGATCAATCTTTTGATTAAGATTCACCTGTGCATTGCTGTCTCTGGCATAGGCCATGCTTGCAAAAAGAAGAGCTAGCAAGAGCTGTGTACAGGAAATTCGCATAATCTTCAGCCACTTTTTTCTTTCTACATCATAAAATAAATTCATAATTTTGAGTGTTTAGTCTTAACTAAATAAAATTTACGCCCTTTTAATCCTTCAAGATGCAGAGGGCAACTTCTGAGACGGAGGTGTTAGCGCACCTCCGTTTTTTTGTATTTTTTTATGTTATCATACGCATCATTTTTTAAGGTTCATTTTTTCATAAAAGCTGATCGTGCTGTCATTGATCATCTTATAATTAATGTTCAATGACATCTTCAGCATCTCTAAAATATCCGCTAAGTTTTGATTATTAAAATCAGCATTCAGCCTATATTGATATATTTTATCATCGAGGCAATACAACTGCACACCAAACCTTTTATCCAATGTTTGAATTACCTCTGCAAACGGTACATTATCAAATGATAAATTGACTTGCTGCCATTTTTGCATCGTCACATTATTCACATCCGCTTCTTTTATAAACTTATTTTCCTTATTCAATACCGCTGATTGCCTCGCCGTCAAAATGATTTTGTCTCTTTGATGATTGCGTCTCTCTACAGCCACTTTTCCGGTTAGCACCAACACCTCACCCGTTCCGTCGGCACCCGTTCTTATGAGAAAACTGGTACCCAATACGGTGGTCACTATATTTTGACTAATAGCCACAAATGGGCGTGCTGCATCATGCCTGATGTCAAAGAAAGCCTCGCCTGTCAACTGCACTTTTCTTTCAGATGGAGTGAACTTGTCCGTATAACGGATGCTGCTGCCGGGATTCAACCAAACTCTGCTGCTGTCCGGTAAAATAACCAACCTTACCTGATTGGAACGATTCATTAAAGCCACTTGTCCTGCCTCGTTTTGAACTTGCATCTTTGTCAACAGGGAGTTATCCGGTTTATGTCTAGGGCCGGAAAAGCCAAACCAGTAAATAATCCCTATCACTACCGCCGCCGCTGCATATTTCCAACCCCTGCGCCATACATCCTTTCTTCTCCTCATTTTTACATATCCCGTCTCAATCTCCACAGGTTCTAACTCCTGAATATTTTTTTTGATGCGGCGCAATATATTAGTTCTTAATAATTCCCTTTCCTCCTCTGTCAGTTGCAAAGGCATATTTTCATCAAACGACTCATACCAATACAACAAATAGGCGAATTCCTCATCGCTGCAATTGCCGTTCAAAAACTTCCTGATAATGTCAGTAATTAATTTCTTGTCCACGCTATAAAGAATTATTGTCCTTTTATTAGGTATGTGTCAGAAATGAAAGGTATCCCCTATTCAGGAAAGATATTTTTTTAAATATTTTTTATTCCATACACGATATGTCCCTCCGGGACATTTTTGCTCATGCGAATAATCTATCGCCATTGCTGCTACCAATGATATGTCCCTCCGGGACATTTTTGCTCACGCGAATAATCTATCGCCATTGCTGCTACCAATGATATGTCCCTCCGGGACATTTTTGC
>SCQT01000267.1 GCA_004322015.1 Chitinophagaceae bacterium
GAGCCTTTCTTCTTTAATGAAATGGATAAAGAAAACGCCAGGGAGACTTATGCCCGTGTGATGAAGTTTTTTGTAATTGGTACCTGCTGGACTTTCCTTGGCATTGTGCTGTTTCGGGATGTGTGGAAAGCGATCGGACTAGTGGACCTACGAAGACATCCCGAATACGCCGGCGGGTTCAATGTGATCCCGCAATTAGCTTTAGGATATGTTTGCCTTGGCGTGTATTACAATCTCTCTGTCTGGTATAAACTGACCAATAAAACCCTGGCAGGGGCAACAGTTACTATTATTGGAGCTATTGTTACATTGGCTTTGAATTTCTGGTGGATACCAAAATACAGCTATGTGGGATCGGCGTGGGCGACTTTTATCTGCTATTTTGTAATGATGATAGTCTCTTTTATATGGGGGCAAAAAGTGTATCCCGTGCCTTATGAATGGAGAAAATTAGGCGGATATATTTTGATAGCAGCCGTTTTTTGCGCTTTTCATCAATGGGTCATGGATCATTTCCCAAATATTTATATATCAGTTTTGTCGGGTCTGGTCTTATTTCTTGTATTTTTCATTTTCACACTCTTAAAAGATAAGAAAGAGTTTGCAAAACTGCCTGTAATAGGAAAATTTATCGGCAACTTCCCCGTCGCTGAAGCGGTTAAACAATGACAGGAAGCCTTTTTAGTCCGATAAGGATTGCATTTCACTTGTGAGGGGTTATAGTGCCGTGGTATATCGTTATAATCCAAGGTTGATCTTATTCCTGAGCTGCTCTTCCATTTCTCCGAATAAATACTGGCTTATTTTTTCAAAATCACTTTTTCTGTAATTTCTCGTAATATTTTTATTTTCGAGTATGTGGATATGATCACATATAGAAGTAAGTGTTTCCAGGATGTGAGAAGTAATGATGATTGTTTTCCCTTTCTCCTTTAAGCGAACCAATAGCAATTGAATGATTCTGACTGCTTCCATATCAATGCCATTAAAAGGCTCGTCCAATAACAGAATGGGTTTATCCAATTTAAGGATACCTGTGAGCGCCAGTTTCTTTTTCATTCCCGTAGAATAGTCCTCAATAAGATCATCTAAAGGAAGTCTGAATAATTCCTGCCATGGTTCTATAGAAAAAGTGCCTCCCGGATCGGGGAATAAATTGAGATATTCTTTTCCTTTTATGTTGCTGTAAAAATAATGCTGAGTTTCAAGCAAGGCAATTTTCTTTCTGGATAATGGTTGACCGTTCAATTGTATGCTGCCGGTGTCCGGTTTTATAAACCCATATATTGTATGGAACAAGGTGGTTTTTCCCGAACCATTAATGCCGGCCAATCCGTGAATCATACCTTCCTCCGCCTCCAGGTTCAGATTGTCAAGAACAGTGGTTTTACCATAAGATACAGTCAGGCTATTAACTGTAAGCATCTAAATATGGCTTTAAGTTGTTAAGGGATCTACGGTAAGCCAGCACACTCATTAATAAAGGTACAGGAAATAAAAATTGTCCTATCACCGGCACAAGCATGCATAAATGAATAATTGTTACTAAAAGATTATTGGCAGACAAGTTTTGCGATGGTTCATAAAGTGCATATTTTGACAAGATAAATAAGGATAAATTAATCAATGAAAGTATAAATATTATACAGGCTTCCCAGGCAGTGTGTATATGAAAAATGGAATATCCTGATAGGATGGGTATGCTGAAAAGAAGGTAGGTTACCAAGTGTAATTTCAATTTTTGAAGAATGAATAGTGGTGGAGGAAGCTCCGGCAGGTTAATTACTTCAGATGGTTCACATTCCTGATAAAAAGATGCTATGATGGCCAACATGATCCATAAGACTAATAAGCTTGCATAAGGATATTTTAATAAAACCAATGCCAGCAGATACAGGCTGGATAAAGGCAATAAATTTTTCCTCATTCCGGATATCCATTCAAAATTCTTTTCGGGAAGAAATGGCAAAGTATATCTATTCCTGGTTTTTTGTCTGTAAGTATAATTGACAGATGATATCATTAAATAGAAAGCGAGTAAAATAAAAAGGCAATACCAGTGTATGGAAAATGCCATTAAGACAAGGAATGGAATGCTGAAAAACGTATATTCTGCAAAGTGAGTTTTAGTTACTTTAATACCTGTTGTTAACAGGAATCTCTTATCCTTTCTGTAAATGTGAATAAGCGCCGTGCTCAGTGCGATCAGCCCGGTCATGTAATAACAGCCGGGGGAAATGTTCATTTGCTTATACATAAACCAACCGCCGCACAAAAAGAGTAAAAATATCAGGACGCTACGCCACCATCCTAATGAAGTGACTTCTCTTCTAAGCTGAATGAGTCTTATTTTTATAAAATTTAATACCACTGATACAAAGATATACTTTATCTTCACTTGATAAATTGAAACGGAAAATGGGAAAACGCGAATCGGATTTTATGCAAATTGCCATTGATCTTTCAAAAAAGGGGATGGAGGAAGGAAGGGGAGGACCATTTGGCGCTATTGTCGTAAAGGATGATGAAATTATCGGAAAAGGATATAATAATGTGTTGGCGACCAATGATCCTACTGCACACGCTGAGATAATGGCTATCAGAGAAGCTTGTAAAAACCTGAACAGTTTTCAATTGGAAGGATGTGAAATGTATACTTCCTGTGAACCTTGCCCTATGTGCCTTGGCGCTATTTATTGGGCAAGACCTGATAAAGTATATTATGCTAATACTCGGAAAGATGCTGCTGATGCAGGTTTCGATGATTCAGTTATTTATACGGAAATCTCTTTGCCTGTCTCCAAACGCAGGATACCGATGTATCAATTGAGTCACAAAGAGGCTTTGGAAGCTTTCAGAGAGTGGGGAAAAAAAGAAAATAAAATCAACTATTAAACAGATGGATGAACAATCTATGTCAGAGGAACAAATGGAAACGCTGCGATACCCGGTAGGAAGGTTTGTTCCTCCTGTGAAATATGACAAAACCTGGAAAGCAAATGCTATTGACAGTATTCGCTATCTCCCCAGGAACATTGAATCAGCTATTGAGAATATGGATGAAAACTTTTTGAATACGTCCTATCGTCCTGGCGGATGGACTGTTCATCAGCTTATTCATCATATTGCAGACAGTCATATTAATGCTTATGTACGGTTTAAATTAGCTTTGACAGAAGACATCCCGGTGATAAAAACCTATGAGCAATCATTATGGGCGTTACTCCCGGATGTGAAAACCAATCCGGTAAATATTTCCATTACACTTTTGTACGCGCTTCATACCAGATGGGTCAGTCTCCTGGACCAAATGTCTGATGCGGATTATGACAGAAAATTATTTCATCCGGATCAACAAAAGGAAGTTTCGCTGTGGGAAATGCTGGCGCAATATGATTGGCATTGCAGGCATCATCTTGCTCATATTATGCATGCAAGGGAGCAATTTTAGGATAAAAATTAATTCACTCATGACCGATAATTTGAAATGGGAAACACTGTCCTCCAAATATATCTATAAGGATGATTGGTTTACCGCCAGAAGAGACCGTTGCCGTATGCCATCAGGAAGAGTTGTAGATCCTTATTATATCCTTGAATTTCCCAATTGGGTCAATGCGGTAGCTTTAACAGAACCGGGAAAAATCCTGATGGTGCGCCAGTACAGGCATGCTTTGGGAGAAACAATTCTTGAGATTCCCGGCGGCAGCATGGACCCTACGGATGTGGATCCTGAATTTGCCATGAAGAGGGAATTATTGGAAGAAACGGGATTTGCTTTTGAAAATATGGAGAGGATCGGAGATATTTCTCCCAATCCGTCCACTAATAATAATCTTACTTTTATGTTCCTTGCAAAAGGAGGGCGAAAGGTGGCAGAACAACATCTTGATCCTAACGAGGAAATAGAGATTATAGAAATGAGGCCTGAAGAAGTGATCAACCTTTTACGGGAAAATAAAATCAGACAAGCGCTGCATGCTACGTGTTTATTTTATGCATTTTTAAAATTGGGATGGATGGAATATGCCGGGAACTTTAAATCATAAATTCTCAACTACAAATAAATTCCAATAAATCAAACCCGAAACACTGAACCCGAAACCCTAAACACTAAACCAGAAACAATGTTACCGTTTCATCTGTATCAATGCGTCTTTCACTTCCGTCACCGGCAATTTACAAACTTTGTTTTCACAAACGTAAATAATCGTTTGTCCTTTTACTGATTTATCCCGGAGTAAAGGGAGATTTTCAGTATCTCCTCCCATCAATAGGGCATCGGGTAAGTAATATTGCTGTATAGCATGATCCTTTTCTACTGCATGGCGACCCATGATGGCCACTTCATAAGGCCCTTTCTGCATGATACCCAGAAGCTTTGCCCAGTTTGAGAAGTAAGGCACACCAGACGGAATAGCTTTCATCACCTGGCTGAGCATTTCTTGAGAGATATCTATATAGGATGTATCATCAAAATAAATACCTAATCTGTATAATACATTTGCCATGACAGAATTGGAAGATGGCAATACATTGTCTTCTATTTCCTGGTTTCTGGCAATCAAATGGGATGCATTATCAGAAGTATAATAAAATAACCCGCTTTGCGGATCATAAAAATGCTTTAATGTATAAGCGGATAATACTTTAGCTAAATTTAACCAATGAATATCAAAAGTAGTTTGATATAAATGGATACAGGCATGGGCAAAAAAAGCATAATCATCCAACATGCCTGTGATATCCGGTTTATGATTCAAATAATTACGCCATAGGCCGCCGTCTTTTTGCATCATGTCTTTTTCGATAAACCCGGCGCATTTCAATGCTGCGTTTAAATAATCTTTATCCCCTAAGGCGTGGTAAGCGTCCAAATATCCGGATATCATTAATGCATTCCATGAGGTAAGCGCTTTATCGTCAACGGAGGGACAGACTCTGTGACTTCTTGCATCAAGAAGGATCTTATCAGCCTTTTGCAGTATTTCATGCAGGTCTTTTTCTGACAAATGATGTGCTTTGGCAAAAGCTGCGTCTTCTTCACTGCGGTATAAAATATTATTTCCCTTCTCCCAATTACCGTTTGCAGTGATATGGTAATAAGCCTCTGCTATATCTGCTGCTTCCCCTTTCAATAAACTATCTGTCTCATGCTTTGTCCACACATAAAATTTTCCTTCTTCACCTTCGCTGTCTGCATTGATGGAAGAATAAAATGCACCCTGAGGGCTTGTCATCTCCCGTTGTATAAATGCTAAAGTTTGCCTGATAACTGCGGCATATAAAGGATTATGAGTAACCTTGTACGTTTGTGAATACAGGCTGACGAGTTGGGCATTATCATACAGCATTTTTTCAAAATGAGGCACATGCCAGGTTTGATCAGTAGAATAGCGGGCAAAGCCCCCCCCTAACTGATCATAAATACCGCCCCAAGCCATGTTATTCAGCGTAGTGGTCACTGCGTTTAAGGCTTCTTCGTTGCCTTTTAAATGATAATATTGCAGCAGTAATTCCCATGCATCGGGCATGGGGAACTTGGGCGCTCTGCCAAATCCGCCGTGAGTGAAATCAATGGAAGATCTCACGCTGTCAAATAATCCGGTATATACTTTTTGTAATTTTCCGGTGGCAGCATCTACCGGTTGTTTCACTAACGACTGTCCCTGAATTCCTTTTGTTAATGCTTCGGCCTGCTCCTTTACTTTTTCCGGTTCTCCTGTATAAACTTTTACTATTTGGTGCAACAGGTCAAGCCATTGCTCCTTAGGCAAATAGGTGACTGCGTAAAAGGGCTTCCCATCCGGTAGAGCAAAGGCATTCAGCGGCCAGCCCCCGCTTCCGCTGATTAGCTGGCATGCATTCATGTAGATCTGATCTATATCCGGACGTTCTTCTCTGTCCACTTTGATGGCTACAAAATGAGCATTCATGTAATTGGCCACAGTAGTATCCGAATACGATTGTTTCTCCATGACATGACACCAGTGACAAGCGGAATAGCCAATACTGATAATCAACAGCTTATTTTCTTTTTTTGCTTTGTCCAACGCCTCTCTTCCCCAGGGATACCAGTTTACAGGATTATGTGCATGCTCTAACAGATAGGGACTGGATGAATGAATGAGCTCATTGGTATAAGGATATTTGTTTATTGAATCCTGTTTATCTTTTTCTTGTCCACACGAAGATACAGTTGTTGACATCACGCTTAGAATTAAAATACTGAAGAATAATCTTTTCATCACGGAACTTTCATCCGGCAAAGGTAAGGAACAGAAGAATAATGAATAATCAACAAGTACCAATGAACACGGAATGATGAAAATTACACAATATAGCAATCAAACAATACAGCAATCGAACAATCGAACAATTGTACTATTTATCTAAAACCATAAATCATTTCCAGCGTAACATTCGTTCGCTTATTTCCCTGAATTTCATCCCATCCGCTGCCGATGGTTTGCTGATTGAGATACCATGTACGGGAAAGTTTAGTCCAGAAACTTAGCTTTTTTGCAAGATTTATTCTAAGATTGGCATAACTCCGGAATCCCTTCCCATAAAAGAATGGAATGGAATAGGCGTAACGTACATCATTCTCAAATGAATAGATACGGGAATCATAATCGTCTGTTTTAAACCATGCCATTCTGAAATTACCGCTGAACATCCTGTTGGTCTTCCAGATCAGATCCTGTGCGAGAAAATACCCATAACTTATGGGATTATTTCCTCCGTGAAAGGAGGCTAATTCTGCCACGTTCCTGAAATTAATATGTGGAGAATATTTCCAATCGGACTGGAAACGGATACTTTGTTTGTGTGTAGGAATAATATTAGCCATAGGTTCACCTTTCAACTGATTCAGGGATTTCTGTTTATCGCGGAAACGCAGGTAAGCGGTCAATTTTTTGGATGGAGTGAATACGGTTTGTATAAAATAATCTTTTCCTTCCGATGGTTCATCCAAGCGGTATCTGAGCCATGGGAAACGAAAAACATCTGCATAAGCATCCACCTGCCATCTGTTTTTGGGTCTGAATGAGATGCCGGCATAAAACCCGTTTTCATTCTGAGGACGAGTACTTTCTCCGAATGCATTTGTATAAAGCGAAGTGTATACTTTTGAATAATTCCTGTAGAGTAATGAAATATCCACCCGGGGATCTACGCTCATGATGATGCCGTTCACCGTAGCGATAGCGCCGATCCTGTTAATGGCTGTTTCCCCGAAGAAATAAAGCTGACGAAGAAATAAGCCATAATCCATGCTGATATTCAGCATATCTTTTCCTTCCATATTATAAAGAGCATATAGGGGGAGGGATCGTTTCATGGAATCAGAAAAATGATGATATACTGCATTCAAAGCAATATGTCCTTTATTGAAATGATATTGCAGACTGCCTCCCGAGCTGAATAAATTGACAGATCCCTTATTTTTTAATTCGCCATCTGAACGGTGATAACCTGAAGCTTGAAAAGCATTGAAAAAATTAAGAGAAGTGTCTAAAGCTTTCAGGCTGGCATCTTCGTTTTTATCAGAAATGAAGAATGTGGCATTTATGTTTTTCTTTCCGGAAGAAATGGCCATGCCCCGATAGAAGCCGTATTCCATCGCTGAAGTATGGGGCAGCACCACCGGTGCGGAATGGTCAATATTCATGACCATGCTGCTTTTTCCGAAAGTTAACCCCTGTTTATTGATCAAACCCTGGCCGAAATTAATCCTGAAATCTCCGATGGCTAAGGCTCGGATACTTTTATGATCTTTCAGATAGAAATGCATACTGTAAAAATCAAATCCTTTCTGACCATAACCTGTAAACGGTTCGCCGGCATCCCTTTCTGCCGTTATCCCCATACTGAAATTGGAAGCAAAACGATAACGCATCCTGACAAAATAACCGTTCGGATCACCTAAATAATGCGTTCTGCCCAGAGAATCTTTTTGGTTGAACCCCTTTTTCTTTTCGATATCCCTTTTATACCTGAAAAGAATTTCCCAGTCTCCTCCTTGAAAATAATCTTTGAGGCGGTAATTCTTCTCAAAAGGATCATCACTGACATAAATATAGGGCAACATTCTTCTGATGATTCCTACGTCAAACCCCGGAACTGCCTGCAATTCGTATATACTGATTAAATTCCCTAACCACTTTCTGTACTGCAGTAATGACTCAATTTGTAAAGGATTCAGGAATGTGAATAAGGTTAGATCTTCATACGATGCTTTGTTTAAGTTGATCGGATGTTTTTGATAATATTCCAATTGTTGCCAGAATTCATCATCTTCGGTTTCCTGCTCATTCTCTGCTGTTAGGTCCTCCAATGCTGCCTGAATCTGTTCATCCTGTTGTTGTGCTTCGGCAGAAAATGAGAGGGTAATGAACAGGATACAGGAAAAGTATTTCAAACTTTTTTTTAGCATGACTTATTTATTTTGGAAAATAAAGCCAGTGGCCGGAGTAAGTCCTAACCTTGAATGATGAGAGGCTGCTGCAAGGATCCGGACTTGTTTTAAATATATAGTAAATCCAAGGAACAGATTATTTTCTCCTGTCCCTGCCCCGACTGTAATACTTAAACTTTGGACAATATGATAGTGAAAAGCTGCAGTTCCTTCCACAGGAAATTCACCGGTTTTAGATATTTCAGCAGAAAGTAAAAATATGTCTGAAGGCTGATATCCGACCCCGAAACGATAGACAGACGGAATTACATCATCTCCAAGACCGGAAAATTTGACATTTGCGGGATTGAAAGCCTGAAGTCCGGTATGCCATTGTCTATTCCAGTGAATGATGGTTCCTATTCCAAATGTCACCGCATGTGCATTCCCGTAACCGGGTACGCTGGAATGCAGATAATTAAATGCCGCACCGGCGTCCAACCAATCTGTCAGCCGGCGTCCATAAATAAACGCCGTCTGTATTTGTCTGAAGCTTTCAAAACCAAAGCTTCTGCCTGATATTCCGAAAGATCCCGAGGATGTGGAAAGTGCAGCAGTAAAGGCAAAAGAGGCGGTTTCCTGAAGTATGAATTTTTCTTCCGCGATTATTCCTGCAGTGAAATGCGGCGTATTGGCTATGGAAGCCTCATTTCTGAAAACATCAAATGCCTCTCCTGAAAATTGGCCGTAAGTATTCCACCCGAAAGCATGAAAGTCTTTGGCTGACTGTGCAATGACAGGGATATAAAAAATAATCCACAGCAAAGCGGTTGCGAATGCGAATAGTAATTTCAATCATCAGGTTTTGCGTAAGATACATTAACCTGACGGATATACCAAAAAAAATTAAAAAAGCCCGTATAACTGGGTTTCTACACGTGAAATAATATCTCCGAGATCTTCGGCCTTTTCTGCAAAACGATTTTTATCTGCATTGATAATGAGTAAAGGGCCTTCTTCATACCCATCAATCCAGGTGTCATAATAATTATTTAATCTCTTCAGATAATCCAGTCTTATATTTTCTTCATATTCCCGTCCACGTTTCTGAATATTATCTACTAAAGTAGGCACCGATGCTTTTAAATAGATCATCAGGTCCGGAGGCTTTACCATAGATTTTAATGTTTGGAAAAAAGTAAAGTAATTATCAAAATCACGTTTGCTCATCAGACCCATGTCATGCAGGTTGGGAGCGAAAATGCGGGCGTCTTCGTAGATAGTCCGGTCTTGTACTACGGTATCTTTCCCGTTTTGAATTTCCAGCAGTTGTTCCAGGCGGGTACGCAGGAAATAGATCTGCAGGTTGAAAGACCATCGGGGCATGTCCTCATAAAAATCAAAAAGGTAGGGATTATGTTCCACATCTTCATACTGCGGGATCCACTTAAAATGTTTGCATAATAATTCGGTGAGGGTTGTTTTTCCGGCGCCGATATTGCCGGCAATAGCGATGTGCTTAGGCTTTTTTATTTTTGGCATGGATGATTCAGATTTGAAGGGGATATCTTAATGGTGAAAATACGAAATTATTTCAATAACACAACCCCATCAATTTCTTAGCCGATCGCACCGTATTTTGTGCGGATTCCCTTGCCTGTGCTGCCCCTCTGCTGATAATGCGCTGCAATTGCGGAATATCCGCTTCTAGTACCGATGCCTTTTCACGAATGGGAGAAATAAAACGGATCAAGTCTTCCGCTAATTGTTTCTTCATGTCCCCATATCTGATATTGCAATGATCATACGCTTCATTAAAATGCCGCCAGGTATCTGATGAGGAAACTAACTCCATTAAGGTAAACAGGTTCTGAATATATTCCGGCTTTTCTGTGCCCGGTTGATCGGGTCCTGCGTCTGTTTTGGCCTTCATGATTTTCTTACGGATCATTTCATCACTGTCTGCTAAGTAAATAGTGGACATTTCGTTTTTACTTTTACTCATTTTACCTTCACCATCCAGGCTTCCTATTTTCACTAAACTATCACCATAGTTAAAAGCATCCGGCTCGGGAAATAAATAACCATATCGGTTATTAAAACGATTGGCAAAATTCCTTGTCATTTCTAAATGTTGCTTTTGATCCTTTCCCACAGGGACTTTTACTGCGCGGTGTAATAAGATATCGGCGGCCATCAGGACAGGATAAGTCAATAGTCCTGCATTGATATTATCCGGATGTTGACGGGCTTTTTCTTTAAAAGTGGCTACTTTTTCCAGTTCGCCTTTGTATGCCAGCATATTTAACAATAAATACAATTCTGACGTTTCGGGGACATCGCTTTGAGCATATAAGACAACTTTATCCGGATCAAGACCGGATGCCATGCTCTCAGCAATCACACGAAAAGCATTTTCTTTCAGATGATGCGGGTCGGTATGTGTGGTAAGAGAATGAAGATCCGCCACGAAAATATAGCAGTTAAAATCATCCTGCATTCTTACAAAGTTCCTGATGGCGCCAAAATAATTTCCCAAATGTAAAAATCCTGTCGGCCTGATGCCGCTGACTACAATTTCTTTTTCCATAGGCGGCAAATTTATTAAGATTCACGGTGTTTTAAGGAAAAAAGTCTTTTTAGTTTGCAGGCACATTCTATATAGGAATGAAATCTTATCTTTGAAGTTCAATGTTTATTAAAAATCATTTATGGATCCCGTTATTTATCTGAAAGATATCCGCAAAAGCTATTTTCTTGGCAGGAATGAATTACCAGTATTGAAAGGACTTAATCTGGAAATAAATACCAATGAATATGTGGCGCTGATGGGCCCGTCAGGCTCCGGTAAATCCACGCTGATGAATATATTAGGATGTTTGGATACTCCTACCGCAGGTAATTATATCCTGAATGGACAGGATGTCAGTAAAATGGAAGATAATGAGCTGGCAGACGTTCGGAATAAGGAAATCGGTTTTGTTTTTCAGCAATTCAACCTGATGCCGCGATTGAGCGCTCTTGAAAATGTAGGTATTCCGCTGATTTATGCCGGGGTTTCTAAAAAAGAAAGATGGGAACGTGCGATGGAAATGCTGGTGAAAGTGGGCTTACAGGATAGAGCGGATCATAAGCCTAATGAACTTTCGGGCGGGCAATGCCAGCGGGTGGCTATTGCCAGGGCGTTGATCAATGATCCGGCCATCATTTTAGCCGATGAGCCTACAGGGAATTTAGATTCTAAAACCTCCGAAGAAATTATGGAGATGTTTGCTAAAATCCATTCTTCCGGCAATACTGTTGTGCTGGTAACCCATGAAGAAGATATAGCGGAGCATGCAGGTCGGATAGTTCGGTTACGGGATGGTGTTATAGAAAGTGACAGGGTCAATGAAAGGGTGAGGGTAGCAGGGGATGTGGGATAAGAATAAAATGACGGTTAAATTGTTTTATGGCTTTTCGTATTTATACCAAAACGGGTGATAAAGGACAAACTTCTTTAATCGGCGGGACGCGGGTTTCCAAAGGCAGTCTGCGTATCGAAACCTATGGGACGGTGGATGAACTGAATTCTTATATAGGATGGGCAGGAGATTTTCAGAAAGACAAGGAAGTGATTGCGCTTATCCGGGAAATACAGGACAGGTTATTTACTATCGGCTCTTCTTTGGCTTGTGATCCTCATAAAGAAATAAAAATGCGTTTGCCGGATCTGAAGGAGGAAGATATCACCTTGTTGGAAAAGGAAATAGATAAAATAGATAATCAGGTGTCGCCCCTTCGCGCTTTTATCCTTCC
The DNA here is from genome assembly GCA_004322015.1 of Chitinophagaceae bacterium. GTDB lineage: Bacteria > Bacteroidota > Bacteroidia > Chitinophagales > Chitinophagaceae > FW021-bin31. Next base: position 12,200 of record SCQT01000267.1, read on the forward strand.
CGGAGGCAATGAAGCCATTTCCGTCTGTCATGTGGCCCGGTGTGTATGCCGGCGCGCTGAACGCTTGTGTGTGAGCATGGAAGAACAGGGTGAATTTGTAGCGCCTTTGATCATACCTTATTTAAACCGGCTGAGCGATTATCTTTTTATGCTGTCACGATTTACCGCTCATCAATTGGGAATAGAAGATATTCCGTGGAAGGCGAGAAAGTAGGAGTTCGTTTCAAGTTCCGGGTTTTGAGTTTCGGGTTTTGGGTTTGTTCAATATTTTTATTGGATCACTGTAACGTAAAATTTAAAATTGGCGGGTATGGTAATATTATCTTTGAGACTTTCGATTCTGATATGAACAGTGCCTGCAGTTGAATAGCTGTATGCGATAATGGATCCGGCAGGCAGGTTTTCTTTTGGAGAAATCATGACGTTGGCTCCTTCTTTTACAGTTATCATGGGAAAGGAATACAGATGGCCGTCTCCGCTATTTAATAAAGGGCTGGGATCAAGCGTTAGTAAAGAATCCCTGATAATTGTGTTAAGAACAGAACCATTTTTCCCCAATTTAAAATTTCCTTCTATATCCAACTGAGCAGAAGGAGTATTTGTACCCACGCCTAATCTTTCCTTGAAATTATCCCAAAAGAATTGAGCATTATTATCGGTAAGTGCATAATTGACAGAGGACGGGGCATCTCTCACAAAAATGACTGAGCCGGGATGAACATTTTGCAATACAATAGAATCAACAAAAGTTTTTCTCCCTCCGAATTGCTGCGACCCTGTGCTTACTAAACCTCTTAAGCCGATCTCCGCATTTGGAATACGAAGAGTATATGTTCCATTAGAATAAAGAAATCTAATCCCTTGGCGACTGGCATCCACAACGGAATCAATTGAAATACCCGGCCTTCTCCAAATATTATTTTTTCTTTCAAAAATTCCTGCATTACTTCCGAACGGTAATTCAGCTTTCCCATCCGTAAAATAAATAATCATCCCATCCGGTGGGTTGAGCAGATTAATAAGATTGGTATCCGCCACTCTTGTCAATAATAATCCCTGGTTGCTGCTTTCCAGTTCAAGCACCGCCGCTTTATGTTGTTTAGAAGGATAATTGCCCACCTTGAATTGTGCATATAAAGGCAATGAGATTAACTGAAAAAGCAAAGCAACCAAAGGAATAATGATGATTTCGGATAACTGCTTCATCGTAAGATATGCCATTTGCCGTCCTGCGCCAGGAAAGTGACTTTGGTAAAATTGTTATAAATGTTGAAAGCTGTTTCTCCATCTTCAAAAGTATCAGTGCCGGAGAGAACTATGTTCAGGTAATCATCAATTTGTGCCTGATCAGATTTTCCGGTCTTCCCAATGGTGTAAGTTCGTCCGTTAATGTCTGAAGCAGCCACAGGTAATTTAACGGTGAATTCACCGGTAAGATTAGTTACGTCTATGATGAGGGATATGATATTTGCATTCGCCGGGTCAGTCATGTCGTAACCGGAACCGGTATTGATGATTTTAGTGGCTGTACTCATATTGCCGCTGATCTGAAAGCTGGAGTTCGGGACACCGTTCAGGCCAACCCCTAAAGAATCACGGAAAGTTTTGATTCCGCCGAAAGTTTGAGTGCTGTCTGAAACCAAACCTCTGACGGCTATGGCCGCATCGGGAATGTTCAATATGATGACGGAATCCATTTTTTGTGAGAGGCTGTCAATCCATGGCCCGTGCTGATCCTGAGAGAGGGCTACGGTATCCATCTTTAGATGAAAGCTTAGATTACCTGCTGTTGGAGAATGATTAATGAGCGACTCTATAGAGGTTTTTCTAATAATGCCGTCTGTACTAATTACCAGAATACTGTTGTCTTCAGGTAATGCTTCCCTGACAGTATTTAAGGTAACACTGTCGCCGATGAATAATGTTTTTTCCACCCCCAGATCGTCTCTCATATTAACAGGTTTTTCAAAGTTTGTGTTCCCTGCAACCGACAGGCTGTCCATAATATGGACGATACCTTCCCGGGAAATAATGATGGCTGGAATATTATTGGTCCCGATCCTTAGGCCCATAATATCATTGGTTCCGAGAAAATGAGCGGAAGAATCAGTTCCATTATTTCCTGTGAGCGCCCATCCTTGCCCGGCAAGTGCCGAGGAAGTAAGTAATTTTTTCCAGACGGCGTGGCTCCGGATATAAATCACACTGTCCTGCGTGCTGTAAATGATCATACCATCCGGAGGATTAAGATTAGTCATTGCCGAAGTATCGGAGATGCGGGTTAGAAGCAGACCCTGTCGTTCACTTTCTAATTCGAGGACGGAAGCTTTGTCAATTTGAGACGGATGATTTCCGATCTTCATCTGACCTTGCCCATAGCGGGAACAACTTAAAGTCAGGAGTAACCATGCCGCCTTTAGCAGCCAGGGTTTTAATTTTCTCATGATAATGAATTTAGAGTATAAAAAATAAAGGGTTTATTCTATGTTTATTTCCGGCAGGCCGGAAATAGAAAATTCACTCATGCATTAACAGGTTGAAAATAAAATATCCTTTTCAGGGAAGCAAGAGGTTTGGAAAGAATTAGAACTTTGAGAATTTTCCTGCGGAAATCATTAACGGAATATTAATAATTCTTCATTTAATTAGATGTTTTTTAAAAGTGCGCTAATGAGGGAATATTTCTTTTTCGGGTTTGTTTGGCAGCGAAATCACATTTATCTTTGCGGCAAATTTCGGAACGGAATGTCTGTTAAACGCTTAAAATACACTGTAGCAGCGACTTTGGCGGTCTTTTGCCTTAGTTTTTGCTTTATTACCGCACTTTCTGCTCAACCGTCCGCCTCCCGGGACTCTGTTGGTCAAAGCGCACCCGTTCCCGAAGCTAAAAAGGGCTTTCATTTCGATGCCAATAAAGTCATCCTCGAAGAAGTGAAAGATGCGCATCTATGGCACTTTTTCACCATATTGGGACATCCGGTGGAGCTTCCTTTACCCATTATTTTATATGTACCCAAACAAGGATTTTCCTTTTTTATATCTTCCCGTTTTCATCATGGCGAAACATCTTATAACGGTTTTCAACTGATGACGGAAGAGTATATTCAGCATTACCATTTAGGCGAAAATAAATATTTCCCCCAACGTATTATTGCTGTTCATCCGGACGGTTCGCCGAATCTGGACAAACCGGTCTATGATTTTTCTCTTACGAGAAATGTGCTCCAAATGATGCTGTCGGCCATATTGCTGATCCTGATTTTCAACGGGTTTGCCCGCAAGTATGCGCGTGATCCCCACAAAGCGCCGCATGGTTTTCAGAATGCCGTAGAGCCTTTTGTACTTTTTATCCGTGATGATGTGGCCAGACCTTATCTCGGTAATAAAGCGGAAAAATATCTTCCGTTCCTGCTGACCATCTTTTTCTTTATCTGGATCAATTCATTGCTTGCGTTAATACCCGGGTCAGCAAATGTGGCAGGGAATCTGGCATTTACCGGAGTGCTGGCAGCTTTCACTTTCATATTTATATTAACGAGTACCAACAGGGCCTATTGGGAACATATTTTCTGGCCTCCGGGAGTTCCTTTATGGGTAAAACCTATTTTAATTCCCGTGGAGATTTTAGGTATCTTTACAAAACCCTTTGCGCTGATGATACGTCTCTTTGCCAATATGCTGGCAGGGCACATGATCATTCTGAGCATTATTTCACTGGTGTTTATTTTTGGTGGCTTGGCGGTAGCTGCAGGATGGGGTTTTTCCATTGTTTCCGTATTATTTACGGTTTTCATGTACTTTGTAGAGCTGCTGGTAGGATTAATCCAGGCATTCATTTTTGCCAACCTGTCTGCATTGTTTATCGCCCAGGCTTTTGAGCACCGGCATCATCATCACGAAGAGGAGAATGTGATATTATAGGATAAAAGACAGAGGACAAAAGAAAAAAGTGTAGTATGCAAAAAGGTTGTAAAATCTTAAGCAAGCAATTCAGCCATATAACCATTAAACGATTCAATTTCGGAATTATTCAATCATCATAAAAACAAAAGTGTATGACAAGTTTGGATGTATTATTTTTGGCTGCAGAAGGCATTGCCAAGGTGGGCGCCGGCGTAGGAGCCGGATTGGCTGCCATTGGCGCAGGTATCGGCATTGGTCTTATCGGTAAAGATGCCATGAATGCCATTGCCCGCCAACCGGAAGTGGTAGGAGAGATCCGTTCCAACATGATCGTGATGGCAGCGCTTGTAGAAGGAGTTGCATTGTTCGCGGTAGTGGTGGCCATTCTGGCATTGTTCGTTCAGTAGCCTCACAACTTATTACTGCATTCAATGCACAGGGCGGCGAATGCAGTAATTTTCATTTAAGCTGAGAGCTGAAGGCCCAAAGCTAATTTAAGGAAACATTAATATTCCTGTAACTGAATAATTAATAACTAAATAACCAATTAATCATGGATTTGCTTAGTCCCGATTTTGGATTGATATTTTGGACTGTCGTCGTATTTCTGCTGACATTCCTTATTCTGGCGAAGTTTGCATGGAAACCGATTTTGAAAATGTTGGATGCGCGTGAGAAGAGCATTGCAGAATCTATCGAATCTGCCGACAGGATCAAGGCTGAAATGTCGCAGATGAAATCAGAGCATGAACAAATGCTCATTGAGGCAAAAGTGGAGCGCAGCCGTATCCTGAAAGAAGCTAAAGAAGCCAAGGATCAGATAATAGCGGAAGCCAGGGATCAGGCAAAGGTGGAGGCTCGCAAGATCATTGAAGAGGCGCAGGTAGCTATTAATAATCAAAAGATGGCTGCCCTGACCGATGTAAAAAACCAGGTGGGTAACCTGGCATTGGAAGTAGCCGAAAAGATATTACGTAAAGAATTGTCCAATAAAGATGCTCATCAGCACTATATCAGGCAGTTGGCTGAAGAGATCAGGTTGAATTGATAAGGGCGGGAGCAGGAAGCAGGGGCAGTAGGCAGGAGCAGGAATATGGAGATTTATGTGATCAGTGAATCAAGGTTATTGGGATATGAGTAATGAATTAGGATATAAAGGTTTGAAAGTTTATCAGATTGCCTATAACCTGGCTATGGAAGTTTTTCAAGTGTCAAAGGCTTTTCCAAATTATGAATAATCAGCTTTTTGAATAATTAATTATATGTTTTTGAATTTATAAAACAATGCCCAATCCACGTCTTGCTTCACGATATGCTAAATCACTGATAGACCTGGCACAGGAAACCGGTCAGTTGGATATTGTTTTTAATGATCTCCAATTGCTAGAGTCTGCTTGCAGAGAAAGCAGGCCCTTTGTAAGTTTTATTAAGAGCCCGGTGATAAATGCAGATAAGAAAGAAAAAATCTTTCATATTCTTTTCAGTGATAAGATAGCACCGCTGACTGATAAGTTCTGCAAATTATTGATCCGGAAAGGGCGCGAAAATTATTTGCCGGAAATAGCCCATGCCGGCATTCAGCAATACCGGATCATTAAGAATATTCGTCAGGTAAGATTTACCACCGCTATGCCTTTAGAGGGCGCTCTGAAGGAGGATATTATAGCAAAAATAAAGACAGAGATCCCCGATGAACATATTGAGCTTTTAACGGTGGTAAATGAGGATTTGATCGGCGGGTTTATTCTGGAAACAAATAATACTTTATATGATGCGAGCGTCCGACGCGATCTGAAGGACGTGAAGAAACAATTTTCGGAGAATGTGTATATAAGAAATATCAGATGAGCTGATTGAATGCAGCTTGTTAAAAAAGTCATTAAGCAATCAAACAATCAAACAATTGAACGACCAAACAACCAAACAATAACTAAAGCTATGGTAGAAATAAAACCCGATGAGATATCAGCGATATTACGTCAGCAATTAAGCAACTTTAATGCGGCTGCCGACCTGGAGGAAATAGGTACTGTACTGCAGGTGGGGGATGGTATTGCCCGTATTTACGGATTAAATAATGTAGGTTCAGGCGAACTGGTGGAATTTGGGAATGGAGTGAAAGCCATTGCGTTGAACCTGGAAGAAGACAATGTGGGTGTGGTGCTCATGGGTGAATCAGTAGAGATCAGGGAAGGAGACAAGGTACGCCGTACCGGACAAATTGCTTCCATTAAGGTGGGGGAAGGACTGGTTGGCCGTGTGATCAATATGCTGGGAGAGCCTATTGACGGGAAAGGCCCGATATCCGGAGAGCTTTTTGAAATGCCGTTGGAGCGTAAGGCGCCTGGTGTGATCTTCCGTGAGCCGGTAAAAGAACCGTTGCAGACGGGTATTAAAGCTATTGATGCGATGATCCCCATTGGCCGCGGACAGCGTGAACTGATCATCGGCGACCGCCAGACAGGTAAGACGGCTATAGCCATTGATACGATCATTAATCAAAAAGAATTTTATGATGCAGGTAAACCTGTTTATTGCATCTATGTGGCTACGGGTCAAAAAGCTTCCACCATTGCCCAGGTGATGAAGACGTTAGACCAGCATGGGGCGCTGGCTTATACGACCATTGTAGCTGCATCCGCTTCCGATCCGGCGCCTCAACAATTCTATGCACCTTTTGCCGGCGCCGCACTGGGTGAATATTTCCGTGATACCGGACGGCCGGCTTTGATCATTTATGACGATTTGTCAAAACAGGCAGTAGCTTATCGCGAAGTATCCCTGTTATTGCGCCGCCCCCCCGGACGTGAAGCTTATCCCGGTGATGTGTTCTACCTTCATTCCCGCCTGTTGGAACGTGCAGCCAAGATCATTACCGATGATGATATTGCCCGTAATATGAATGACCTCCCCGAATCTATTAAACATTTAGTGAAAGGAGGCGGATCGCTGACTGCGTTGCCCATTATCGAGACACAAGCAGGCGACGTATCTGCCTATATTCCTACCAATGTGATCTCCATTACAGACGGACAGATATTCTTGGAAGCGAACCTGTTCAACGCCGGTGTTCGTCCCGCCATTAACGTAGGTATCTCTGTGAGCCGGGTGGGTGGTAATGCACAGATCAAATCCATGAAAAAAGTAGCAGGTACTTTAAAGTTAGACCAGGCGCAATATCGGGAAATGGAAGCATTTTCCAAATTCGGAAGCGACCTGGATGCTGCTACCAAGTTGGTGCTTGACAAAGGTGCACGCAACGTGGAAATATTGAAACAGCATCAGTTTTCCTCTTATCCTGTGGAAAAACAGGTGGCCATCATTTATTTAGGGACGAATGGATTAGTCAGTGATGTTCCGGTCAATAAAATGAAAGAATTTGAATCCGCCTTTTTGAATGAGATGGAGACCCGTTTACCTGATGTTTTAAACGAATTTAAACAAAGTAAGCTTCCGGAAGAAGGAATAAGGCAAATGGTGGAATTAGCTAAGGGACTGATCCCTCAGTTTAAAGTATAGGGATATTTTCATTAGTCACTTTGGCATTATGATAGTCCGGATTCCCGGATGCGGCCTTTTCGTTAAGGAATAAGTTTATTCAACTTTATAGGCGGTTCCTTTCTGATTCATTGCCGGTAGTCTCAGGTTTATTCTGGCGATTTCCATGACCAAAATTCCAGGAAGCAGAAAGCCTGATCTGACTGTTTAACTGAAAGCTTGTGTAAGTATTTCTTAGCTGATCCACTGTGTTATATATTTTGGAAGCGCTCGATTGTAATAGGTCGCTGAAATTAAGAGACAGGCTTAATCTCTTTTTCAGGGTCAGAAGCTGCAATCCTATATCCAAATTGTAATAAGCGTTGGATCTGCCTGAGTGATCCACTTCAGGGAACTGGTACCAGAAAGCCGCATTGCCGCTGAAAGATTTTTCCCGGTTAAAATAAAGAGTATTGTTTGTTTCCAGAAATAATCCGGGGCCTGCAAGATTACTGATATAAGCGAGATCAGAATAAACCCTGGTATAATAAGCGCTTGCCTGATTGTTGGTTTCAAACCATTCAAAAGGATGTAAGGACAATGCCTCCGAAATACCATAGCGGTAACTCTGTGTATAATTGAGCATGGTAGTGGTATGAATATAGCTTCCTGTATCGTGGGCTTCGACGACCTGTGCAAAACCATTTTGGATTATATTCATATAAAGAGAAGAGGTAAGCAGGCTTTTATAACGATGTGATAGTTGGACATTGGTGATATATTCAGGCTCCAGATAAGGATTCCCTTCCACATACGTGTAAGCTGTCATAAAAGATTTAAAGGGATTCAGGTTCCAGAAGGTGGGGCGTTGTATCCGTTTATTATAGTTGAATGAAAATACGTTATCACCATTTAATTTATAGGAAACAGAAACAGCAGGAAATAATCTGAGATAATGTTTGTTTACCGCCTGATTTTGAAAATAAGAGACAGCCTTTGTCTCCGTAAGCTCCGAACGCAGGCCTGCAGCTAACTGCCAAAGTCCGGCGTTCTTCGAGCCATTGACATAAAAAGCCTGTGTATTTTCAATATAACGAAACTCATTACTAAGTCCGCTGTCTAAAGTAAGCTTCCCTCCTGTCACATCAAAATAATAAATATCACTGTAATTATTGATAAAGCTGAACTTGCTTCCAAACGAGAACTGCGCAAATGTAGTAGGCAGTTCTATATCAGCCTTAAAAGTATATATCCTGATATTTTGCAGAGTGGTGTCGTATAATCGCCTTGTTTTTTCGCTTTCCGGCTTTCCATCGCCGGTATAACTTTGAGTAATCAAATGGGATTTATCATGGCGGTAGAAATTAAAATAATCCGCATTTAAAGTAAGCTTGGCGCCTGATTGGTTCAATGCTTGTATCAGATGAAGGTTAAAAGCATTGCTGATGGCAATGGGGAAATAAGTAGCATAAGTTTTCAGGGTGGAATCCAATTGTCCTTTCGGATTATATACCGGGACACGCACATAATCGGCACCGTCTTCTAAATGATAGATATAGTTGTATTCGAAGCCGAGCGTAGTTTTATGATTCAAGTGGTAATCTGTTCCTGTCAATACATTGAAAGTGGCTACCCTGTATTCTCCCGTATCTTTCATCGCCCAATGCTTATCAGGGTAGTAAACATCTATGCCGTATCCTTCCAGTTCTCGTCCATTCGTATAACTTATATTAGTATAGAGAGACCATTTTTTATTATTATAATAAAGCCCGGCGCTTCCATCCATGTAACCATAGTTTTGAATTCCCTTATAATCGGGTTGATCTTTGTAAAGAAAGCGTTTGATGCTTCCGTCTATATTCCCGCTTAATCCTGCCTGACGGCTCTTTTTTGTTATAATATTTATCAGCCCCGCATTTCCTTCAGCATCATATTGTGCGGAAGGATGAGTGATGATCTCAATCCTGGATATTTGAGAAGAAGAAAAAGATTTCAGATAATCCATCAATGCCTTATCAGATAAATGCAATAATTGCCCGTTAACCATAATGGCCAGATCTCCTTTTCCGGCTAATGAAACAGCCTTATCATTAATGATGATCCCCGGTGCTTTTTTCAATACATCTAATCCATTGCTCCCGGCGGCGCTGATGCTGCCGGCTACATTAAAAATAATCCGGTCCGGTTTTTCTTCGATGACCGGCTTGCTTCCCGTGACTGTGATCCCCTTCAGGCCGGACTTTAAAGGTTCAAGGGTTATATGAACGATTGTGTCCCTTCTGATATTAAAGGAGGCAGTATATTTCGTATATCCCGACGCATAGACAGACAGGGTATAATGGCCATACGGCAAATTACTGAAGCTGAAAAAGGCAGCGCTGTCCGCCTGCGTAACCATGTGAGCAAAGGAATCCTTCCTGCTTAATGCGACGGTGGAATAAGGGAGGATATCCTGGCGGTCATTTTTTATAATGCCTCTTAATGAAGATTGAGCAATGCTGTAATTACAAGCCAGCAATATATAAGAGAGCACTAACAAAAAAATTTCATGGGTTGGCAAAGATAGGCTTTTTATATGCTCAGGAGGCATCAATCAGTCCTTAAATACTATCTCTGAAAGTTTTCATTTGCTTCCATAGCTCGCTTGTCAATGAGTCTTGTACTATTTTATAAGCGGGATTACCATATACATTATTCAGTTCATTGCTGTCTTTTTTCATATCGTATAATTCCCATTGTTTATTTTCATAAAAATAGATCAGCTTGTATCTGTCTGAACGAATGCCTATATGCTTAGCTACATTGTGTTCTCCACCTGATTCGTAGTAATGATAATACACGAATTTCCGCCGGTCCTCGTGCTTCTTTCCTTCAAGAATGGGTAGCATGCTCACACCCTGCATATCATTTGGTATCTTTACTCCTGCGGCATCCAATAACGTTTCGGCAATGTCTAAATTCATCACGGGATCCGTATTTACCTGACCTGGTCTTACTACTTCGGGCCAGCGAATAATAAGTGGTGTGCGGAAAGACTCTTTATACATAAAACGTTTGTCAAACCAACCATGCTCGCCCAGATAAAATCCCTGATCGGAAGAATAAATCACGATCGTATTTTTATCCAAATGATGTGCTTTTAGATAATTCATGATTCTTCCTACATTATCATCCACGGATTGGATAGTACGCAGATAATCTTTCATATAACGCTGATATTTCCACAGTGTCAATTTTTTCCCTTTTAGATTTGCCTTTCGAAACGCATCATTCTCAGGTTTATAGGCATGCAGGAATTCTTGCTGTTCTTCGGGAGCGAGTCTCCCGAATACATTTCTCCACAGATCATCATAACGATGTGTCTTTGTGGGGAACATTTCTTCTTTCAGATCATAATTGGGCGCCAGCCATTTGCTGATTTCCATTTTTTGTTCATGCGCTGCACGTGTACGCGTAGCATAATCATCAAATAAGGTGGCAGGAACCGGTATTTCTACCGAATCAAATTCATGTAGATATTTTATTTCGGGCAACCAATCCCGGTGAGGCGCTTTATTCCAGATCAATACGCAAAAAGGCTTAGTTGAATCGCGTTGATTCAGCCAGCGAATGGCATCATCGATAATCAGGTTTGTTACATAACCCTGTACTGGTGTGGTATCTCCGTTATGAATAAAATCAGGATTATAATAATCGCCCTGACCGGGAAGGATATTCCAATAATCAAATCCTGTCGGGTAAGAAACCAAATGCCACTTGCCGATCATGGCAGTCTGATAGCCGGCCTGATGCAAAAGCTTGGGAAAAGTTTCCTGTGAACCATCAAATACTTCATCACCGTTGCCTTTGATACCGTTCATGTTACTGTACTTCCCGGTTAAAATTGCAGCACGACTGGGTGCACAAAGTGAATTGTTAACGAAGGCGTGTTTGAATAACATCCCTTCAGCCGCCAGACTATCCAGATACGGCGTATGATTCAGGCCATATCCATATGCACTAATAGCCTGATAAGCATGGTCATCACTCATGATGAATACAATATTAGGACGGGAAGGGATTTGTTGTTTTCGTTGATTGCATGAGCAAAAGATTATACTTATAAAAAAAATGAACATAAGACAGGGATAATGGCGCTTCATGATTTCTGTTTTAGCTCTTGGAATACTTATTATTGACTTTATCTTGTATTTCTTTTAAATAAATTGACCCCATACGGAAAAAAAGAGGAGGATTGAGCCTCCTCTTTTTTTGTATCATAGTTTTCCTTTATTACCACCCCGGATTTTGTTTCATATTTGGATTTAATGTCAATTCTTGTGTAGGGATGGGGTTTAAATAATCCCTGTTTACATTAAACTGATAGCCATTGGACAGGGTAGCCACTTGCTGGAAAGGCTCTATGTATCCATTCGCATTTACAAATACATTTTTGCCGACTGTCATTCCGGGGATTACCGTAGCCCATTGATTCCATTTCGCGCCGAGCGGTTTCCATCCATAGATTAACCGGCCTGCTGCTGCCCATCTCATAATGTCGTCATAACGAAATCCTTCACAGGCTAATTCTACCCGACGTTCCCTTCTTACCTCATTTATGATTGGAGAAAGACCGGTGAACTGCCAGTGGGGGTCAGTAGTAATGGCATTTAGGACTAAATGAGGCATTCCAACTCTGTCTCTTAGTTTATTAATAGTCAAATCTAAGTCGGACTGAGTAATAGTCCCCGACTCTGCTTTGGCTTCAGCATAATTGAGAAGCACTTCAGCGTAACGCATAAAAATTAATCCGGTTATTCCATCCTGGTTTTGATCAAATGCCTGATTGTAATCTAAGCTGTGACCCTTGTAGAGCTGATACCCGGTAATACATTGAGTTTCACCACCCACATTCAAAGCCGGATACTGAAATAATAATGCCTGACCGGTAGGATAGGTGGATGCACTGAAGATCACATCTCCGGGTGTATAAATTAATTGTGCCAATCTCGGATCCCTGTTTTTAATTACCAGATCAAGCGAATCATCGCCTTTATATAAAGGGCTGACTGCTATTGGTTGACCGTCTGTACATAAATAAGCATCCACCAGACTTTTAGTTATTCCCCGATTAGCTCCTGCTGATGAATATTGGTTCCAGTGCTGGGTAATAAGATCCTGATAGCTATATTGCCGCCAGAACATAATTTCTTTACTGTTGGAATAATCTGTTTGATTAAATAAGGCCCAATATCCATTCGATTGACCGACATTATCTAACGCAAATTTTCCTGAAGTGATCACGGCATCAGCAGCCTCTGCGGCGATTTGTAAGAATTGGGAACCATTCTGACCCGGAACTCCAAAGGGATCCCCTTCATGATATTTCTCCCAGGTTCCTTCATACAATGCCACACGTGACTTAAACCCTTCTGCATATTCTTTGTAGATCCTCATTGAGGCAGCTTGTCCTTTAGGAAGCAGGTCGGCAATGGCATGATCCAGGTCAGATATAATTGAATCTGCAATGATATTTCTCGGTAACCGGGGAGCCATTAAATAGGTTGTGTCATTTGTATTAAGAGCAATATTAATCCAGGGTAATGCTCCGAAAGTTTTCAACTTATCAAAATAAAACATAGCTCTGAAGAAGTATGCTTCTCCCACATAGGTAGCGTATGTATTAAATGGATCTTTTACTTTAGAATAATTTTGCAGGAAATAGTTGACATTTCTGATGTTGGACCAATCGCCATAGCTCCATCCACCACCCGATGCAGGGATAATACCCTGACCGTTGAGCCATTGATTATACTGTCCGTAAATCATATTGTCACTGTTATCATCTGCCGAGTATATTCCCATACTTGCCCAATTGGTGTAAGCCGGAAGTTTTTGATAGAAGTTATTAACATATAATTTCAAATCATTAGCCGTTTTCCAGAAAGTGGCATCGCTGATGGATGTCTGTGGATTCTGATCCAACAGTTTGCTTTTTAAGCAGCTTGTTAACCCCGCCAGCATGGATCCGCAAAGAAAATATATTAAATATTTAGTTTTCATATCGAAAATATTTTAATGATTATTGAAGATTAAGATTCAATCCCACAGAAAAAGTTCGTTGGATGGGATATATTTTGGAATCACTCTGTAATAGCTCGGGATCTACCTGGAATTTATTATGTAATCCGGGCGCTACAGTGAATAAATTCTCCACACTTCCGTATATCCGTAAACGACTGATATGAACTTTTTGGGTGAGCTCTTCGGGCAAAGTGTATCCGATCTGTAGATTCTTCACTCTGAAATATGCTGCATTCAATAAGTAACGGGTACTTACACTCATATTCTTACTCATCTCATTGCTCATATAATAATTGGGGAAATAACCGTTCAAGCTGTCTAAACCATATCTGTTAAGTTGAGTGGTTAAAGGACTTCCCTGCCATTTGTTTCCCGTAATCCCCCAGAAATAATTCGAACCGGACCAGAAGCTTCTCTTACCTATTCCCTGAATAAAGGCGCTCAGATCAAATCCTTTCCAATTAACTTCAAAATTAAATCCATATGCAAACTGAGGAGTGGAATTACCTATAACGGATTGATCACCGGGGTTTTTCACTGTATTATTTCCCCAATTGATCACTCCATCTCCATTCAGATCTTTATAATGCACATCGCCGGGCCGCCAGTTAGACCATATCTGAGTTTGCTTTGCTGACTTATTAATTTCGGCTTGTGAATGAAACAGATCAACTGCTGTATAACCCCAGACTGATCCCATGACTTCACCATTATACCAATTATTGATTAGCATATTTGGATTGGGATAACTCAATACGGTCCCTTTATAGTTTGAGAAGACAAAACGAGCGCTATACCCTACTTTGCCGATATGATCCTGCCAGGAAACCGTCAGGTCAAATCCTTTTGTTTGTATAGATGCATTATTCTTTTGAGGAGGGCTCACACCCAAAATACCGGGATAAGCTTCTGCTGGCCCAAACAGATCAGTTGTTTTACGACGATACCAGTCAAAAGTAGTCTGTAAACGTTCATTAAATGCTCCTATATCAATTCCAAAATCCAGCATACTGGGTTTTGCCCAGGTAATGTTAGGATCATGAAGCCCGCCCACCTGGACGTAAGGCTCTCTGCCGTTACCGAATTCCCAATTGGTATTATTAGGCGGAACAGTTGACAGCGTGTTCTGGTAAGGATAGTAATTCTTTGCATCCAATAAGGTGGACACATCACCCAAAATACCATAAGAAGCCCTTAGTTTTAAAGTGGTTATTTTATTCGTCACAGATTGCCAGAAGGTTTCCCTGGCAATATTATATCCCGCAGAAAAAGAAGGAAAGAAAGCATATCTGCTATCTTTGGGAAATAAAGAAGATCCGTCATATCTTCCATTAAATTCAAATAAGAATTTTTCCTTGTAATTGTAATTAAACCGCATAAACAGGCCTTCCGTTGCCCAGGCCCACAGATTATCACTGGCAGAATAGTTATTGCCATAAGTCAGGCTTAAAGAAGGAAGCCCGTTACTGTATAGGTTACTGTTATGCCCTGATAAAGATTCTCCTGCTTTATATTCCTGCTGGTAACCAACCAATGCTTTAAAATAATGATTACCGAGTTGTCGTTCATAACTGGTAAAAATATTATAAGTATGATATTGTCCAGTATTATCCGTTTTCCATAACTGCGAAGTGAAACCTGCCGGAACCGGTTGGTTTAAAGCATTATAAACAGTATAAGGCAATTGTGTGGTGGTACCTGCACCGTTGCTGTAATTATAGCTGTAATTCGCATCTATCAACCATCCGGATAAGGGGGTTATCTTTATTTCTCCTGTGATCCAGGAATCATTGTTTTTTCCTATATCCCTTCCGCCATTTTCAATTTCGGGAATATATGACTCAATAGTGTAATGGCCGTTTGGATCTTTGACAGGAACGGTTGGGAATCGCCTGGGTATCTGGTGAAACCAGTTGTAACCTATATCCGCACCTGCATAAGGTTCTGTAGAATATTCCTGGGAATAGGAGGTCTTCAGAGAAAGGGTCAGCCATTTATTCACATTTGCATTTACATTTGCCCGCATGTTATAACGGTCATAATAGTCATGGAAAAAGTTGAACATACCGTTCTTTTTCATATATCCTAAACCCATGTAGTAAGTCAATTTGTTACCACCTCCGGTTAAACTTACATTGTGTTGTTGACTGGGCGACCAGCGTTTTAAATATACGTTGAACCAGTCGTTGTTGGCATTGGAGCCGAACCAGGATTCCCAGGCGGCCGGATTGTTGGGGCTTTTGATTGTGGTTGGCGTATTGTTAGGATCAGCCATGTACTGTTTTATACGTTGGATAACGTCATCAGTAAACCCTGCAGGTTGCCCTGCGTTCTTGAACGCTTCGTTGTACAGGGTTACAAACTGCAAGGAATTCATCATCTTTGGCACATCTATTGGTTGACTGAAAGAAACATTGCTGTTCAAAGAAAGCGTCATGGGCTGATCTTTTCCACCTTCTTTGGTTTTTATCAGGATGACCCCGTAAGGTGCACGGGAGCCATAAATAGCTGAAGAAGCAGCATCTTTCAGTACGGTAATAGATGCTATATCATCCGGATTGATTGAATTGATGTCTGCCGGCACTCCATCTACTAAGATAAGCGGAGAAGCCGATGACCCCAATCCTGTATAACCTCGTATGTTAATGCTTTTGGTAGCACCGGGAGTGCCTCCTGAATAAGTAGTATATACATTTAAGTTAGCCATAATACCCTGCAGACCTTCAGAGACATTAGTGATGGGGCGATCCTGTAATCTTTTGCCGCTTACCTGAGATACTGCACCGGTCAGGTCCACCTTCTTCTGCGTGCCATAACCTACTACAATCAGTTCATTCAGATTTTTAGTCGAAGGCTTTAAATCAATATTGATAAAAGTATTCCCGTTTATTTGCACCTCCTCTTTGGAATATCCGAGAAAGCTCACTTCCAGTACAGCATTGGCAGATACATCCAAAGCAAATTTTCCTTCTGCATCTGTCACAGTACCCATCGTATTCCCTTTCACCTGAATAGTGACACCTGCAAGCGGTTGTCCGGTACCGGCGTCTTTCACCACACCGGTGATATGAATGGGTTGAATGATGGCTGTCTTTTCAAAAGCATCGTTGGTTGGCTTATGTCTTACGATAATCGTTTTATTGATGATCGAATAGGTCAACGGTTGATCTTTAAACACCATATTCAGAGCTTCTTCCAAAGTGGCCGCCTTCAGGTCAATGTCCACTTTTTTACTATGAGAAAGCTGCTCCTCAGTACATAGGAAATTATATCCCGTCTGTTTGTGGATATCCCTGAATATTTTCCCGAGAGCAATGTTATTCCGGGCAATGGTCACTGTCTGGGAGTAACCACTGGCGCTGACTTGTAAGACAGCTGCCAAAATGAGTATAGTTGTCAGTTTCATTACCAAAACGATTTGTTTAGGAAGCCCTGACAAGCGACGTGGTTCGCCGTAGGGTAGAGTTCGAATTTTCATACCTTTGTATAGGTTTTAGGTGAAATAATTGATTGTGCTTACATCCGCATAAAACGGAAAAATTGATTGTTTTACCTGAACATGCCGGATGCTGATCGCCTTCAGTATCCGGTTTCTTTATTTCAGAAGGTTTTTTTAAGGTCCCATGGGATTTTATTGTTTTATGTATAATTTAATTATGGCATACACGTATTGTAACTGATATCAATAACTTTTATTTGATCTTGGGAAAATTCGAAGAGATTTTAAGATAATTTTAGACCGGTTATTCTCTTTTTGCCGCAACAACCGCTGCTACGAGTAAAATAATATTTCATCCTTCCTTAATGGTTGTTCTTTATTCAAATTTAATTCATCACCGTTACTGTTCTCCCTTCCACTTTAAAATGCGCAGCCCCCGTCATCTCCAGCATCTTTAATACTTCGGAAATATTGACATTCCTGGAAATAGTCCCCACAAAATGAGCCGGAGGAATAGCTGCATAGTTGACTTCTACGTTATACCATTTTGCTATCTGATTCATTACTTCTTCTATGTCATTCCCCTCAAAATCGAACAACCCGTTTTTCCAGGCAAT
>SCQT01000268.1 GCA_004322015.1 Chitinophagaceae bacterium
CATTAACCGCTGAAATCGTTTTTTCTTCTTTTGTCATGTAAGTCTTTTTAAGACCTACATTACCAATTTAGTCCACGATGTATCGCTATTTTACTGTCCACGATGTCAAAGAACTTATCACCTAATTTTTAATTTCAATGTTGGATACTATCATTATTGACGATGAAATAGAAAGTATTCGTGCCCTGCAGATTGAACTGAATAAATACTGCCCGCAGGTACAGATCTTACATACATTCACCAGTCCTAAAGAAGCTATTATCCAAATGAAGGATAAAAGGTTTGATCTCCTTTTTCTGGATATTGAACTGGGTGAAATGACAGGATTTGATCTGCTGGAAAGCCTGGGGAATTGTTCCTTTGACATTATTTTTGAAACTGCTTATGATGACTTTGCTATCAGGGCTTTTGAGGTAGCAGCATTAGGCTATCTATTAAAGCCGTTTAATAAGCAACAGTTAATAGCGGCGGTCAACAGGGTTGAAAAAAAACGCTTTTCTCCCCAGCCCGCTTATCAGGTGTTGTTGGAAAACCTGCGCAATACCAATAATGAAAAGTTGATTGTTCCTACCGAAGATGCCTTGGAGGTTATTTCTATACGCGACATTGTCTATCTGCAATCTGAAAATAATTATACCCGGATATTTCTTCAGGACGGCAGTGGATTTCTATCTTCAAAGACATTAAAAAAATTTGAGACACTTCTCATTTCTGCAGGGTTTTTTCGTTGCCATAATTCCTACCTTATCAACCTGAAACAAATAAAGCGTTTTATGAAAGGGGTCAATGAACGGCTTATAATGACCAACAATCATGAGGTGTACGTTTCCCGAAGCAAACGGAATGAGCTTTTGGGAATTCTTTAAAAAGGATTTATTTTCTAATTCATTTATCCCTTTCACCTGATTTTTATATCCAAATTCTAATTGTATAGGGATGGTTACGGTGTGTAAGATAACTTTACCCCCGTATTTATTATTTATTTAACCTGAATAAATTTAATTCATACTTAGATGTATGAGTTTTGGTTGATAAAAAGGGGATGGGAGCATCCCCTTTTTCTTTTACTGAAATGCCTGATTCTAATTCAAATTGACCATTTGCCTGGCATTAATGCTGAATGCTAACTGGAATAGATCCCAGGCAGCGAATGGAATAGCTTTGTGAAACATCAAAACTCGTTTTATGAAAAGAAAGGTACTCACACTTACCCTACTGGCAGTGAGTTGTTCTTTGATGTTGCTCATGAACCTTCCCGCAGCAGCACAGGAACACGAAATAAGCGGAAAAGTAACCGGAACAGACGGTAGTCCATTGCCCGGAATTACTATTCAGATAAAAGGCACCGATAAGGGGACGACTACAAATGTCGATGGCATATATCAATTGAATGCATCGGCTGATGCTGCGCTTATTTTTCGGGGAATCGGCTATAATCCGCTGGATGTGGAAGTAGGAGGACGCACTACCGTCAATGTTACACTGAAGACCAACACACAGCAATTGAATGAATTAGTGGTCACTGCCTTGGGTATTCAGAAAGAAGCCAAAAGCCTGGGCTATGCGGAAACTACCGTTGGGAGCAAATCTTTGGTGGCCGGGAGGGATGTCAACGTGCAACAGGCCCTGAATGGAAAAGTATCGGGACTGAACATTATGACTGCCAACAGCAGCGTTTTTCAGGATACAAAGATACTGATCCGCGGTATCAGATCGCTGACGGGCAATAACCAGCCAATGCTTGTAGTGGACGGTGCACCGGCGCCTTTAGATTTTCTGTCCACCATACCTCCGGAAGATATTGCCGAGGTGACGGTGCTTAAAAGCGCTGCATCCGCTGCCATTTACGGACCTGATGCCGTGAATGGCGTGATTATCATAACCACTAAGAAAGGAGGTGAAAAACCAACCATTACGTTTAACTCCACGATTACCGCCCAACGGGTAGCCTTTTTCCCGAAGGTGCAGCATGAGTATGGTTATTATGGAGGTGAGATCTCAGACATGTATGGAAATCCCATCTATATTCCATTCGAAAATGTACTGTATGGTCCTCCCTTTGACGGATCTATGAAAACTGTCGGCATAAAACTGCAAGACGGTTCGATACAAATGTATCCTTACGCTGCTGATTATAAAAATGACAAAATAAAATTCTGGAATACAGGATTAACGGTGCAAAATTCTGTATCTTATACGGATAAGAATTCTTATTTAAGCGTGGAGAATGCTAATATTAAAGGATTAGTTCCCGATGACAGGAATCAACGTACAAGCCTCCGCTTTAACAGCAGTAAAAAATATGGAAAGTTCTCGGTGGACTACGGATTAAATTATGTGATCCAAAACTGGAATATCACCAATCAGAGTAATTATACGGAAGCTGATCCAAACGCTTATGTAGGAGGGCTTTTCTTTGCGGTGGAACAAATAGGCGACAATGTGCCTTTCCTGAATTATAAAGATTGGCAGCATAATAAATTTGCTGAATTTTCTAATTACTACGGGGAATATTCCTATAATCCTTATTGGTTAATTGGCAATATTCGTCAAAAAGGACAACAAAATACCTTACTGGGAAATGTTACTTTAAATTATCAAATCCTTCCCTGGATGAAAGCCACAGTAAGGGCGAATTCCGATTTCCAATTTCAGGAATATAAAAACACAAATGCTCCCATTATAGTTTCCTATTGGGCAACCCATAATGCAGTGGTTTCCGTTCCTGGAACCAGCTATTCATATAGTCCCAGAAGCCCTACACAATATAGTTCCAGACCGGGAACGGAGGTTGATGATCAATATTCCAATGCACGGCTGAACATGGACTATTTTCTTAGTGGAACTGTTCCCGCTTCTTCAAACTTCAAGGTGTCTTATGTAGCCGGGGGTATGCTGAGGCAAACCCGGACCAAAGAAGTGAGTGTAGGCGCTAATGCCTTGGTGGTTCCATATTTATATAATGTAAGCAACCGGAGCGGTGATGCGGATGTTCCTTCAGGAAATAATTATGATATTTTGTCGAGGATATTTTCTGCTTACGGAAGCGTAGATTTGAATTATAAAGGATGGGTCAACATAGAATTGGCCGGACGTAATGACTGGGACAGCCGTTTGTTGCAACAAAACCGTTCCTTCTTCTACCCTGGTGCCAATGTGGCTTTTGTATTGTCGCAGGCCATTCCTGCGCTCAAACAAAACAGTGTGATCTCTTACCTGAAAATCAGGGGAGCCATTTCCAAATCAGGTAATGTAAATCTTGCTCCTTATTCATTACAGGCAACTTATTCGCCACCCAGCGGATTTCCCTATGGAAATACGGTTGGTTTTGCGCCAAATAAGACAATCCCCAGTCCTGATTTAAAACCTGAATTTGTAAATACAAGAGAAGGAGGTGTTGAAATGGGATTCCTGAATGACAGGATCAATTTGCAGGCTACTTATTTCTTCCAGGAAAACACCAACCAAATCATTCAGATTTCTCAATCTTATACTACAGGTTATTCTACAGTGCTTGCCAATGCGGCGGACTTCAATAATTACGGTGTGGAAATGGATCTTGGGTTGACGCCTCTGATAAAGATTGGAAGAAGTCAATTTAACTTCAAAATAAATGCTACTTACAATAATAATCAAGTAACGCATACTTTTAACAATACACCGGTGGTTGTCGGAGGTTCGAATAATTTTATTCAAGTAGCGGTAGGATATCCAACTGCGAATAATATTGCCGTAGTGGGCAAGCCGGCATTTGCTTTCCAGCTTTCCGATTATTTACGTGATCCCGCGGGACATGTTATTGTAGATCCTCAAACAGGAAATCCTTCTCTCAATCCAAACCTTGTGATCATGGGCAGGTCTTTACCCCTATGGGTAATAGGTACCACGCTTTCTTATTCCATCGGCAGATTTTCCGCAGAAATGACATGGGATTATAGAGGAGGTTATGATTTCTATTCAGGAATGGGTCCGGATGAAGATTTTGGCGGGATATCTGCCAGCAGCGCCCGATATGGTCGCCAGCGTTTTGTCTTTCCAAATTCAGTTTATATGCAAAATGGCAAGTACATTCCCAATACGAATGTTCAGGTAGCAGATGGAAACCTGCTTTAGTGGACAGGTGGGAATACGAATACGGCTGAAGCCACTAATTACTTTGCCAGCACCGCTGCATGGAGGTTGAGAGAAGTCAATATCTCGTATGATCTTCCTTTCAAATGGATCGGAGGTGACCATGTAATCAAAGGTGTAACCATCAGCGCAGTAGGTAATAATTTGCTGTTACTCGTGCCGAAATCTAATCAATGGGGCGATCCTGAATTTGATTATTCCACCAGCGATAACACTTTCGGATTGGCCAGCGGATTTCAATATCCAGCCTCCCGCCAATTTGGGGGTTCCCTGACCGTAAAATTTTGATCAATCAACAAATGAAAATACCATGAAGCCTATTATATATAAAATATTCCCTGTTGTGGCGGCAGTCTGCATAATTACTTTTACAGGGTGCAATAAATTTCTGGACGTTAATACGGATCCCAATCATGTAACCAGTTCCACAATCACCGCCCCCCTCGTTTTTACCGCAGCGGAAAACTCCGTAGGCAACAGGAGCGCAGGTAACAGCGCTGCGAATGCGGGTACTTTCGGCCCCCTGCAATGGGCTTATTCGTGGATGGGATATATGGCTCAGAACGGAGGATTTTCCCAGGTCCAAAACGTTATCACCTATGGCTTGGATAACACTTTTGGGGATCCTTTATGGATCAATTATTATAACACCCTGTTTGATCTTCATCAGGCAAAGGTATTAGGATTACAAGAGCAGGATACGGTGCTCGCCGGCGCTGCTATGGTTTTATCTGCTAAGCTGTTTCAGCAGTTAGTAGATCTTTTCGGTAATATTCCGTATTCACAGGCCTTTCAAACGGACAAATATCCAAAGCCTGCTTATGATAAAGCACAGGATATTTACGATCATTTGCAGACAAGTCTTGATACTGCCATTATGTATTTGAAATATCCGGTAAATGCTGATTTCACCGGTTCTGATATTATAGCCCAAGGCAATGAGCAATTATGGATACAATTTGCCAATACCATTAAGCTGCGCCTTTTGATCCGCCAGTCGGAAGTTTCGGGATTTGACCCCTCTTCTGAAATTACCAAGATCATGAATAATGGGGGCGTGCTGGGCGCTGGCCAGTCTATCAGCGTCAACCCGGGATATTCCAACCAGCCGAATAAGCAATCTCCTTTTTACGCTAATTTTGGTTACACACCCACGGGGACACTGGGATCATCTTCAGAAAATGCCAATACTTATATTCTTAACATTCTTCAAAGCACAAACGATCCAAGGCTGGCTTATTTCTTTGCACCCTTGCAAGGCACTAATACTTTTGTAGGCTGTACTTTCGGAGCGCCACAAGCCAGTCTTCCGGGCATCAGCTCCGCCGCTTCCTATTTTGGTCCCGGAATTATAGCCAACCCCACTCAGCCACAATGGATACTGCCGTCGTTTGAAAGTATGTTCTTATATGCCGAAGCCGTAGCCAGAGGTTGGTTCCCTAATGATCATAACGTGCAGGTGGCCTATCAGGCAGCAGTACTCGAATCATTCGCCTGGTTAGGTGATCTGAATTCAACTGCCGATGCGACCACCTATATGGCAAATAATTCTATTGCCGACTGGGCCACAGTTGCCGGCACTTCCCCTGAGCAGCAGGCCAGGTTTATTGCGATGCAGAAATATATTGCCAACACCTGTATTGATCCATTGGAATCCTATGCCGATGAGCGTAGGTTGAATTTCCTTCCGGCTGGATATATATCTGCTGATCCGGCGCGTGTTTCCAATGCCCTTCCGGTGCGTTTGCCTTATGCCGAAAGCGAATTTACTACCAATAATGCGAGTGTGGAGGCTCAGGGGACCATCAATGTGTTCACTTCCAGACTATTCTGGGAACAGTAGGAATTTTTTAAAAAACTAAAATCTTAATTATGAAATCTCGTAATATTATTATATCATTCCTTTTGATGGCAGGTATTACAGTTATTGTATCCGGTTGCCTCAAAGACAAACTATATGATGAAGGACGCATACAATCCGAGCATGCCACAGGCCCACAGCCCCAAGTGGTGGAGGTACGATTAACCGCTTCCTCTAATACCAATTTTCTGACACTTTCTATGAACAATTCTCCGGCAGACACTATAATGGACCTTGTTCCGATCAACCTGGCCACTCCGGGCCCGGCTACCCGGGATATTCATGTGACCGCGGCGCTGGATTCTACTTTGGTAGATCAATATGATACGGTAAACAGCACGAATTATGAAACACCGCCCTCCTCCATGTACACCATTGTCAATCCTGTGGTAACCATCTCTAAAGGATCTCATGTCGGGTATGTGCAAATCAAATTCAAAATATCTGACTTTCTGGGAGGATCATGGGCATTGGGCTTCAGAATTGTGAGCATTCAGGAACCGGGGTACGTGGTGAGTGGCAATTTAAACACAGGTATTGTGTCAATCGGTGTAAAAAACCAATATGATGGCATATATACAAACAGTTGTGCTATTTATAAATCAGGCGCTCTTTTGACGAACACGAACGGGAATGTCACTTTAGCCACAGTAAATGCCGGCACTGTAGCCACTAACAGTTTAGGTAATTATTTTACACCGTATGATTGCGAGTTCACTGTCAATCCGGATAATTCCGTCATAGTAAGCAGCAGCAATTTCTCCGTAACGAATGTCGGCCCTAATACGTATGATCCGTCTTCGAAGACAATTCATGTAAAGTTTTCCATTCTGTCGGGAAAATATGTATTCGACCAAACCCTGGTATATAGTGGTCCAAGGTAAGTGGGAAGTGAATGACAGTTGGCTGAATAGTTAAAAAATAATATTACCCTGTTTTCTTCACTTAATTTTAAAAATCTTTCACGTTTTATTTCATAAATGAAAGATATCGGCAATCTTATTATCGCTTTTAAAAGATGCCTCATGCACTTCTCCGGAAGCAGTAGCTTAACATAATATGTGCTAACAATTATATTACACGCGAATAACACTTAATTAACGATCGCTTTAGTTTGTTGATAAACAAATCCTTTTTTCATTAGCAATAGAATGAGTGGATTTTTTTACCAACCAAAACTCAAAAGCATCTTTTATGAAAAAGCTATTACTTCCAATTTACATATTGGTAGCGGGTTGTTTGCTGATGATCTCTTTTGCGAATAGTGTTTCTGCCCAGGCACACAAGATAAGTGGAAAAGTTACCGACTCAAATGGAATGGGAATTCCCGGGATTACCATCCAGGTAAAGGGTACAAGTGCCGGAACTGCATCGGATGCGCAGGGATTATATGAATTATCCGCCCCCTCCGATGCCACTTTGATTTTCAGCGGCATCGGTTATACCTCACAGAACGTAATAAGCAAAGGGAGATCTGTCATTAATGTTACTATGCAGATTTCCCATACTCAGTTGAACGAATTAGTGGTGACTGCTTTCGGCATTAAAAGAGAAGCACGGGAATTAGGATATGCTACTGCCACCATTGACAGCAAGTCCCTGAACCAATCAAAGGTGTACGATCTGTCCACCGGGTTGACAGGAAAAGTATCCGGATTACAGATCAACCTGCCAAACAACGGGATAGATCCTCAGACAAGAATTGTATTAAGGGGAAACCGGTCGTTCCTTGGGAATAACCAGGCGCTGATCGTGATCAATGGTATTCCAATGCCCGATAATTATAATCTGGCTACTTTGGACCCGAATGATGTCAAAAGTGTGGATGTTATAAAAGGCGCTGTCGGGT
Organism: Chitinophagaceae bacterium; assembly: GCA_004322015.1. Lineage (GTDB taxonomy): Bacteria > Bacteroidota > Bacteroidia > Chitinophagales > Chitinophagaceae > FW021-bin31. Next base: position 7,842 of record SCQT01000268.1, read on the forward strand.
CTGCTTTATATGGATCCCGGGCTTCGAATGGGGTGTTGCTTATAACTACAAACACAGGTGTTCAGGGCAAACCGGAGATAATAGTCAGCAATACTACCACTTTTCAGAGCGTAGCCTATTTGCCCAAATTTCAGAATGAATTTACTTCTTACGGGGGCGAATCCATCGGAAGGGATTTATTTGGGGTAACCCACGTTTATATGAATCCCGATGGTACCCCCAGGTATGTCCCGTATGAGAATGAATCCTATGGCCCGCCATTCAGTGGAAAGGGGTTGGTGCAGTTGGGAGGTAAGGTACTGGTTACCAATTCCAATGGCAGCACCACATGGGATTCCCTGATGGTACCAGACAGGCCTTCACCTAACAGTGTCAAAAACTTTTTCCAGACGGGAGTTACCAATCAGTTGAATGTATCCTATTCTGCAGGAGGTGACAATAGCTCCTTTTATATGGGGGTACAACATGTGACCGGTACAGGTATTGTTCCCACTACCACCAAACGCAGAGACAATGTCACTTTCAATGGGACAAGAAAAGACGGCATATTCAGCGCCCAATATAATGTAGGATACACTTATAGTAAAGTGGACGATGTAGGCCCTGGATACTCCCAGCAATTTCCTTTGTATGAACAAATTTTAGATAACCCGCCGATCCTTAATCTGGCCATGTTTAAGGATTGGAGGAATAACCCGTTCGCCTCTCCGGACGGTTATGTCAATGCGTATAATACGAACCCCTGGCAGGAGGTGGATGGTTCCAAGATCAATTATTATAATAATAACCTGATTGGCAGCTTTCAATTGTCATTACAGCCCTTATCGTGGTTGAACCTGAGTGACCGGGTGGGAGCGACTATTAATAATCAGGTATATAAAGCTACGCAGCAGGCCATCACCTTTGCAGAATGGGCCATTCAGGATCCTACAGGAGGAGGCGCATGGCCTTCCGCCTTGCAGAAATTCAACGGACAGGATATAGATTACACTTACACAGAAAATATATGGCATAATGATTTTCTGGCGACGTTGAATCATAAGTTCAATGATTTTTCCGTGAACCTGATTTTAGGAGCAAGCGTCTCACAATCCGTATTGAATAACCAGCAATTGAGCAGCACCACGCTGCTTGTCCCGGGATTTTATAATATCAGCAGCGGATCGGGCACCCCCGGTTTCTTTCAAAATAAATTTGAGCAACGGCAATACGCCTATTTTGAGGACCTGACTTTAGGATGGAAAGATTTTCTTTTCCTCCATCTGACCAATCGTGACGAATGGAACAGCGTGCTGGCTCCTGCGCATCAGCATTATGAGTATCCTTCAGCGAATGCTTCTTTTATCTTTACAGATGCAATACCTTCTTTACATAACAGTAATATCCTGACTTATGGTAAAATATTCGGCGGCATCACCCGTGTAGCCAATATCAGTTTAAATTCCCAGGGTACGTATGGCGCTTATCAGGTACAAAATGTATTTAACATCGGATATGCTTCGATTTTTACCACCAACGCTTTTCCCTTTGGTGGGTTAGGAGGTTATTCTCTGAGTAATGTATCCTTAAATCCCGACGTTACTCCTGAGAAAACCATTTCACAGGAAGCGGGCTTTAATTTAGGCTTTTGGAATGACCGTATCAATTTTAATGCGGATTATTATCACGAAGTTACCAGTCAGCAAACACTCGCGGCGGAGGTTTCGCATGCCACCGGTTATGATCAGAAAATATTGAATACGGGTGAGATGCTGAACGAAGGAGTAGAACTGGATTTGAACTATAAGGTGATACAAAATGCAAGTTTTACATGGAACGTAGCCATCCATTATGCTTATAACCATAACGAAGTATTGTCCATATTGCCCAATAATAATTCTGTCCAGATAGGAAGCTTTGCAAATGATTTCCTTCCCCTGTTAGACGGAGGCATCTTCGCCCAGGTGGGACAGCCTTATCCGGTTATAAAAGTATCTGACTGGCAAAGGGATCCGCAGGGAAAAGTGATTGTGGATCCCGTGACAGGCATGCCCGCCGTGGATCATAGTTTGAAAATATTCGGGAATACAAACCCTAAAAATATTTTAGGTATTACCACCGGATTCTCCTATAAAACAGTAAGCCTGAATGTGGTGGCAGATTACAGAGGCGGATATTATATCATGAACAGCCTTGGCAGGGATCTGGATTTCATAGGTTCGGATTATCACAGTGTGACAAATGGCCGGCAGAGAATCATATTTCCTAATTCAGTAATCGAAGTCTCACCGGGTAAATTCGTTAACAATACCTCGGTAGCTACCTATGACGGCGGAGATCCTTTCTGGACTAATTATTATGGCACCGGCATAGGATCGCCTTATGTAACCAGCGCCGCATTCTGGAAATTGAGAGAAGTTTCAATTGCATATCAGCTGCCGCTCAAATGGATGCAAAGAACTCATTTTATTAAAAGCGCATCAGTCAGCCTCATAGGAAATGACCTTATCATGCTGAGGCCCAAGACTAACTATTGGACAGATCCTGAATTTGCAGAAAATAACGGCAATGCCACGGGCCGGACTTCTATTGGTGAAACGCCGCCAGCCCGCAATTATGGCTTTAACATTACCGTTCATTTTTAATTTCTTTAAAATGCTATAAGATGAAAAAGTTATCATATCTACTAATCTCTCTCGCCACCTTGCTGCTTATGGGAAGTTGTGAAAAGGGATTTCTAAATGTAAATACAAACCCTAATTCACCTACTGCTGTCAATGCTGGAGTAGTGCTGTCTAACGATCTGTACCAAATGGCAAGCGCTTATAGTACCGGCCTTTCCCAATTCCTGGGCTTTTGGATGGGCTATTGGTCGCGCAGCGGTAATTATATACCTGACAATGCTACCGAAACCTATGAAATATCACCGGGGTATAGTTATAGCGAAACATTCTGGCAAACTATGTATCATATTAACCTGGACTTGAATTACGTGCAAAAGCAGGCAATAAAGGACAAGGATCCTTTTTTTGAAGGAGTTTCTAAAATACTGATGTCCTGTAATTACGCCCGGTTGGTGGATGTATATAATGATATCCCTTATACACAAGCGTTGGATATCAGTAATATTTCACCCAAGTATGACGATGCTGCCACAGTCTATAAAGATTTATTTTCTCAGGTAGACAGCGGCATAGCACTTATTCAAACCGCTTCGGGATCTAATTATACCAGTACGCTGGCTGCGGATGCCCCTTTTGATATTATGTTTGGGGGAAATACCTCTGAATGGATGCAATTCGCCAATACACTGGAGCTGAAGATGCTGCTGAATCTTTCGCAGGATGCTTCTATGTCGTCATTCATTTCTTCGCAAATTGCCAAGATAACCGCTGACGGAGCCGGATTCATGATGGCAGGAACCAGCGCCCTGGTCAATCCCGGATATATTAATACCAATGGGAAGCAAAATCCTTTTTATGGTTTTTACGGCTTTACTGCCACCGGGACACCTGCAGGGCAAAATGCTTATTTCCGCGCCAATAACTATGCAGTGACATTTTCTACTGTGACGAATGATCCCAGATTATCGTTTTTCTTTGCACCCACCTCCTCCGCCTTTTCCAGTAATACGGATACTGTTTCAGGAAATAACCAGGGAGATCCTAATGCGCTTTCAAATTCAAACACTTCCGGGTTTGGGCCTGGATTATTGGGAACAGCCACCTCCTCTACTCCTGTTTTACCGGATTTTGAAAGCCTGTTTCTGCAATCAGAAGCCGCCTTGCGTGGTTGGATACCGGGAGATCCACAACAATTCTACCAACAGGCAATAGCACAGTCATTCGCCTATGAAGGAGTGTCCGGTAACGACAGTGCCAATGCTGCGACCTATTACTCGCAAAATATGAAAGATGTGGAATGGCCATCGGGCGGAACCTTCAATGATAAATTAGAAACTATCATTAAACAGAAATGGGTAGCTTTAGACGGAGTGGATATCCTGGAAGCGTGGAATGATTACAGGAGGTTGGATCTTCCGGCAGATGTTCCACTTTCTTCCAATCCGCATTTAACCATGAAGCAGATCCCGGTAAGATTGTTATATCCGCAAACAGAAATAGACCGTAATCCAAATAATGTACCCGCAGGAGGAAAAGGCACGAATGCACAATTCACTGGTAAGATATTCTGGATGCCATAATTATTAAATTTTAAATCAGCAATATTTATGAAACACATTAAGAACTGTATCAATCAATATAAGATTATTTCAACGGCAGCTATTACGATAATTTGCTTATTTTTATTATCCTCTTGCCTGAAGGATACAAGAGAAAATTTATCGGTAAGTCCCCCGCTGGTAGGCTTTCTTTTTCCTAATCCTAATTTTTATCCCGTTCAGGGTGGGTATTTGGTATCTGCCCCTTTGAGTTATTCGGGTTCGCCGCAGACAGTAGTTTATGACAGCACCATGGCTTATCCCTCGGGTAGCAATTCGCCGTTGGAAATAGAGTTATCTTACACCAGCTTTCCAAAACCCTTCAAAGGACCGGTAACGGTGACAGTGGGAGTGGACTCTACGGAAATAGCCGCCATTAATGCGGCGGATGGCACTAGTTTCAGGATGTTACCTGCAGGGTCTTATACATTACCTAATAACGGTATGGTAACTATTGAACCGGTGGTTCCCGGGAATTATCCGGTAGCAGTAGTCTATCCCCAGGTAACCACTTCGATGCTGGATACCGCCCAACAATATTTACTTCCGTTGAAAATTATGTCTGTTCAACAAAGTGGCATTGTAATCGCCTCCAATTTAAATGAAGCAGCCATGCAGATTGTGGTGAAGTAATGACTCATTCAGGAGATTCATTTTTACCATACAAGAAAGGGTCTTTGGTTAAAAAGGGGGGAGGAGTCCTCCCTTTTTTAGGTTTCTTGTTCTTACAAAACAGATTGAATCCTGGATTGAGTATGGCTGTTTAAGCATTTGAATTTGCGACTACACAAGAATTCAGAGCTTCTGATTCACCGCAAAATAAAGAGGAGATATTTTTGAAATACATGGAAACATAGAATACACATAAGTCACACGGAAAGACTATTGGAAGCCTGCCTGTACAATGTGATTGGATCGTAAAGAATACCTTGAAAAATATTTGACCATATTATCATTGTTAATCAATCACTTACAGACGCACTATAAAAATTTCTTATAAAAAACTTTGTCGGAAAGGGACTTCTCCCTACTTTTGCACTCCTTTAAAAATCGTATAAACGCTTTTTACTTTTTGAATAATGAACACATTAAGCTTTAAAACGCAATCGGCTAATGCAGCCACCGTAAAGCATGACTGGTATGTGGTAGATGCTACCAATAAAACACTTGGCCGGATTAGCGCAGACATAGCCGCTGTGCTGAGGGGTAAAAACAAGCCTTATTTTACGCCTCATGTGGACTGTGGAGATTATGTCGTTGTGATCAATGCGGATAAAGTAATATTAACCGGTAATAAGCCTCAGAACAAGCAGTACATTACCTTCTCCGGGTATCCGGGAGGGCAGAAAAAAGAAATCGCCAAAAATTTATTGGCTCGTCGCCCGGAAGCGGTCATTGAACGCGCTGTAAAAGGGATGTTACCTAAAAACCGGTTGGGTCGCCAGTTGTTTAAAAAATTATTTGTGTATGCCGGTTCCGAACACCCTCATACCGCACAGAAACCTCTGCCATTCACTTTTAATTCAAAATAATACATGGAAAAACAAAATAATACTATCGGTCGCCGTAAAGAAGCAGTAGCCCGTGTATTTATCAGTAAAGGTTCCGGTAAGATCATTGTCAACGGGAAAGATCATAAAACTTATTTTCCGCTGAATTACCTGCAGAACCAGGTAGAGCTTCCTTTAAAAACCATTGAAGCCACCGGAAACTTTGACGTGGCGATAACGGTTAAAGGCGGAGGCATTAAGGGACAGGCTGAAGCTGCCAAGCTGGGCATTGCGCGCGGATTATGCGATATCAATGCGGAATGGCGACCTGCTTTAAAACATGCAGGATTACTGATGCGTGATTCCAGGGCAGTGGAACGCAAAAAGCCCGGACAGAAAAAAGCTCGTAAAAATTTTCAATTCTCCAAACGTTAATTTATATATGGAAGATACAAAAACTTCTTTGCAACAGCAGCTTTTAGAAGCAGGCGTACATTTCGGACATCTGAAAAAGAAATGGAATCCCAAAATGCTGCCTTATATCTTTGCCGAAAAAAAAGGCATTCATATTATTGATCTGAACAAGACCGCAGAATCTCTTGATGAAGCTGCTGCCGCACTGAAATCTATTGCACGCAGCGGGAAAAAGATCATGTTTGTGGCCACTAAAAAACAAGCTAAGGAAATAGTGGCGGAAGCAGCGCGCAAAGTGAATATGCCATACGTTACCGAACGCTGGCTGGGTGGCATGCTCACTAATTTTGCCACTATCCGGAAAAGCGTAAAGAAAATGCAGAGTATTGAAAAAATGCTGAATGACGGAACGCTGGAAAACATCACCAAAAAAGAAAGGTTGACCTTGCAGCGCGATAAAGATAAGATGGAAAAAGTGTTGGGCGGTATTTCCCAGTTAGCCCGTATCCCGGCCGCTTTGTTCATTGTGGATATTACCAATGAGTATATTGCGTTGGCGGAAGCACGTAAATTAAATGTGATTACTTTCGGTATGGTGGACACCAATTCGGATCCTACTAAATTGGATTTTCCCATACCGGCCAATGACGACGCCACCAAGTCCATTGCCATCATTACCAGTTATATTGCAGCGGCTATTGCAGATGGATTGCAGGAACGCGCCCTGGATAAGGAGCAGGAAGTAACAGATGAGGATGAAGAAAAGGAAAAGAAAATCAGAAGACTGGAAGCAGATGCAGATGAAGAAGGCCACAGAGGCTCTCGCCGGAGAACTAAGGATACAGGTCATAATGGATTACCGAAACGTCGCACTGCTACACCGGGGCATGGAGGAAGAAGGCCTCAGCAAAAACATCCTTAAGAGCTTTAATTAATAAATCAAAATCTTTTAGTTTATAATATAATCATGGCAACAGTTACAGCAGCGGAAGTAAATGAATTACGCAGTCGTACAGGCGCCGGTATGATGGATTGCCGCAAAGCACTCATTGAAAGCAATGGCGATTTTGAGAAAGCAATAGATTATCTCCGGAAAAAAGGCCAGAAAGTGGCAGCTAAGCGTTCTGACAGAGAAACTAAGGAAGGCGTGGTGATCGCTCAGGTATCTGATGATAAGAAAAGAGGAGTAGTGATATGCCTGAGTTGTGAAACGGATTTTGTGGCGAGGAACGAAGAATTTACAGGCTTTGCACAATCCGTGGCAAAGTTAGCTTTAGATCACTCCATTGCTTCTATAGAAGACCTGAACAATGAAAAAGTGAACGGCGAAATTGTTTCAGATAAAATTAATGATTTGATTGGAAAGATCGGCGAGAAAATTACTTTAAGCAGATATGAAAAAATAGAGGCTGCATACATTGTATCCTATACTCACGGCAATTACCGGATGGGTGTATTGGTGGGTTATTCAAAGACGATAGAAGAATCTGCCGCCAGAGATGTGGCTATGCAGATCGCCGCCATGAATCCTATTGCGGTTGATGAAAACAGCGTCCCCGGGGATGTCATCGCAAGAGAAAAAGAAATCGCCGTGGAGCAGGTGAAAGCAGAAGGTAAGCCTGCTGAAATGGCTGAAAAGATTGCGATGGGCAAAGTCAATAAATTCTTCAAAGAACAAACCTTATTGGCTCAGCCATTTGTAAAAGATAACAAACTTTCCGTAGCTGCTTACCTGAAGTCCATAGATCCGGATGTAAAAGTTACCGGGTTCAGACGGGTGGCTTTAGGGTAAAAAAGAGAATGAATAAGAGGAGCGTTGATCGCTCCTTTTTTTTGAGTTATATTATTGAGGAATGTACGATTACCTTATGTTTTGTTATGAAGGAATATGTAAATAATACAATCACCGGGCAGTCACCCGCTTCATCGGAATATCCGGTAAGTAGGATTCCTTCGAAGCATCCGGGATTGAAGCGATTGTTTCGAAATGTCCTGCGATTTTTATTCAGGATCATCTTTTATCCTTTATGCGGCATCAAATCACCGGATAATAAAAAGATTGTTTAATTTCACCTCTGATATGTTACCAAAATATACACGCGTTTTGCTGAAGCTCAGCGGAGAATCCCTGATGGGAGAAAAAAACTTTGGTATTGATCCCGCTATGATTGCACAATATGCCAGAGATATTAAAGAAATAACGGAGTTGGGTGTGCAGGTGGCTATTGTGATAGGAGGGGGTAACATTTATCGTGGCATGGATGAAAAAGAAACGGGTATCGAACGCGCTACAGGCGATTATATGGGTATGCTGGCGACAGTAATTAATGGTATGGCTTTACAAAGCGGACTGGAAAAAGCGGGTTTATTTACCCGTCTGCAATCTGCCATCAAGATGGAGCAAATTGCCGAACCGTATATCCGGCGCCGTGCTATCAGACATTTAGAAAAAGGCAGGGTAGTTATCTTCGGAGCCGGCACAGGCAACCCTTATTTTACCACCGATACGGCAGCTTCCCTCCGCGCTGTTGAAATTGAAGCAGATGTTATCCTGAAGGGTACCCGGGTGGATGGCGTTTATACTGCCGATCCCGAAAAAGATAAAAATGCAAAAAAGTATAATATCCTTTCTTTTGATGAAGCTTATCGCAACAACCTCAGTGTAATGGATATGACCGCCTTCACGCTTTGCCAGGAGAATAATCTCCCCATCATTGTTTTTGATATGAATATTCCGGGAAATTTATTAAAAGTGGTAAATGGAGAAAAAGTTGGCACCCTGGTTACCGCTTCAGTAGATTGACCTGCTGTGTTTCTTCTTATTGTTTGAATCTACTAATCGCTATCTTTGTGTATTATGGAAGGGACTCTAAAGCAGATACAAGCCTATGCAAAGGAAATTAATGCCTTTCTTCCCAAAGACGAGCAGGAATTGGAAGGATTCCGGATACGTTTCCTCGGAACCAAAGGAGTTGTAAAATCTTTTTTCGGAGAAATGAAAAACGTGCCGGCAGAGGGGAAAAAATCTTTCGGACAAACGCTGAATGATTTTAAAAAGCTGGCTGAAGAAAAGTATGAATCTGCCAAAGCGGCTTTGAATGGTACGAAAGAGGAATCTTCACACGCTATAGACCTGACGCTCCCCGCAGAGCCGCATCGTTTGGGAGCACATCATCCGGTCAGTGTAGTGCGTAAGCAAATTACGGATATTTTTTCCCATCTGGGTTTTGTCATTGCCGAAGGGCCGGAAATAGAAGATGACTGGCATAATTTTACCGCTTTAAATATGCCTCCGGATCATCCTGCGCGGGACATGCAGGATACTTTTTACATTTCACGCAATCCCGAGTGGGTGCTTCGTACACATACTTCTTCCGTGCAGGTTCGCGTAATGGAACAAGGGAAATTGCCCATTCGTATAATTTGCCCCGGAAGGGTTTTTCGCAATGAAACGATTTCTGCCCGCGCACATTGTTTCTTTCATCAGGTAGAGGGATTGTATATTGATGAAGATGTTTCCTTTGCAGATCTGAAACAGACACTTTATTTTTTTGTAAAAGAAATGTTTGGCGAAAACACTGGCATCCGCTTCAGACCTTCCTTTTTTCCTTTTACAGAACCCAGCGCTGAAATGGATATCAGTTGTCTCATTTGTGGCGGCAAAGGCTGTGCAGTCTGCAAGCATACCGGATGGGTAGAGATATTAGGATGTGGGATGGTACATCCGAATGTGTTGGAAAATTGCAGGATTGACAGTAAGAAATACACAGGATTTGCTTTCGGCATGGGAATAGAACGTATTGCCATGTTAAAATATCAGATAAAAGACCTGCGTTTGTTTTCAGAAAATGATATCCGCTTTCTGGAACAATTTACAGGAGCCTGAGATGGGGAAATTTCAAACTGTAAAACACAAACTACAAACAAATTACAAATCCGAATTCTCAATTTTCCGAACTTGTTCCAGGCAGATACTTCCTGAGTGCCGTCAGGCAGGCTTGATATTTTTGAATTGATTATTGGCGCTTATTTGTTATTTGGGATTTATTATTTGAAGGTTTATCTTCCTATCTTTACTTTATGCTTTCCAATGTGATTAAAAGTATTTTAGTTTGTGGCGCCGGTACCATGGGTGCAGGAATTGCTCAATTGGCCATTGAGTCGGAATTCGATACTTTCTTATTTGATACGGATAAGTATGCCTTAGAGAATGCCCGTATCAGGATTGATAATTCACTTCAAAAGCATATTGAAAAAGAAAAGTTGAAGAATGATGAAAAAGACCGGATGCTGAGCCATTTAAAGTTAAGTGATAATTTTAAAGGGATACAAGCTGATATGATTATTGAAGCCATTGTGGAAAAGATCGAAGACAAGTTATCTTTATTTAAAGATCTGTCACAGCATTTCCCTCCCGAAACTATTCTTGCTACTAATACTTCTTCTTTGCAGGTTACTGAAATTGCCGCCGCAGTTCCTCAGAAAAGACGAGTGATCGGAATGCATTTTTTTAATCCCCCTGCCGCCATGAAGCTCGTGGAGATCGTTAAAACAACATATAGTGATGCCGTCATCCTTGAAGCCGCTGTTGCATTTGTAAAGCGATTAGGCAGGATACCTGTTTTAGTAAAAGATTCTCCGGGTTTTATTGTGAATCGCATTGCACGTCAATATTATTTAGAAGCTTTCCGCATAGCGGAAGATCAGATGGCGGATTTCAGAACCATTGATTATTTGTTGGAGAATGCAGGATTCCGGATGGGCCCGTTTGCATTAACGGATTTGATAGGACAAGATATTAATTATGCCACTACACAATCATTATATCGGGCATTTTTTCAAGAGCCCCGGTTTCGTCCCTCCGTACTACAGGCCGGTCTCATTAAAGCAGGACATCTTGGAAAAAAGTCGGGAAAAGGCTTTTTTGAATATGAATAAAACAGTATATTCGCTTCTCCAAACTCAGTCTGTTTAACTTATACCTTTAATTATGATTCTTGTTACAGGAGGAACGGGTTTTTTAGGATCATACCTGTTAGAAGCACTTGTGCGCTCCGGGAAAGAAGTACGTGCCACACACCGCCGGAGGATTTTAAATTATGTAGATCTGGATATAGCCAAAGATATTGATTGGGTAGAAGGCGATGTATTGGATGTAGTCTCTATTGAAAAGGCGATGGAAGGAGTGGACAGAGTATTTCATTGTGCAGGAATGGTCTCTTATGATCCCAGGGATAATGACAGGATGCATGCAGTGAATGTGAACGGAACCGGCAATATCGTCAATGCCTGCATAGTCAATAAAATTAAGAAATTAGTTTATGTAAGTTCCGTAGCTGCTATCGGCAGGAATGTTTCAGGTGAGATGAAAGATGAAAACTGTCAATGGGAGGAAGGCAGCCATAATACGGCTTACGGTATTACCAAGCACGAAGCAGAGATGGAAGTATGGCGAGGTATAGCAGAAGGGCTTGATGCGGTGATTGTGAACCCGTCACTCCTGATCGGACACTCCCGCGGATGGGATGATGAATCAGCGAGGCTGATCAAAAATATTTATGGAGGATTTCCATGGTACACTAAGGGAGAAACCGGTTTCGTCAATGTCAGGGATGTGGCTAAAGCAATGGTACAATTAATGGATAGTGATATCAGATCGGAACGTTTTATACTCAATGGCGAAAACTGGCCTTACAAGCATTTGTTTGAAACCATTAATCATTATTTTGAAAAAGGAACCAGGCTGAAATATGCTGCCCCCTGGATGGAATCCATTATTATTTACATAGAGAAAGTACGCAGCAAAAGAAAAGACAGGAAACCTTGGATAACGCGTGATTTAGCCAAGGTAGCTAACTTCAGGGTTTTTTATGATAATAGCAAAATAAAGCAATTCCTTCCGGGATTTGAATTTACTCCCATCGAAAAGACTATTGAAGAAACCTGCAAAGCTTACTTAAAATTTATATCGGCAAAGGGGGAAAAAGACGAAAGCACCTTCGCTGCATCTCATTAATGCTTCATTACCTTTTCCCAAAGATCGGGGATACGTTTAACCCAAACTAATTCTCTTCTTTTTAGTCCTGCTTCTTCTGCCGGGTATCCAAAATAAGTTTTTCCTCCTTTCAGTGAACTCGGAACACCGCTTTGCGCAAGCACCATGGCATCTTTCCCGATAACCAGATCTTTAGAAATACCCACCTGTCCCCATAAGGTGACATTGTCTTCAATAATAGCCACACCTGCGATGCCGACTTGCGCCGCGAATAAGCAATTCTTTCCTATGACAGCCTCATGCCCTATATGCACCATGTTATCCAACTTGCTTCCTTTACCGATGATCGTATCGCCGCTCACACCTTTATCAATGGTGCAACTTGCGCCTATTTCCACCCAATCCTCAATGACCACTCTGCCGCAACTTTCTAACTTATCGTATCTTACCTCACGCTCGATCCTTTTCTTAAAGTAAAAAGCATCGGCGCCTATCACTGCTCCTGCATGGATGATCACATTGTTCCCGATAACTGTACGATCGTAAATGGTCACATGAGGATGAATTATACAATTTTCACCGATCGTCACCTCATTCCCGATAAAAACATTGGGTTGTATAATGGTGTTCTTGCCGATCACTGCAGTATCCGATATCATTTTATCAGCCGGAGCGAACGGACAAAAATGTTTTACCAGTTTTACGTAGGCGCTGAAAGGATCCGGAGTCACCAGGATTGCCTTGCCTTCAGGAATATTTACTTCTTTATCAATAAGGATGATACTTGCTTTGGAATGAAGGCAACGGTCATAATATTTCTCTGCATCTACAAAAGAAATATCACCCGCTTGAACGTTATGTATTTCATTGATTCCGGTGGCTGATAACGCATCATTTCCCAAAAGTTTCGCCTGAGTATATTCAGCAACCCATGTGACCGAAACAGGAGAATTAAGTTTCATATAAGAATCATTTTTTTTAAAAATAAAAACAAAAGTAAGGTAAAAACGGCGTGGTTATCCACAACGTAAATTAAAATGTGAATAAAAAAATATTATTTTTTTTCGTTTGTTTAAAAATTCTTTTTAATATTGTGTGGGGAATTATTTCCTAATTCTTACTAACCCATTAATGTGACAGGAAAGCTCGGTAAAACAGTACCGGGCTTTTTTTGTGTGATAGATGAAAACCCTTACCTGCTGCTGGTTTCAGAAAGGGGAAGAAGATGTTTATACCTTTAGGGCAATGATTTTGGCAAATTCAATTTGAATTTCTTAGGTTTGTATCATCAATTCAAAGACAACTTATGCTTCGTTCAATGACCGGTTTTGGCAAAGCGGAAATGACTAAAGGAGAAATTACTGCTTCCGTGGAAATTAAATCTTTAAATGGAAAACAGTTGGATATTAACCTCAGGATCCCGGCAATGCTGAAACCTTATGAATTTGATATCCGTAATCAACTGCAGCAATCTTTAATTCGCGGTTCACTGGATGTGCTGATCAATGTCCGGCAAAACGGTTCTTCAAGGCCTGTGGTCATTAATACGGATCTGGCTAAAAAGTATTATGAGAGTATTTCATCTCTTGCGAAAGAGTTACATCTTCCTGAAGATGATGTGCTGGGTGCTCTGTTAAAATTGCCTGAAGTTGTGGCGCCCTCTTCCGAAGAGATATCAAATGAAGAATGGCTTTTTGTCAAGGAGATTTTGAGGCAAAGTATGGAAGACCTGGATAAGCACCGGTTGGATGAAGGAGCTGTGCTGGAGAAGGATCTGTTATTACGGATCCAACACATTGAGAACTTACAGGAAGAAATAAAGATGGAAGATCCTTTAAGGATGGAAAAGATAAGGCAAAGGCTGGGGTCTTCCCTGGAAGAATGGATCGGCAAGGAAAACATTGATAAAAACCGCCTGGAGCAGGAATTGGTTTTTTATATAGAGAAATTGGATATTTCCGAAGAGCAGGTTCGCCTTCAAAACCATTGCCGGTATTTTAAAGAGGTATTAAAAGAGAAGGAGCAGGCTTTGGGAAAGAAATTAAATTTTATCTTGCAGGAAGTGGGAAGAGAAATTAATACTACAGGAGCCAAGGCTAACGATGCCATTATTCAAAAATGTGTGGTCCGGATGAAGGACGAACTGGAAAAGGCTAAAGAACAAATCATGAACGTACTGTGAATACTTCGCATTTACATATCCGGAGAAACATGGAAAGGAGTAGCGTGAAAGTTTATACAACCTTCCTGCTATTGTCTGCCTTATTTTATGGTTGTTATAAAGCAGACAGGTTGAATGATTTTGAAAAGCATGTGGCTATTCCGGGTTATACCTGGAATTATGCTTTTTATCCTTCTTTTGAAGTAAATATTACGGATACTTCGGCACGATATAATATTTATGTAACCATCAGGCATACGAATGACTATCCGTTCAGCAACCTTTGGTTACTGATAACCTCCAATTATTCGGGAACAAAGCCTAAAACACAAAGAGTGGAATTACCTTTGGCTGACAGGGAAGGGCGTTGGCTCGGCAGTGGCATTGATAATATTTATGATCAGCGTATTCCCATCCAGCAAAATGCGCGTTTTGATAAACCGGGGATCTATCATTTTTCTTTCGAACAAAATATGCGTGTGGACAACCTGCCACATGTCATGAGTGTAGGATTGCGAATTGAAAAAATAACCCCTTAGTCATGCTGAAAAGGATCTTATCCGGGCCTGACAATACGAAGATAATCACCTTCTTCTACTTCTCACTCGTCATTTATGCGATAGCGGCATTAGTATGGTGGGGTTTATTGCTCTATCAGCAGAATAACCAGATTATGCAATTGCAGCAGCAAATGCTGGAGCTGAAGCAAAAAAATGCCATGCCATTTTCCACTTATTTGCAGGAAGAAAGCCTCATAGCAAAAGAAAAGAGATTGCATAATTTTCAGTATATTGGAGAAGGCGGCACTTTCTTAGTGATTATTTTATTAGGGGCTGGTTTTGTTTTCCATGCCATGCGCCGTCAGATACGCTTCGGAAGGCAGCAGCAAAACTTTACCGCTGCAGTCACGCATGAGTTGAAATCACCTATTGCTATCATACAATTGAACCTTGAGACCCTGCAAAAGCATACCTTGGATGAAGAGCAAAGAAAGAAATTATATGAGAATAACCTGAGTGAGATCAGTCGCCTGAATCAGCTTTGTAATAATATACTCCTGGCTTCCCAATTAGACAACCGTCAATATCATCTGGTAAAGGAAAAAATCAATCTTTCGGAATTGTTGAAAGAAATGGTAAAAGAATCTTCGGCCAGAATGCATCAACATATTATAAAGTCTGATATTCCCGATGAGGTGATGGTGACCGGTGATAAATTCATGCTGCAGATAGCCGTGAATAATCTCCTGATGAATGCAGCAAAATATGCGCCCAAGCAAAGTACTATTCATGCAGGACTGTTATCGTCGGCTCACGTGGCAAAGATCCGGATTGCAGATGAAGGAGAAGGAATACCGGCTGGTGAAAAGGAGAGAATATTTTCCCGTTTTTACAGGATAGGAAATGAAAATACAAGAAAAGCAAAGGGAACCGGATTGGGATTATTCCTGACAAAAAAGATTATTGAACAACACGGGGGGAGCATTGCTGTATTGGATAATACCCCGAAAGGAAGTATATTTGAGATAACGTTACCATGCATTCAGGGATAGCTGCAGAAGATTAATATAATTAGAATGAAAAATAACCATTCAAAACCATCCATTTTATTAGTAGAAGATGAAGAAAACCTGCAGGAAGCTTTGAAATTGAATTTAGAGTTGGAAGGATACGAAGTGAATGCAGTGGGAAAAGGCCAGGATGCTTTAAAAGCTATTGCCAAAGAATACTTTGATCTGGTCATTCTGGATATTATGTTGCCGGAAATGGATGGGATTACCGTTTGTGAAAATATCCGCTTACAAAATAATGAGGTGCCTGTACTTTTCCTGAGTGCCAAGAACAGCAGTGCCGACCGTGTTTTGGGATTGAAAAAAGGGGGTGATGATTACCTGACCAAGCCTTTTGATCTGGAAGAATTATTATTGCGCGTTGGCAAACTGATTGCGAAAAGCAGGCGTATGCAGCATGCACATAATGATGTATCCGGTGTTTTCAAATTCGGAAGATGTAGTATTGACTTTGCAGCACAGGAATGCACCGGGTTTGACGGGCAGATCCATTCTTTGGGTAAAAAAGAAACCATGCTGCTGCGCATGTTGGTGGAAAACAAAGGTAAAGTGGTCCCCCGCGAAAAGATCCTGCAATCAGTATGGGGTTATAATGTCTATCCTGCTACCCGCACCATTGATAACCTCCTGCTGAATTTCCGTAAATATTTTGAAGAGGACAGCCGTAACCCGCGTTATTTTCATTCGGTAAGAGGGGTGGGGTATAAGTTTACGGAATGATTCTGCCTGACTCATTTAGCCCAATGGGTAATCAACACCTGGATAATCCCTATAATAAATCCCAACACGCCGCCGATTATTTCCACAAAACGAAATTCCTTTTTCATGATGGAATTTAATATTTCCTCCAGCTTGTCACTCGAAAAGCCCGAAACTTTATCCGTAACAATTTTTTCCAGGTCTAATTCTTCGCGATGCCCGTCCACATATTGATGAATGATATTGGGTAGCAATACTTCCATTTCATCCATGAATACATTTTTAATTTTATGAATTGTATTGTCACCAATAAACATCGAGAGTACAGGCATGCTGTCCGGTAATTTTTTCCTTAAAAAACCATCCATTTGATCTGCAATGCCGGGAAGCATTTTTTTTATTTTATCCGGATCGCTCAGCTTGACTGAAATATCTTCAAAAGACAGTAACTCTTCGGCTACTAATTTTCCCAGTTTCTCCGCGAACTGCTGCTGCCTTTTTGGAAAAATACCCTGCAGGGTATAAAATCCCAGATTTACCGGCTTTTTAGGATGAAAAAGCATTTTAATAGCCACTAAGTTAGTAACCCACCCGATAAATGCAGAAATCACAGGGATCAGAAAAATAAGCATGAAATACAAGAATTTGATAAATGAACAAAGTGCAAAGAAAAGCTAAATGCACAAAATTTTGGAAAGTGAGGGCAAAATATCCTATTTTTGCATCCCTGCTGAAGGTGAGAATTCTTATTTCTTCATGGTGGCTGTAGCTCAGTTGGTTAGAGCATCAGATTGTGGTTCTGAGGGTCGTGGGTTCGAGCCCCATTAGCCACCCTTCTTTTTTAAAGCATGCAGTAATAAGTTACAGTATTCACTCGCTAAAAAATACCATTATTGAACGCTTCCTATTATAATTATAATAAAGATTTACCTTGTAAATTAAAGATTTAGGCAATTACCGCCACTGCCTGCTATTTAATACTTACCACTCCCAACCTTCGAAACGAACCTTCAGGCTACCACTGCTACTGCTTACAATTTACTACTTACCACTCACCGCTCCTAAATCTTTCTGATCACTCCTGCCCACTGTCTGCTCTCCTGCCACCTCCTCTATTCTGCCGATTTTCCCGTTATTACTGATCCCTTCGATAATGATGCGCATCCGCTTAGTAATGTCTGTATTATAAAAGGAAAAAGTAACCTGGTGGGAAGTGCTGTCAATCTTCAGATCGGGGTTCCAGTACAAAGTGGCACGTTTATCCGGCAATTCATTCACTTTTTTATTCACTGCATAATCCGGAGAATAAAATTGCCGGACTATGGAATATCCCGGGATCCGTATTTTATCAAAGCCTTTGCCGGGCGAATAATCTTCGTCGCCGCCTTTTTTGGTATAAATGGCAATCGCGCCGCTTCCTCCGCCGAATCCTCCGTAAAACGGGGGACGATATACTTTCACCAGCGCAATATCATTTACCGGAACATTGGCGATATCTTCGGCGCTTACAGGAACCTCATCCAGGAAAAACCCCGGTGTGCCTCCACGCCAGCGTACGGAAGGACTCATGGGACCTCCGGAAATCATTAAACCGGCTACTCTTCCCTGCAAATATTGAAAAATGCTGATATAGGGAAGATTTTGTCGGGTTAAATCAAAAGTATAACCGTCGTCACTTTTAAACATACCGGTAGTATAGCGGTCCTCTAACTTCTTAGTTTCCGGGATTCTCCTCGCAGTTACATTCACTTCTTTCAGCAAAACAGAACGGCTGTTGATGTATTTCTGAATGTTATTTCTTTCTACAGCCTGAGTAAGGTAGTTATTTAAAGTGGCATCCCTAACAGGCTGCCAGGGATGAACAGGTGTATGTAATAATTCATAATTCTGGGATGCCGGGGAGGAAAGGAACCTGACAGTTACACTCCTTCCTTTGTGCAGAGTGTCCTGGCTTTGGTAATACAAGGTAGCAGAATCATGAAAATCCAGATTACCTATTTCAAAGTAGCCGTTGGGCTGTGTGGCTCCCGAAATAAAATAGGTCAATGTATCGGCCGGGGCCCTGAGCATCATCGTTATTTTTCCATTCTTTAAAGGACCTTTCCGGTCAAAAGCCTGTCCACTCACTTGTATCCCCTGCATTTCGGGAGGTAACTTTACTTCAGGAAACTGATCATTTAAAATTTTCTGCCAGACAAAACGCCTCCAGCCATTGGTCAGCATGACGAGATCCAGGCCATGATTGGTAGCTTCATTATTATTCCTGAAATACCAGGCAGGGTCATACACATATCCTTTAATGTCGGAGGTAAGCAATAAATGAGAAATAATATTATCCCGCTCAGGCGTCTGCTGCACCTGGCCGGCGTCTGTTACAGCCACTGAAAAATTACCGGTAAGCGTATCGGGAATATCCAGAGTAAATACATTTTTACCTCTTGGCTGCAACGATACCGAATCCTTTTGCAGGGTAAGCGGCAAAAGGGCATCTTTGTTTTTTACAAAAGCTAATCTTTCTGCAAGCGGTATTCCTTCCGGTGTAAACAAAGTGATCTGCATGATGCCTGCAGGATCCTTATCCACGGGGATCATTCCACCGGAATATCCCTGGGAAAAATCAATCGGCGCATAATAAACCAGATGCCCGCCAATTTGTGCTGCCAGATACAGGTTATTAAACTCAGTTCCTATATTGGAACTTCTCTTCACCTGGAAGAAAAGCCGGTTATTACGATCGGGAATAATATGCATAACGACACCGGATGACTTTGCCGCCTGAAGTTCGAAAGTCTTAGTTTTACCCGAGCTATTTGTCATCAAGGCCTGATAGGTCTGTCCCGGTAATGGAGTTAAATGAAAGCTTCCCATTCCGTCGTGCACAGCATAAATGGAATCTATAAATCTTCCCTGTCCATCTGTTATTTTTCCCTTTACATCTTCAGGAAATCCATCCTGGTCAATACCTTTAAATGCCACCAGGCTTTGCAGAGAATCTACCAGGTCGCCGCCTTCTGGAAAAAACTGCACCGCAAAATCCGACGGGATATTTTCCCCATTTGAGGCTGGTGGCGGAGTGCCCGGTTCAAAAATATGAATATCTTTTTTATACAAAAATGCCGGATCAAAATTTAACATCCACATTGTATAGGCACGGATACGATAATCACCCGGGTGCATATCAGGTGAAAGATCAAAATCCCCCCATGCGCCTCCGTCTTTAATGGGAAGCTCTAACCTTTGTAATACTTTCCCTTTTGTGTTGAGTAATTCCGCGTATAAAATGGTACTGATAGGGGTGGGTAAATAATCACTGGTAATATAGGCTTTAAACCAGACAGTGCCTCCTGCCGCATAATAATCTTTATCCGTCTGCAAATAAATCTTTTCCTGCGGATAATGGTCCAGATAATGTTGTAATGCAGTCTCTATTTTTTCCTTTAAAGTGGGACCAGGTAAAAAAGCTACAGCTAGGACAGACAACAATCCTGCGATCCACAAGCTATATTTCAATGATGACTTCATCTTTTACATTCATTTAACTCATGGGCGTTGCAATAGTTTAAAATAATACGCGTAATGTAAAGTTAAAATTATTTTAATGTCAGATAGTGCCGTCCGGCGGAATAATCCTTCTCTAATGCGTCGAGTATAACATTAAACTGTGCGGGATCATGTTCAAAATCTGCTGCCGAAGCATCAATGATCAGCGAACGGATAGGATGCTGCTTTATATATTCCATGTAAGTGTTTTGCAACCGGAATAAATAATCATCTTCTATCGCCTGCTCGTAGCTCCGGTTTCGCTTCCGGATATTTTCCTGTAATGTTTTGACCGGCACATGCAGATAAACAAGCAGATCGGGCTGGATCAGTTGAGGATTGATAATTTCAAATAGACGCTGGAAAAGGCGGAATTCTTCATCAGACAGGGTGATCTTCGCAAAAAGGAGGGACTTGGTAAATATATAATCAGAGATCACATTGTTCTTAAAAATGTCCCCGGCTCCCATCATTTCTTTAAGCTGCTTGTATCTTTCCGCCATAAAGAACAGCTCCAACGGGAAAGCATATTTGTCAGGCTCTTTATAAAAACTGGGCAAAAAAGGATTGTCGGCAAATTCTTCCAAGATCAGCTTACTGTTGTAATGCTTTGCCAGCATGCATGCCAGCGTGGTTTTACCGGCGCCGATATTGCCTTCTATGGTAAGAAAAGAATAAAGCATGAGAGGAGAGAAGTCATAATTTTTCAGGAGAAATCAAATTATTTTAGGAGGTCGATCTGCTTTCCCATTCGTTTCGGCTTTTCTCTATATGCTTTAATAGAGTATTAGCAGTTTTTTCAGATAAAAAGCCTTTTAATTGGGAAGGTTTAGGTCTTGCGATCTTACGACTGTTACTTGTAGATAATAACCTAATAAGCCCAATATCCTCCAACTCTTTTAGAAGGCTAATGGCTTTCTTATTCTTTAATTCAATTGAAATTATTTCCACAAAAAACATATTTTTTTAACAAATATAACCATTTTTATGCTCTCACCGCTTTATTCACCAATTCCGCCGCTTCGCTCAATAAAATAGCCGATTCCACTTTCAGTCCTGATTTTTCAATCAGATCTTTGGCTTCAGCAGCATTAGTCCCCTGCAGACGAACAATAATAGGGATTTTAATTTTGCCAATATTCTTGTATGCGTCTATAACACCTTGTGCTACCCGATCACAGCGGACAATACCGCCAAAAATATTAATTAAAATAGCTTTTACTTTGGGATCCTTCATGATAATACGAAAACCTGCTTCTACGGTCTGTGCATTGGCAGTGCCGCCTACATCTAAGAAATTAGCCGGCTCGCCCCCGCTTAATTTGATCATATCCATCGTTGCCATAGCCAGTCCGGCGCCGTTCACCATACAGCCTACATTGCCTTCCAGTTTCACATAATTGAGATTATAACTACCGGCTTCCACTTCAGTCGGATCTTCTTCGGTGATATCGCGCAAAGCTTCTAAATCCGGGTGACGCATAAGCGCATTATCATCTAATTTCATTTTACAATCTACCGCTAATATTTTGTCATCGCTGGTCTTAAAGAGCGGATTGATTTCCAGCATACTGCAATCCAGTCCGGTATATGCATTGTAAAGATTGGTAACAAAGTTCACCATATTTTTAAAGGCCTGGCCGGAAAGCCCTAAATTGAACGCTATTTTTCTTGCCTGAAAAGGCTGCAAAAGCGAACCGGGATATACCCATTCTTTGAATATTTTATCGGGAGTCTTTTCCGCCACGTCCTCTATGTCCATACCACCTTCCGTAGAATACATGATGACATTGCAGGCTTTAGCCCTGTCCAGCAATATAGATAAATAATATTCTTTCGTCGGGTTAGGGCCCTCATAATATACATCTTGTGCAATCAATACCTTATTGACTTTTTTCCCTTCTGGCCCTGTCTGCTTAGTCACCAAAATACCGCTCAATATATTTCCGGCAATCTTTTTGATATCTTCCGCACTTTTACCTACTGCCACCCCGTGTTGCTGCGTACCTTTGATAAGACCTTTTCCGCGTCCACCCGCATGGATCTGCGCTTTTACTACGGCATAAGCATTTCCAAACTGTACTTTTAAATGTTTGTACGCTTCGGCCGCTGCTTCGGGTGTATCTACCGGAATGCCTTCCTGAACAGGTACATTATATTTCCTGAGAAGTTCTTTGGCTTGATATTCGTGTAAGTTCATTGTCGAAATATTTTGGCGAAATTAATTGATTTTCAGCGAATGAGAAAATGGTCTGCATAATGATTTTAGCCTAAATTTGCTGCTTTTAAAGGAAATCCGCATCTTATGGAGGAGTTATTTGACAAGATTCAATCAGCCGCATCTTTTATCCGGCAATCTGTTTCTGCCAAACCTGAAGTGGGTATTGTATTAGGCACAGGACTTGGCGGATTAGCTGATACCATTGCCATTGAGCACCGCTTGCCTTACCGTGATATTCCCTATTTTCCGCAATCAACTGTGATGGGGCATTCGGGAGAATTGCTTTCGGGAGAAATAGGAGGTAAAAAGGTACTGGCCATGTCCGGACGCTTTCATTTCTATGAAGGGTATTCCATGCAGGAAGTGACTTTCCCCATAAGGGTAATGAAAGCTTTGGGCATTAACACATTAATGGTGTCTAATGCAGCCGGCGGAATGAATGCGGCTTTTAAGGTCGGTGACATCATGATCATTCGCGATCACATCAACCTGATGCCCGAACATCCCCTGAGGGGAAAAAATGATGAACGTCTCGGAGTAAGATTTCCCGATATGAGCGAGCCGTACAGCAGGCAGTTAATCGCTATAGCGGAAAAAATTGCCCGGGAGGAAAATCTCGATATACGCACAGGTGTTTATGCGGGTGTTCAGGGCCCCACTTTTGAAACGAAAGCTGAATATGAATATCTACATCGTATAGGCGCAGATGCAGTGGGAATGAGCACGGTTCCCGAGGTAATTGTAGCTGTGCATGCAGGGCTTAAAGTGTTTGCATTAAGCATTATTACGGATTTGGGCATCCGGGAGGATGATAATCCGGTTACGCATGAAGAAGTGCTGGCAGCAGCCTCTGCAGCCACTCCCAAAATGACAAAATTATTTCAGGGAATGATCGGCAGCATGTAAAAAGAAATAAATATAAGGAATATCAAATATTAAACAAGGAATATCAACCGGAATACCTGATGCCCTGAATATCCGGACTATCTATCTGATCCTGACTAAGAATGAATAAACCACTGCTAATATTTTGTTGTATATGCTTTTTTGCGCTGAATGCAAATGCACAAGGTATCCGGGGACTGCAAAACAGATTGGGAAATGCGGGTCCGGAACAGCAACCATCGCAAAGCAATAGTGATTCGCTCATCATACCTAAAAAACGACCTGTCATTCATATTGACATTCATTATCGCCGTCTGGGAGGTGTGGTGGATCGTACATTGGATTCATCTATCAATGATTTTACAAAATACATTCCCCTGCCTGCAGATTATATTTATCTTGGAAATTTAGGAACAGCAGCCAAATCCCTGGTGTATGTACCTATAATGGATCCCGGCTTTGATGCAGGATTTCATGCTTTTGATGTATATCGTTTCAATGTGGACAGCACTAAATTTTATAATACGACCAGGCCTTATTCTCTGCTGCGTTATATGATCGGCAGTAAACAGGAACAATTGATTGAAGTATTGTTTACACAAAACCCCCGGCCTAATTTTAATTTTGGTTTTCATTTAAGGAAAATAAATTCACCCGGATTTTTTCAAAATGAAAATACGGATGATAACAGTTATAATGTATTTGCGCATTATAATACAAAAAACAAGCGTTATCAGGCGTATATCAGCTTTGTGGGAAATAAAGACAATGCCGGAGAAAATGGCGGAATAACCAGGATCAGTTCTCTCACCGATCCGCTTTATACCGACCGGCGTACCATTCCCGTGAACCTGGGGGGGGCAAGCCCTTTCTCTATTGGCTTTTTTACCTCTCCCATAGCTACGAAATCCGATTTTATTGAAAGTTCCTGGATCTTCAATCAGCATTATGACTGGGGCCACGGAGATACGGTCAAAGTCAATGATACCACTTTTAATTATGAATTTCATCCTTCTTTCAGGATTGAGCACACCTTAAAATTATCCAACGAGGAAGCCGGCTATACGGATACAATTCCCTCCTCAGCTTCACTGTATTATTATAAAAATTATGGTATTGACAGCTTATGGAAAACAAGGTTAACAGCCCTCAGTGACTGGAAAACTTTCTCCAATGATCTTTCCCTGGTAAAATTTCCCAGCCTGAAGAATGAAGCACATTTTATAAAAGCAGGAGCCACCTTTGAATACCTGCGTGGAAATTTTGTGCAAAACAGCATCAGCTTTTACAATCTGAAAGGCCATTTTGAATATCATAATCTCACGAAAAATGAAAAGTGGGACTTAGATGCAAAGGGTATTTTTTATTTCCTGGGAAATAATTTTGGAGATTATTCGGCCACAGCCTCATTAAGCAGGTACCTGAATGAGAAATTGGGAGATATTACTTTATCTTTCAGCAATGTAAATAAAGATCCGGATTTTATTTACCGGTTCTTTCCAGCCAACTATTTCATTAGTACCAATAACGACCTGAAAAAGACCAATATCACACAATTACAGTTCAAAGCGGATAACGATCATTTGAAATATAAGCTCCGGGTGAACTATTTCATCCTGACGAATTATACCTATTTTAAAAACTTTTATGAATCTGCACAATATAATTCCGTGTTCAATCTTTGGCAGGTTATATTTAACAAGGAATTTACATCGGGGCATTTTAACTGGTATCTGGATCTGGCATTGCAGGAAACCATTGGCAATTCCCCGTTGCATGTCCCTCATGTCTGGACGAGAGATAGATTTACTTATGAAAATACGCTATTCAAGAACCTGATTCTTTGCACAGGCATAGAAGGGGTCTATAACACCCCCTATTACCAGGATAATTATTCTCCTGTTTTACAGCAATTCGTGAACCAGGAAGATACAAAGATCAACAATACCCTTCCAAATACGGCTGCTTTCGTCAATTTCAGGATCAAAGCTTTCGTCGCTTACATACGTGCTGAAAATTTGAATACTTTTGTACAGCCTAACAGGATGCAGGTAGAAAATTATCCTTATCCCGGCTTTACCATCAGAGTAGGATTTCAGTGGAGTTTTGTGAATTAAATAGATTGATGGCCGGATGGTCCCGAAAATTCGGGATGCTTTAATGAACTTGTGAATTGGAAAAATACATTATGAAAAGTCAATCACCCGCATTTAATTATGAGTTCACGATCTCCCGGCTCAGTCACTTTGTAATATTATGAAGCTTAACGCATAATTAATGGACCAGATCCTTCATATCAAAAATATGGTTTGCGACAGGTGCATAAAGGCAGTGAAAGCTGTGTTGTCGGGTCAGGATATTGAAATTGAAAACATACAACTCGGCGAGGTAAAATTAAGGAAACCTGTTGCGGAAAGTCAGATCCCTGCCCTGGAAACGGCTCTACGGGCTGAAGGATTTGAACTGATTGATGACAAACGATCAAGAATAGTATCACAGATAAAAAGCATGCTCATTGAATTGATCCACTATGGAGATCTGGAAGCGCTTCATCAAAATATTTCCGGCTATATTACTCAGAAGCTGCATAAGGATTATCATTATCTGAGTAATCTTTTCTCTGAATCGGAAAATATGACCATTGAGCAATTTGTCATTTTCCAAAAAATAGAAAAAGTAAAAGAATTATTGGTGTATGACGAATTATCGCTCAGCGAAATATCTTTTAAAATGGGGTACAGCAGCGTGGCGCATCTTTCCGCACAGTTTAAGAAAATAACCGGATTTACCCCTTCCCGTTTTAAAAAGCTAAAGGATCATAAAAGAAGACCGCTGGATAAACTATAAACGAATGAGAAGATCATGGCTGATATTATTTATGACTATAATCACAGGCTTTCTGAGCTTTCTCATATCCTGCCATTCTGCTCCCCCTAAGACAGATGTGACGGCAAACGTACAGAGCCTGAATGATCATATCGTAAAAGATATTAATCTGCTGACTGCATTTTTTTCTTCCAATCATCACAAAATACTTTTAAACGGTAAGGATTCCGTGACAATATATCAGGCTGCTGCCGTGAATAAATTTTACGAAGAAAGAAATTATAAGGCGTTGTGGTCTGATACCGGTATATTGTTTCCGCAGGCCGACACGATGCTGCAAATCATCCATCAGGCGGCTGATGAGGGGCTGCTCTCCGAATGGTATCATGGCCCCGAACTTCTTCGTTTGTGCCAGCAATTACAGGCGGACAGCGATGCGCGCTTAGATGCCATGAAATGGTCCAATGCAGACATTCTGCTAACTGATGCTTTTATGCGCCTTAGTAATAATCTCTATTTTGGCGTCTTACCCCCTGACAGTATTTCACTCAAAAAGGAAACTGCGTTTCCTGATCATGTGCTGATAAATATGTTGTCTGATGCCTTTATGCAACGTCGTTTGAAGAGCACCATGGACTCGTTGGAGCCCGGAAATGTGCAGTATCATTACCTGAGTATGGCGCTTGCATCCTACCGAAAGGAAAATTCATATCATCATTGGGATGCCTTACCGCTGCGATATACAGATAGCGCTCAGTTTGACATGCAATTAACCCAAAGGCTGGTAAATGGCGGAGAGTTAGACTCTTCCTCTTCTCATTCTCCGCAGGAAATAAAAGAAGCATTAAAGGAATTCCAGCGCGATCATGCTTTATTTCCTGACGGTATAGCAGGCGCTCAAACGATTGCCGCTCTGAACCTGTCCAAAAAGTACCGCATGAAGCAGATAGCTGTTAATCTGGAACGATGGAGGCATCTGAGCCACAATATGCCCGAAGAATATATTTGGGTTAATATCCCTTCTTATAGCTTAACACTTTGGAACGATGATACAGCCATTATCCGTTCCAGGGTGATTACAGGGAAACCGGGTCACCAGACTCCCCTGCTTAATTCTTCCATCATAAATTTTCAACTATACCCCTACTGGCGTGTTCCTGTCAGCATTGTGATAAAGGAAATAAAACCTAAAGTACTGAAAGATACCGGTTATTTAAGAAAAAACAATTTTGAAATAGTGGATCGTCACAATAATATAGTAGATCCTAAAAAATTAAAATGGAAGGAATACAATATCTATTATTTTCCTTATGTAATCAGGCAAATGACCGGGCTGGATAATTCCTTAGGCATTATTAAATTCAATTTTAGGAATAAATACAGTGTGTATCTGCACGACACTAATCAAAGGGATTTATTCAGTCTTACCAATCGTGATTTAAGTCACGGATGTGTGCGCGTACAGGAATGGAAGCCCCTTGTGACGTATTTAATAAGAAATGATACTTTACGCCACCTGCCGGATAGTGTGCAGGTATGGCTGGCCGGGCAGAAACAAAAATACGTGGCGCTCAATAAAGGGATTCCGTTATATATACGCTATTTCACCTGTCAGGCCGATTCTTCAGGAAAAATCAGATTTTATCCTGATATTTACGGATATGATACCGTGATGATGAAAAATATGTTTCATGAGTAAAAATATCCAAAGCTGAATATCGAATAATGTGCAATATTCAATATCCAGTATTTAACCATGAGACTTAAGCTTCAAACAAATTAAATAAGATGGATGCCGCCTCAAATTCTATAATCTGCTCTATCCTTGATAATGATTTTTATAAGTTTACGATGCAGCATGCTGTGATCCAGCTTTTCCCCAATGCACATGCAAAATATCATTTTATAAACAGGGGAGGGCATCCGTTTCCCGCAGGCTTTGACAAGGCATTACGCAGCGTTATTGACCTGATGGCGACCCTGAAGCTCAGCAAGGCAGAGAAAGAATTTCTACAAAAAAATTGTCCCTACCTGGCCCCTACCTACCTTGATTTCTTAAGCGGTTTCCGGTTTGACCCGGCAGAAGTAAAGATCAGCCAGAAGGGCGCTGCATTGGATGTACAAATCGAAGGATACTGGTATCGCACTATTCTGTGGGAAGTTCCCATAATGGCCGCCATCTGTGAATTATATTATAAAATATCTGGCAGCCGCAGATGGGATGATGAAAGAGTGAGTGAGGTGGTGAAAGATAAGATTCTTCATTATAAAAACATGGGAGTTAAAATCGCCGAATTCGGGACCAGGAGAAGGCATTCTTTCCATGTGCATGAATTGGTAGTGGAGGCTCTTAAACGATACGGTGACGGCAGCTTCACCGGTACGAGCAATGTCAAATTGGCCATGCAGTTTGGGGTAAAGCCTATCGGCACTCATGCCCATGAATGGTTTATGTTCCATGCAGCGCGGTATGGTTTTAAGATGTCTAATTCTTTAGCGCTGGAAAACTGGGTAAATGTCTATCGCGGAGATCTGGGCATTGCCTTATCAGACACTTATACAACGAAAGTTTTCTTTGAAAGCTTTGATAAGAAATTTTCCAAGCTGTTCGACGGAGTTCGTCATGACAGCGGGGACCCGGTAACTTTCGCCAAAGAAACTATCAAACAC
Organism: Chitinophagaceae bacterium; assembly: GCA_004322015.1. Lineage (GTDB taxonomy): Bacteria > Bacteroidota > Bacteroidia > Chitinophagales > Chitinophagaceae > FW021-bin31. The sequence goes on from SCQT01000268.1 coordinate 36,514, forward strand.
TATCATACCTTCAACATTGATCCTTTAAGTAAAACCATCATTTTCTCCGACGGTTTAAATCCTGACAAGGTTGATAAGATTGCCACCTTCTGCCGTAACAAGATTGGCATGTCGTTTGGCATCGGCACCGATTTCACGAATGATGTGGGATTGGAACCTATGAATATCGTGATAAAAATGTCCGAAGCAAAACCCGAAGGAGCACAGTGGGAGCGCGTGGTAAAGCTTTCTGATGAACCGGGGAAATACACAGGGGATCCTGATATGATCGCCCTGGCAAAAACTGTTTTGGGAATAAAAAGTTAGCCGGAATTTTTGTCCTTTTGAAATACTGCCGGCATCCTGTTACACTAACTTATACATTTTTCCGGGCATTGATTTGATGAATCCCTGCAATTCCAGGCTCAGGATGGTGGCTGCCGTTTCTGAACTGCTCAGTTTACTTTGCAGATGAATTTCATCCACATGCAGCATTTTAACTCCCGTCAGGAGGTCAACAATATCTTTTTCCTTTTCATTTAATTCAACAAACAATTCTTTCTGAATGGGCTTATTGTCCTTCAGATGTTCTTCCCATCCCATCATCTCCATAATATCTCCGGCTGAAGTAACTAAGGCCGCCTTGTTTTTCCTGATAAGATAGTTGCAACCTTCCGACTTTTTATCGCCCGCCTTCCCGGGAACGGCAAAGACATCCCGATTATATCCATTTGCTAATTCCGCCGTGATCAGGGAACCGCCCCTGATACCGGTTTCTATGACCAGTGTAGCATCCGCTATACCTGCCACTATACGATTACGCATCGGGAAATTCTGTTTGTCGGGCAATGTGTTGCTTACATATTCCGTCAGTAATCCGCCTTGTTTCACCATTTGCCTGGCAATGCCGGCATGTAAGGGTGGATAAATACGATCCAGTCCATGCGCCACTACTCCAACCGTTTTTAAACCTTCTTTTAAAGCTTTTTTATGGGCAATTATATCAATGCCGTAGGCCAGTCCGCTTATAATTAATACGTTCTCTTTACTTAAACCTTCCATAATATTTTCACAGATATCTTTCCCGTATTCCGTATAGTGCCTCGTACCCACCACGCTGAGTATCCTGGAAGTGTTCAGATCGGCATTACCGGCATAATATAAGATCATGGGGCTGTCGTAACAATTTTTTAATCTTTTGGGATACTCTTTTCCCTGGTAAAATAAGACTTTGATCTTATGGTTTTCTATAAATTTTAATTCTTCTTCCACCCGCTCAAACTTACTGAATTGCTTGATTTCCCTGGCTCGTACCACACCAATGCCGGGGATGGCAGACAAGGCTTTCTGTGGAATATGAAAAATATTTTCAGCCGTTTCGAAATGAGCTAACAATTCCCTGGCGAGCACATTTCCGATCTGCGGAACAAGGGTAAGTGCTATAGCATAGTATAATTCATTGGGTTTTTCCATATTTTTTAATTGGCCGGCCTGAGAGTCAATCCTTCCCTAACTTCAGTTGCCATTTCCAGGCAGTGCTCATCATAGCTTCGATATCATATTTGATTTCCCATCCCAACTTTTCTTTCGCATAAGAATTATTGGCATAAATAGCGATCACATCTCCCGGACGACGCGGCCCTAATTCGTAATTTAGTTTCACTCCGCTTACTTTCTCAAACGCCTTTATAACTTCCAATACAGTCACACCGTTTCCTGTTCCTAAATTAAATACTTCGAGCCTGGATTTATTCTTACCTGTCATTACATATTGCAATGCTTTGGTATGGGCATTTGCGATGTCCATTACATGGATATAATCGCGGATACATGATCCGTCCCGCGTAGGATAATCTGATCCATAAACTATCATTTTAGGAAGCTTGCCCACGGCAGTCTGGGTGATGACAGGGACTAAATTATCCGGCCGTCCTAAGGGCAACTCTCCGATCTCAATAGAAGGATGAGCGCCTACGGGATTAAAATAACGCAATAAGATATTATTGGTCGCGTTTACTTTCGAATAATCGTCAATAATTTGTTCACCTATTTGCTTAGTTCTCGCATACGGGCTTTGTGCTTCGCCTAACGGGGTTGTTTCTATTACAGGAAGCTCTTTTACATTCCCATATACGGAACAGGAGGAAGAAAAGACAAAATGCTGAATATTGAATTCTTTTACGCAACGCAGCACATTGACCAGCGAATTCAGGTTATTGTGAAAATACAACAATGGTTTTTCTACAGATTCCGGGACAGTTTTATAGGCGGCAAAATGTATCACCCCTTCAATATCCCTGTTCTCTGAAAATACGGCATAGGTATCTTCATAATTGCACAGATCAACTTTGTAATTCTTAATATCTTTCCCCGTAATTTTTTTTACCCCTTCTAACAGTTGGGTGGTGGATCTGGAATTATTGTCAATAGAGATCACTTCAAATCCATGATTGATCAGATCCACAATCGTATGTGATCCGATATATCCGCACCCGCCTGTAACAAGAACCTTATTGTTCATGAATGATATGTTTTATTTTTCATTTTCGACCAATTCCATTAAATATTGTCCATAACCACTTTTCAACAGTGGTTTTGCAATACTTATTAAATGTTCTTTATCAATAAATCCTTTTTTATAGGCGATTTCTTCGATACAGGCTATTTTTATGCCCTGGCGTTTTTCAATTACCTGCACAAAATTGCTTGCCTGCATCAGCGAATCAAAGGTACCGGTGTCTAACCATGCCGTTCCGCGGTCCAAAATGGATACTTTCAGCTTACCCCTGTTTAAATATTCTCTGTTCACATCGGTAATTTCGTACTCACCTCTTGCACTGGGTTCCAGATTTTTAGCGATAGACACCACTTCATTATCATAAAAATATAATCCCGGGACCGCATAATTTGATTTTGGATTGGCAGGTTTTTCCTCTATGGAAATGGCTTGCATGTTTTTATCGAATTCTACTACCCCATAACGCTCAGGATCAGATACATGATAGGCATACACAATACCTCCATCGGGATTCACGTTTCCCATTAATTGTTCTTCCAGCCCCGTTCCGTAAAAAATATTATCACCTAACACAAGGGCTACCTTTTCCTTTCCTATAAAAGATTCTCCAATGACAAAAGCCTGAGCAAGCCCATTCGGTACTTTCTGTTCCGCATATTCTATGTTCAGTCCGTATTGGTGACCGTTATCTAATAGTCTTTTAAATAACGGGAGATCGTAAGGAGTGGAAATAATTAAAATTTCTTTAATACCTGCCAACATTAAGATAGATAGCGGATAATAGATCATGGGTTTATCATATACAGGCATGATCTGTTTACTGATACCGTAAGTGATCGGGTGTAAACGGGTGCCTGAACCTCCTGCCAGAATAATTCCTTTCATTTGTGATGAATTGTAAAATAAAAGTTCACAAAAATAAGGCAGAAAAACGGATAAAGGAAGTTCATTTCGTGTCTATCTCCGGAAGAGCAGGGATATCCAGTAAAATAAAGCAGCTAATGAAGCGCTGACAGGGATGGTGAGTATCCAGGCCCATAACAAATTGATGGAAACCCCCCATCGCACGGCGGATAAACGTTTGATTGCTCCCACTCCCATGATAGAGCCTGAAATCGTGTGTGTGGTACTCACGGGGATGCCCAGCGATTCGGTAATAAATAAGGTAATGGCCCCCGCTGTTTCAGCGCCTACCCCCTCGAATGGAGTTAATTTGGTAATGCGGGTTCCCATCGTCTTCACAATCCGCCATCCGCCAATCATAGTGCCAAAACCCATGGCGGTATAACAGGCAAAAGGGATCCACTCGGGAAGATGCTGAATTTGTATTTTCCCATGATGCAGTACATAACCTATATGTAACCAGTGCGGCACTGTCTCCATGCCTCCGGGTATATTCAATACGTACACTACCACAGCCGCTGCAATAATCCCCATTGTTTTTTGAGAATCATTTCCCCCGTGCGTCAGACTTAAAGCTGCAGAAGATAATAATTGCAATCGCCGGAACCATTTATCGGCCTTATAGGAATTCATTCTTTTGCAGATGTGAATGATGGTCACCGAAATCAGCATAGCAATGATCATCCCTATAATGGGAGCCAGGAAAATAAACAGGATTATTTTGACAACGATCGGTATATTCACTACGCTGAAGCCTGCATGGGCAACGGCAGCGCCTGCAAAACCACCGATCAGTGCATGGGAAGAGCTGGATGGAATGCCCAGCCACCAGGTCAGCAAGTCCCAAATGACAGCAGCCAGCAAACCGCATAAAATAACCACCAGATTGATCTGCAGGGTATTGGCCACTTTTGCCACTGAATCGGCCACATTTAATTTAAATATCCAATATGCCAGGAAATTAAAGAAAGCAGCCCATAAAACAGCCTGAAACGGAGTGAGAACTTTGGTGGAAACTACCGTAGCAATGGAATTGGCAGCATCATGAAAACCGTTGATCAAATCGAAAATAATAGCAATTCCAATAATAACGAAAAGCAGAGTCATAGCCTGTCAGATGAAAAGTGAGCATATAAAGATAGACTCACGCATATTTAATAATAATGGATTCAAGGACGTTAGCCGCATCTTCGCATTTATCCGTAGCTGTTTCTAAAGACTGTAAGGTTTCTTTGATCTTAATCACGTTCACCGCATCTTTTTCATCATCAAACAGCCGGGCTACCATCGTATCGTACAGATCATCGGCCTGGTTTTCCAGACTGTTGATCCTGACACAGGCTTCTGTGATCACACGGAGATTCCGCATATATCTTAATTCATGAACCGCTTTTTTCAATTCAATCGTGGCTTTATAAATGACCTCGCAGAGTTTCGAAATACCATCATCAGGCAGGTCTATTTTATACATCGTCATTCGCTTGGAGGAACCATGAATAAAATCGGCAATATCGTCCAGGGTGGAAGCCAGAAAATGAATGTCCTCCCTGTCGAAAGGCGTGATAAAATTCTGTCCTAACTCAACAAAAATTTTGTGGGTGGTATCATCATTCGTATGCTCCAGATCACCGATTTGCCTGAAGATTTCCCTTCTCTTCTCAGGCTGGCTCTGATTAACACCTTCTTTTAGCAATACGGACATCTCCTCCAAAGTAGTGGTCACCTGTTCAAAGAGAATGTAAAACACCTTGTCATGCGGTAAAAAGATCTTTAAAACCGAATTGAAGCTCATACGCGGAGAAATTAGTATAATGACGCAAAAGTATATCTCATAACGGGAATTTCTATCAAAACAGAAAAAAAGTTAATAATTAATTAATATTGGATAACAGGAAAGACCCACGGCCGTGCGTCTGTACAGGAAAATCCATGTCACGGTTCAATCCCCCTTGGCTGCTGCTAAGGTAAAACCAAAAGTAGAGCCTACCTCAGGTTTGCTTCGCACATTGATGGTTTGTCCGTGTGCCTCTACAATATGCTTCACAATTGCCAACCCGAGCCCGGTGCCTCCTTCCGAACGGCTTCGCGCCTTATCGGTCCGGTAAAAACGTTCAAAAATCCTGGATAAATGATCTTCAGCAATTCCAATGCCATCATCTGATAATTCGACAAGCACCTTTTTACCCTCCATTTTATATACACTGGCAATGATATGCCCGTTTTGTTTGCCATATTTAATGGAATTATCAAACAAATTGAGCAGCACCTGACGGATTTTTTCTTTATCCGCCACGACGGATATCGGTGCCTCACACCCTCTTTTAATAGAAAAGGAAATATTTTTCAGGTCTGCTTTCATTGAAAGCGCATCAAAAGCATCCCGGATCAGATCCTGGATAACGAAAATATTAGTTACCACAGGCATCTCGCCGCTTTCCAATCGTGATATTTCATCCAGATCGTCTATCAGGCGGCAAAGACGATCTACATTTTTTGAAGTTTTACTTAAAAACAGACCGCGAAGTTCTTTATCCTCCATAGCTCCGTCCAGCAACGTATGCACATATCCCTGGATGACAAAAACAGGAGTCTTCAGCTCATGGGATAAATTCAGAAGAAATTCTTTCCGGAATTCCTCATTCCTTTTCATGTTTTCTAGTTCATCTCTTTTCTCAATAGCCCATTGCTGTACATCCTCTTCCACTTCCTCGAGGCTTTTCTGCGGTAAAATCCGGCGATTGAAAAAATCTTCTTTCCTGGTGGCTTTGGTTTGAGAAATAAATTTATAAATCAATTTGATCTTACGGTTGATAAATTGCTTTACCACACTATGAATGACAAAATAAGCAAGTACAAATACCACTATGAAAGTGACAATAAAACTGATCCAGTTATCTTTCAGCAACAGGCTTCCGACACTGACTATAAAGGCCAGTATAACAGCGGTAAATGCCGCTAATGCCGGTGGAGAAGTATTTTTATTTCCAAACATTTCAACAGTATGTGTAAGGTCTAAAATGAAACTTCTTTGACCTGATTGATGTACATATTTAATATCTCCGGCAAATACCCTCAACCAGGGTGGTGCAATTGTATTCAGAGCGCTTCTACGCTATAGTCAGGACTTCCACCCTGCTTTTGTGCGATCAGGGCGCCCATCTTATTAGCCCTTTCCAGTGATTGCTCCAAAGATGAGCCTTTGATACACTCCGACAAAAAACCGGCTAAAAAAGCATCTCCGCTACCCACAGTATCCGCTATATTTACTTTATGAGCTTCCCTGAAAATATAATTTCCCCCACTGAAGACAAATCCGCCCTTTGCACCCGCCGTTATAATGATTGCCTTCAGATGAAACCTGTCATATAATATTTCCGCTTTAGACCTTTGACTCCCGTGTACATCAAACCATCCCGCAAGGATGTCCAGTTCACCTTCATTCATTTTTACTATATCGGATCTTTCCAATAATTCCTGTATTAGCTGCTTTGAGTAAAACGGTTTCCTCAGGTTAACGTCAAAAACCTTAACCGGCACCGTATTCAACAGATGGAGAAGGGTGTCGCGGGAAGTATGATGGCGGGTAATAAGCGAGCCGAAAACGATATACTTCGTTTGCGGAATAATCTTATTTAATTCATCATTCAATGCTATATAATCCCAGGCTGCATTATTATATATATCATAGCTCACTTCCTGATCAGGATGAAGAAATACTCCCACTTTACCGGTAGGATGAATAAAATCCGTTTGCAAGACGGAATGATCCAGTCCTTTTGCATTTAAAAAACTCCTGATTTCCTGACCGTATTCATCGTTTCCAACCCTGCTGACTAAAACAGAATGAATACCCAGTTTTTTCAGATGATAAGCTACATTCAGAGGGGCGCCTCCTATCTTTTTTCCCTGGGGCAACATATCCCAAAGCACTTCCCCGAAGCAGATCACTTTTTCTGTTCCCTCACTCATACCTCAGGGCATTGATGGGATTCAACTTAGAGGCTTTAATAGCAGGATAGATACCGGAAACAATACCCACTACGGTACAAATGATCACCCCAACCAGGATCATATTCCAGGGGATGACGAAGTGAGTGCTCATCAGAAATGACACGATATTTCCCAGGATGATGCCCAGGGCAATTCCCAATATTCCTCCCCACAGGCTGATGATCAGCGCTTCATACAGAAACTGGCGCCGGATGACAATGGATTTCGCACCTAAGGCTTTGGAAACTCCGATTTCTCTTGTTCTTTCAGCTACTGCCACTAACATGATATTCATCAGTCCGATAGCGGAGCCAAACAAAGTGATAAATCCGATAAAAATAGCGGCTATTTTAACTTTGCTCAGGCTTCCCATCAGCATTTCAGCAATGTTATCACTTTTACTGATATAAAAATTATTAGCTTCATCCACGTTTAACTTCCGGACAACGCGGAAAAGTCCGGTGGCTTCGCCTATAGCTTCATCCAATTGTTGTACCTGGTTAACCATGACGCCAATCTGATAAGAGGGGTCAGTATTATTGAAAACACGGCGGACATTATTGACCGTAGTCAAAACAATATTATCAGCGCTAAAAAGATTACTGCTCCCTTTGGATTTTAATACGCCGATGACACGATAACGAACGGTGCCCAGACGGACCGTGTTATTCTCCACATGTTTTAAATTATCTCCAAACAGTTTTTTAGCTACATCCATCCCCAGAATAGCCACATTACGCCCGGATTCCAGATCCAATTGATTGAAATTTCTGCCTACATCCAGATTATAGCCGTTCAGTGCTAAATAATTATCATCGCTTCCCACAATACGCACATTGGGGTCTGTCTTTTTATCCTGGTGAAAAATGGTGGACATCCATCCGCCGTTAACGGATATGCTTACTTTTGCCGGGAAACCATACCGGCTCCTGAAGGCCATTGCCTCCATATAAGTGATGGGTGCATTCCGCTGCGAAGTCTTTACCTTCTTTTTATCTTCGTTTTTATTCCCTTTTTCTGCCTTATTTCCCCCTCCTATGTGAATGTTCATCTGCCAGTTACGAATGGTGAAACCGTTGGCGCCCATGCTGGCGAAGTTATTGTATATATTGCTTCGGATGCTGGCAACGGCAGTAAAAATGCCCACTAATGCCATAATGCCGATCGCAATGATCGCAATGGTCAGCCTCGTGCGCAATTTATTCCCGCGCACAGATCGAAAGGAAAGAAATAAAATGTCTTTTAAAACCATAAACGGGAATAAAGTTACGATTAAATAACAATAATCCATCAATCACAGATTTCTTAACTTCTGCCGGCAGGATCCCTTATTCTTTGTTTTTGGTATCTATAAAAATAGTTACCGGGCCGTCATTCACCAGCGATACTTTCATATCAGCCCCAAACTCCCCTGTTTGTATTGGTTTACCCAAATCTATGTTTAGTTGATGAATCATTTTCTTATAAGTTATAATGGCAATTTCGGGTTTACTGGCGCGTATATAAGAAGGACGATTTCCTTTTTTAGTGAGCGCGTGGAGGGTAAACTGACTGATCAACAAAATTTCTCCACCGACCTCTTTTACCGAAAGGTTCATGATGCCCTGGTTATCATCGAAAATCCGTAGTTGAGTAATCTTTTTGCCGAGCCAGGCAATATCCTGGTCATTATCGGAATCCTCAATTCCGAGCAACACAAGCAATCCGGAATTTATCGCCGATTTAATCTGTCCGTTTATCATAACGGATGCCTGGCTCACACGTTGAACAACTGTACGCATAAAGAAGTGTGTATGTTTTTGATGCTGAATAAACTGAGCGAATGTTTTCAATAGGCTACGTGAGATGTTCTTTCAACCTGTCCCTGATAGTTTTCAATGCTTGGGTCAGGTGGTTTTGGACCGTGGATAAAGCGATATTCATTTGCCTGGCTATTTCTTCCTGCTTTAGATTCTGCTCCCTGCTGAACTGATACACGGTTTTTTGCTGAAGCGGGAGATCATTAACTATCTGTTGCAATCGCTGTTGCATTATTTTATATCTGAACTCTTCATCCGGAGGTGGAGATTCAAAACCTTCCTGCCGCTGTTTTTGCATCATGACCAGCGTTGTTTTTGAAGACCTTTTTAATTGATTGATAGCGTGATTTTGTGCCATTCTGAATAAATAAGCGTTAAAATTCTCAATGGAGAAAAGTCTCCCCCTTTGTTCCCATATTTTCAGGAAAACATCCTGCACAATATCTGAGGACAATTCTTTGGATCCGGTAATGCGGAATATGAAAGAGTATAGTTTATCCCTGTAGGCATAAAAAAGCTGTGCAAAGGCTCCCTCATTATCTTCACTGATCTGCTCCAAAAGCAGCTTTTCATCTTCAGGTAAAAGTGGCGACAAGTGTCAATGTAGTTTCTGAAAGGCTAAAGTAGTAAAAAAAATCCCTGTTCAGGCGGCAACAAAATGTCTTTTCCCCTTTAGAAATATATTCAACGGTTGAAAAATAGCCTATGCTCATAAAATTCCCTACTTTTACGGCTCAATATTAACTGCGTATGATTCAGCGAAAACAAACTATTTATCTGTTATTAGCTGCTATATTGGGATCTGTCATCAGTTTCTATAATCCTAATCTTTGGCGTGCCAGGCTCACTAACAATACCTATCAGTATTTTACAGGGCAAAGCAGCTATTTATATTTTATTCTTTTAATGATCATTATTGCCTTGTCTGTCGTTTGTATTTTTTTATTTAAAAAAAGACCGCTGCAATTTAAATTAACTGTAATTAACCTGTTAATTTCCATTGGGATCATCATTTTACAATATTTTAAGATAAAAAGTGAAGCGGTGCAATGGCAGGAATCCAATATGCTGGCGTCATCGAGTTATCTCCCCGCTGCATTTTTACCGGTTATTATAGTGGTATTACTGTTTCTGGCAGCAAGGGGAATTTATAAAGACGAGCGGTTGGTAAAATCATTGAACAGGCTGAGGTAAGGATGTTCCAATGTTTCAAGGTTCCATAGTTCCGGGTTTTGTAAACCCAAAACTCAAAACAACAAACTCAAAATATAAAATATGTCACACCATTTGTTACAAGGGAAGAAGGGAATTATTTTCGGAGCGTTAGATGAACGTTCTATGGCCTGGAAAGCTGCACAGAGAGTGGTGGAAGAAGGTGCTTCCATTACACTGACAAATGCGCCCATTGCCTTGAGGATGGGTAAAATTAATGAACTGGCAAAGGAATGTAATGCGGAAGTCATTCCTGCCGATGCCACTTCTTTAAGCGATTTGGAAGATCTTTTTTCAAAATCCATGGAAAAGTTAGGCGGTAAGCTGGATTTCATCCTTCATTCTATCGGTATGTCACCAAATCTGCGCAAGAATGTGCCTTATACAGCTACGAATTATGATAACTTTCAAAAGACTTTGGATATTTCGGCTTTGTCCTTTCATAAAGTGCTGCAAACAGCCATGAAATTAGATGCGTTAAATGAATGGGCTTCCGTAATCGGATTAAGCTATATTGCTGCCCAGCGTACTTTTCCGGGATATAATGATATGGCAGAAGCTAAAGCATTACTGGAAAGCATTGCGCGGAGTTTTGGATATCATTATGGCAATAAGAGAAAAGTGCGTGTAAATACGGTTTCGCAGTCCCCAACCGTTACTACTGCCGGAAGCGGCGTCTCAGGATTTGATGCGTTTTTCCATTATGCAGATAAGATGAGTCCGTTAGGAAATGCCAATGCCGATGACTGTGCCAATTTTTGTGTAGTTCTTTTCTCTGACCTCACCCGCATGGTGACTATGCAGAATCTCTACCATGACGGAGGCTTTTCGAGTATGGGTGTGAGCCAGGCCATTGTAGAAGACATGTCAGGTCGTTAGTATTCGTCTTCATTGAAGAAAAAATCTTCTCTGGATGGATAATCGGGCCATATATCTTCAATTCCTTCGAATAATTCGCCTTCGTCTTCTAATTCCTGGAGGTTTTCCACTACTTCTATCGGGGCTCCCGACCGGATGGCGTAGTCAATCAGCTCGTCCTTTGCGGCAGGCCAAGGCGCGTCTTCCAGATAGGATGCCAGTTCTAATGTCCAGAACATAATAAAAGGGGTTTAAAATTTCCGCAAAAGTAAAATTTAATTTGAATAAAACAACCTCTGTGTGATTAATGGAAATGATGTTTCTTTATGCCATGTTAAAAGCTGAAAATATCATAAAAAGCTACGATAGTTTAGCAGTGCTGAAGGGAGTGGATTTGGAGGTAAAAAAAGGCGAAATAGTGACTATTGTGGGTTCTTCAGGGGCAGGAAAAAGCACCTTGCTCCATATTCTGGGGACTTTGGACACACCGGATGAGGGAGAAGTATGGATTAACGGCAAAGCGATTTTGGGATTAAAAGGCAGGCAATTATCAGATTTCCGGAACAGCCATATCGGATTTGTTTTCCAATTCCACCATCTGTTACCCGAATTTACAGCTATGGAGAATGTGTGTATTCCCGGCTTTATAGCGACTAAGGGTTCTAAAAAAGAGATCCGTAAAAGGGCGGAGGAGCTGCTGGACCTGCTGAATCTGTCTGAGCGGAAAGAACATAAGCCGGGTGAATTATCAGGAGGTGAACAACAGAGAGTGGCCGTAGCCCGCGCCCTGATCAACAGACCGGATATTGTATTTGCTGATGAACCTACCGGTAACCTGGACTCCGCTAATGCCCGGGAATTGCATCAGTTATTTTATAAGCTGAGGGCCGAGTTTGCTCAAACGTTCGTTATTGTTACTCACAATGAAGATCTGGCAAAGCTGAGTGATCGCCGGTTATTGATGAAGGATGGCAAGATGGTTAGCTAAAGTTTTATGTTTCGGGTTCGGTGTTTCCCAGCACTACATTACTACCATTTACCGCTTAACAAAACCTGCCCGTTGCCGACTCACTCGTCTTCCGTTTCAATTTTAGCTCCTTTCATCAGCTTTTTATAAGCCTTGATAAAAATAGCGCCCATGTTTTTTTGCGGCGGAATATAATCCTGAAAATAATCGTAGAATTCGGGAGAGTTTTTAAAATAATTATTGAGCTGATTCCATATCTTCTCCCATTTAAGATCATTTCCTATCCTGATCTGGTCCTCTATTGTCCTGATAATCGGATCATTGACCAACATGGAACCGGTCTGCTTGGAGGAAATGATTTGGGCGTTAGGGGAGATATTCAACACCTGGGCCAGTGTATTGTACCCCCCGCAAGAGCCTAAAAACACTAATTCGGCAGAAGGTTGAAGTTCTTTAAGAGTTGCATCAACATGATAGCTGTGCCCGCGATGGATGAACACAGTTGGATGGATGCTATTTTTTGTGAGATATTCCTGCAAAACAGTCATTGCTTTTTCATCCTCATCGGGGTCTGAAATAGGCTTTTTTACAAATAAGGTAACCGGCCTCCCTTTGGTTGAAGTAATGGTTAAAAAATATTTATTGATATCGTTTACCCGCCAGTCCCCGTTTTGAAAGGTGGGCATAAAATGGGCGTATGAATCAAAACCGTCTTTGTCACCGTAAAAAAATACTTCTTCATAAACCCGTCCTGCGCTGTCATTGATTAAGTTTTTAAAAGGCAGATAATCTATGGGCGGAAGATCAAATTTCTGTGACATGGTTTTTGCCCATACTTCGTCCTGGTCAGAGCTTTCGCGGGTATTGAAGAGAGTTGAAAGCAGGCCGTAAAGCACTTTCCCCCTTTCATCGTTCTGGGCTACCATTTCCTCAAAATTCCGGTTTACTTCAGCCTGAAGCTTTTTGAGTAATGCCGAATCTTTGATACTGCCAAAGGCATCCGCCACATCTACCGATGCAGCAAGCCCCTTGGTATATTGTAATCCGTCCACAAATTTATTCATCAGCACGTTAGCGTTTTGTTGGCTCATGGAACCGAGAAACGGATCCAGTGTATTATAAGCGGAAGAAAGCGTGATGAATTTACGGAAACGGTCAAATATGACAGACATTAGGAGTTTATCCCCGCGGGGCGGATCCATACGCTGCATAAAACGTTTAAAAAGACCCACAAAGCTGGAAGTGTAAATCTCCTGTTGTCCATTGACCAGGATGTAATAAATTTCCTGCGGAGTCAGCTTGTTGGCACAGGCGAACCTGACCGGATCAGGGCTCTCGTGCAGTTCATTGACCTGCCTTATATATTCCAGGGCGCTTCTTTTCACACTTGCTTCCATAGCAGGTTGTCCCACAAAATCTTCTCCGTCTATGATGCCTCTGTTCATGTCAATCAGCGTATTGACAGCTAATAAATAATAGGCATCATCATCCTGAGCGATCTTCTGCAATTGCGGAACGGTGTATTTTCCACTGACAATATAATCAATAAAAGGAAAAACACGAATGGCCTTATCCGGTGTGGCGCCTACTTTCACAATCGCCTGCACCAGGGGATCGGAATTACGGCGAACCACCCTGCCCACCATAGTATAGGATGTGGCATAGTTATAGACCAATTCCGGATAAGCATGTGCTATCCTGGCGACGACAGTGTCTACGAATGGCTCATTAGCCAGATCAGGGTAGGACTGGTTTAATACTGTCAGAAAAGATTTAGGATACTGCGCTGCATATTTCCTTAATAAGGCAATACGTGCTTCCTGGTACCCGTAATTTTGACTGAACACGTTGATATTGATAGCGCCTATTTCATAAGGAACCTTTTTGACGAAAGGGGCTATACTTCCTCCCTGTCTGTCGGCATTCAGCATTTCATGAAAATTCGTCACCAACTCAGGGATAAGCGCCGGGCTCAGGTCGCCATTGCCCCACTCACGATTCATGATCTTCAGCATTACATAAATGCTGTTCAGGTATAGAACCTTATGACGGTGATCAAGATCAGAAGCTTCAATGGCTAAGCGGTAATTATCTATATCTCTCTTTAAAACATCTTTAATTTGCACGTACCCGGCAGGGGGATCATCAGAACCCTGATTATGCCGATTCAGTTTCTCCGCCATGCCCAATGCCTTGGATTGTTCTTGTGATATCAGATCGTGCCAGTATTGCAAATAAATAGGAATAATTACCCCGCTGGTATCCTGCTGTGCAGCAGCATAGGAGGAAGAAGCAGTGATCAACAGGGAGCAACTTATGGCTGCAAGAAAACAAATAAAACGGGCTTTTTTCATGGATGCTGACATTTTTTACTCTGATGCAAATTTATGACCAAATTTTAAACCTTGGCTTTACAAAGGTGCCCAAATTGACAATTTAATCATGTTAACCTATGGTTAGGATTAATTAACTTGCTATTTTTGCGAAATCACAGCCTTTGCCGATGATGAATGAAAAAAAATATAAGATATTGATCGTGGATGATGAGGAGGATATTGTGGAGATCATCCGTTATAATTTGCAGCAGGCGGGCTATGAAACAGAGGCTGCCGGTAACGGAGAAGAAGCTTTACTGAAAGCTAAATCATTTCATCCCGATCTGATCATACTTGATATCATGATGCCGGTAAAAGACGGGGCCGAAACATTAGCGTCCCTGCGTAAGGATGAGGCATTTAAAAATACCTTAATCCTGTTTCTTACCGCATTAGGTACGGAAAGCGCGGAGATCAACGGGCTCAATCTGGGGGCAGACGATTATGTGGTAAAACCGGTTAAACCCCAGATCCTTTTAAGCAGGATCAAAGCATTATTACGCAGGGTCAATAAAGAGGAAGAAAAGACAGTTACATTGGGAGATCTTACCATAAACAGAGAAAGGTTCATCGTCCATTACAAAGGGCGTGAAGTGATATTGGCGAAAAAAGAATTTGAGTTGCTGGCATTACTTGCTTCGAAACCCGGACGCGTTTTCCTGAGAAATGAGATATTAAGTGAAGTCTGGGGTACCGATATTATTGTGGGCGACCGGACCATTGATGTCCATATACGCAAAATAAGGCAGAAAACCGGCGATATTATTGCCACGGTAAAAGGAGTGGGATACAGGTTAGATGTTTGAAATTTTTGTTGAACGTATCTTTTAATAGTACCATTATTCCGTTTTTATCATCTGCAAAAACTCTTCTTCGTTCAATATTTTCACGGTATTTATCCTTTTTGCTTTCTCTAATTTAGAACCCGCTTCTTCTCCCGCTATTAAGTAATTTAATTTGCTGCTCACGCTGCCTGCTATTTTACCTCCTTTGGATTCTACCAATGTTTCCGCCTCACTCCGTTTCAGGGAAGGCAGGGTTCCGGTAAACAGGAAAGTAAGCCCGCTTAATGTTCCGGATGCTGTTTCTTTATTCCCGGCGTTTTTCATATTAATGCCTAATGATCGCAATTTCTCCAACATCCTGATATTATCTTCATTACTGAAAAACTGCAGGATCGCCCCGGCCACTTTAGGCCCGATATCTTCTAAGCTCAACAACTTTTCTTCGGTTATATTTTTCAGTTCCATCAAATCATGAAATGCTTTAGCTAATGTTTTGGCTGTTGTCTCCCCTACGAAACGGATCCCAAGTGCAAATATCAACCGGTGCAGGGGCTGTTGTTTGGAATTTTCAATGGCCGTTCTCAAATTATCTACGGATTTTTTTCCAAAGCCTTCCAATTGGCTTATTTTTTCAAAATCCAATTGATAAATGCCAGGAATATCTCTCAGCAATTTTAATTCATAAAATCGTTTCACATTGGCTTCACCCAGGTTGCGGATATCCATGGCATCTTTGCTGCCAAAATGGACCAGGCGTTCCACTACCTGCGCTTCACAATTGATATTCACACAACGCCAGGCGCTTTCTCCGGGCTCTTTCACTAATTTGTCTCCACATACGGGACAATGTTTGGGAAAAACGATCTCTTTCTCACTTCCATTACGCAGATCGGTTAATGGCTTTACGATGTAAGGGATGACATCGCCTGCACGTTCTACAAGGATGGTATCACCTACACGAATATCTTTTTCGCGGATGACATCTTCATTAAACATGGAAATGGAAGAAACCGTTACACCGCTTAGTGGTACAGGATCTATTTTTGCCACGGGAGTGATCGTACCCGTACGCCCCACCTGAAATTCCACTTTCCTTAGTTTGCTGGAAGCCTGCCGGGGTTTGAATTTATATGCCATTGCCCACCGCGGATGATGCGTTGTCATCCCCATTTTATCCTGTAAAGCATATTCATTCACCTTCACGACTAATCCGTCAATCTCATAAGGCAGTTCATCCCGCTTATTTTCAAATGTTTTGCAATAATCAATCACCTTATCAATTCCTTTTACGACCTTCATAATATCCACCGGTGTGCGAAATCCCAATTGGGATAATGCATTTAAAGTCCCGTAATGTGTTTCAAATGCTTCCGGCTCCCTTTTCCCTTCCTGAAAGTCCAAATAACTCATGTGATATAAGAATGCTTCCAATCCGCGCTTACCTACTTCTTTAGGATCAATCATTCGTAAAGATCCCGAAGCAGCATTCCGCGGATTGGCCAGGGGGGGCAAATTTTCCGCTAACCGTTGGTCATTGAATTGCTTGAATTTATTTTTGTTGATCAGTACTTCACCACGAATTTCTATCTGGTGTACGCTTAATGAGGAAAACTTTGCTGACAAAGGAATTGACCTGATCTGCTTCAGGTTCATGGTAATATCTTCCCCCTGCACACCGTCTCCTCTGGTGGCTCCACGCGTCAGCAGGTCGTTTTCATAGATCAGGGAAATGCCTGCGCCGTCAAATTTAGGTTCGATGCAGTATTCAATATCCCGGTCCCCGACAAATTCTCTGCAACGCCGGTCCCACTCGCTCAGGTCTTCGGCATTATATGAATTATCCAGGCTCAACATGGGCACCAGATGATCCACTGTGGGAAATTCTTTGGTAAGTCCTTTGGCAACACGTTGAGTAGGTGAATCCGGCGTAACTGATTCCGGATGCTGCTCTTCCAGTTTTTTTAACCATTCGAACAAACGATCATATTCCTGGTCTGCCAGCGCGGGGTCGTCTTTTACATAATAACGCCAGTCAGAATAATTGATCACCTCCCTGAGATCATTGATCGTTTTAGCCGCATTGGAAGTAATTCCGGTGGCGATCTCTTTTAATAAAGCCCTGCTTTTTTCATTCAGTTTAATGCCGGATTCCTTATTGTACATGGTTTATTTTTGTATAAACAAAGATAAGGTTATTGCAGGTTCTTGTTCCTGATTCAGCCATTATTTTACAAATATTCCTGAACTTTGCCCGGTATGACAAATGAAGAATTTCAACGGGTGGCGACGACTATTCCACATGAGCCGGGGGTATATAAATATTTTGACGGAGGCAGTAAATTGATTTACGTTGGTAAGGCAAAAGACTTAAGGAAGAGAGTCAGCTCTTATTTTGTAAAGACGCAGGATAATTATAAGACCCGCAAGCTGGTTCAAAATATACATCACCTTGAATTTACAATCGTTGATACAGAACAGGATGCGTTTCTATTAGAAAATTCGCTGATAAAACAATTTCAACCCCGTTATAATATTAACCTGAAGGATGATAAGAGTTATCCTTATGTGGTGATAAAAAACGAACCCTTCCCGAGAGTATTTTTAACACGCCGTATTATAAAAGACGGATCCGAATACATAGGACCTTTTACCAGTGTGGGGAAGGTGAGGGAGCTGCTTGAATTCATCCGAACTTATATTCCATTGCGAACCTGTGGACTGAGCCTCACCGCCAGGCTTATTAAATCCGGGAAATATAAAGTGTGCCTGGAATATCATTTGGGGAATTGCAAAGGTCCTTGCGAAGGATTACAAACGGAAGAAGATTACCAGAAAGGGCTGCAACAAGTGCGTAATATCCTGAAGGGAAATTTAACGCCTGTCATCAGTCGTCTGAAGGAAGAAATGCAGGAACATGCGGCTAAACTGGAATTTGAAAAAGCGGAGGTAATTAAAAAGAAAATAGAATCTTTGCAGGATTATAATGCTAAAAGCGCTGTAGTCAGTTCTCATGTAGGTGATGTGGATGTATTCTCCATTCAGACAGATGGTTATCAGGCTTATGTTAATTATCTGCAGGTAAGAAACGGCACCATCATTCAAACAAAAACCATTACTTTAGAAAGAAGAATAGAAGAAAGCGATGAGGACAGCTTAGTTTTTGCCATCGCACATCTGAGAGAAAAAATGAACAGTTTTGTGAATGAGATCATTCTGCCATTCCCGATAGAATATCCCGATAAGACAATCACTATCACAGTTCCCAGGGCCGGCGATAAAAAGAAATTACTTGATCTTTCCATGAAAAATGTGAATTACTTCATGGAGGAGATGAAGAAGAAAAAGATATTGAAGCTGGAAACAAGAACCGGTGAAGAAAATATGAAGATCCTGTCGCAGCTTCAGGAAGATCTTCAACTCACCCGTTTGCCGGTTCATATCGAATGTTTTGATAACTCCAACTTTCAGGGGAGCTTCCCGGTGGCCGCCTGTGTGGTTTTTAAAGACGGGGTGCCCAGCAACAAAGATTACAGGCATTTTAATATTAAAACAGTGCAGGGAATTAATGATTTCGCATCTATGAGCGAAGTGGTTTATAGAAGATATAAAAGGTTGTTAGATGAAAAACAATCTTTACCGCAATTGGTGATCATTGATGGAGGCAAAGGGCAACTTGGCGCCGCCATGGAAAGTATTCAAAAGCTGGGACTTACGGGTAGCATGACGGTTGTCGGATTAGCAAAAAATGAGGAGGAAATATTTTTTCCCGGTGACAGAGAAAGCCTTAAACTTCCCTATAATGGAGAGAGCTTAAAGCTGATCCGCCGGGTGCGCGACGAAGTACATCGTTTTGGAATTACTTTTCATCGTCAGAAAAGGAGCAAAGGATCTTTCGTCAACGAACTGGAACAGATCAAAGGGATCGGGAAGCAAACGGCCGATCAGTTATTAAATAAATTCCGGTCGGTGAATAAAATAAAACGACTGACAGAAAGAGAGCTGGGAGCCGAGGTAGGAAGGACAAAAGCAAGGTTAATTCTGGAACATTTTAAGGATGATCAGGCACCGTGAAACTTGATTGACGACCCCTTTCCCCTCATAGAATTAAAAATAATATTTAGCTTTGCGACAGCGTATGTCAAAAACGGTTTTCAGTAGTTAGCTGATAAAAGTTAAAGATGACAAAAGATTATACCACGTTTACTGCTGAGTCATTATTCTGTCTGATACAAAAGGACGATCCGGGAGCATTTGAAGAAATATACAACCGCTATTGGTTTCAGCTTTTTATTTCAGCGCATAAACGTCTTCAATGCAGAGAGGATGCGGAAGAAGCCGTACAGAATCTATTTGAAAGCCTTTGGAAAAACCGTTATAAGATACATATCCGTACCTCGCTGGAAAATTATCTTTTTGCCTCTATCCGCTACATTGTATTAAGGATGGTATATAAAAAAATATCCCTAGCGTCATCATCTGATGTGGATGTGGATGGATACGGTAAAGCGGATCATTCTACTGAGGAAACGATTTTGATCAATGATCTCAGCAGTCATATCAATCAGTTGGTGGAAAGGCTTCCTGAAAAGTGCAGAAAGGTTTTCGAATTAAGCCGCTATGAAATGAAAACACACAAGGAGATTGCCACACTTCTGGGCATTTCTGAAAAAACGGTCGAAAATCATATCACTAAAGCGCTTCATCTCCTCAAAAATAATCTGAATTATTTCTTCTTTTTGTAAGGAGGTTTGAATCAAATCAGATCCTGAAAAATATATTCATCTTTATAAGCAATTTCAAAAGCTTTTAAGAATTGAACATATTCTTGCAGAAAAGTTTTCTTTTTATGATGTTCTTCCTGATTTTGAATATAGCGAATAACCCGCGGCACATGGCTTTTTGAATAAGAAAAAGCGCCATATCCTTCTTGCCAGGTAAAGAAAGGGCAGCCGAAATCTTGCCTTTTAATCCATTTGCTGCTTTCTGTTTTAACGTTTTGTATAAGGGCTGAAATAGCCTGATGCGGGCGAAGTCCTACAAGAATATGTATGTGATCGGGCATACTATTGATTTGGAGCATCTTGTGACCATTATGTTGGAAAATACCTGTAATGTATTGATGTAATCTGTCTTTCCATACGGAATGGATCATCGCTTTTCTGTATTTTACAGCAAAAACAAATTGAATATGTAGTTGCGTATAACTATCTGCCATGTCGCCTGTTTTTTTAAGCAAGATAAAAGATTTTTGTGAGAAAACCAGTTAACAGGGGTAAATCACCAAATGTCCCTCTGGGACATGATGATCTGCATATGTTTTCTTACCTATCAATCGTCCCTTTGGGACGAAGAATGTTCCGAAGGAACATATTGTAGGTAGTAGCAGCAATGGCGATAGATTATTCGCGTGAGCAAAAATGTTCCGGAGGGACATATCATTGGCAGCAGCAATGGCGATAGATTATTCGCGTGAGCAAAAATGTCCCGGAGGGACATATC
>SCQT01000269.1 GCA_004322015.1 Chitinophagaceae bacterium
CCTCCGGTATCATTTTCATTCTGCTATACAATCCGCGAACTGCCATATAATCACTTTCCGGCACCTTCTCACCCGAAAGCAGTGAAGGTATCGCTGATAATACTGCCGGATAAGCAGAATCTTTTTTAACAGTTATCAGTTCACTTAAATAGGCTGCTTCCCAATCTCCTTTAATGCCCGGATTAGCTGTAATATCCTTTTCTAATAAAGATACAGCCGTATCTGAATTAGATTTAATACCTAAGACGTAACTGCCAAGACCGGAATAAAACCCACTTTCCGCAGCTAATCCGCCCGGAACCGGATTTCCGGATTTATACACTGGGAAGACGTACCCTTTCCCTCCATTGCCATCTACTGCATCTCCGGCAGAAAACTTTAGTGCAAATGCCTGCGCCGAATCCGGCAAAGTAAAAGAACCATGCAACGCTTTGGCTGAATCCGTTAACTGTAGGGATACTGCATACACTTTTTTCTTTACTGCATAATACAGGGTACCTTCAGGATTAGCTTGTCCGGCAAGCTTGGCGCTGTCCGTTTTATACTGGATAGTTAATAGTTCCCCCGTCTGTGGTTTTGAGAAGGAAAGGGTCAGCGGGCCTTCAGTGACCGGGTTTCTCTTTTGATTGCAGGAGGCTAATATGAAAACCGGTATAAGCCACAAAAGACACTTTTTCATGGTAGATTTGTTTGGTGAGATAATAAAGATATAAAAATAATTTAAAAATAAAAAATTAGTTTTGGTATTTATTTCTTCGTGGAATGCTTATTTATTTTCCAGAACTCCGTAGCCGCTCTGATCTCGCTATAGGAAAAGTCCGGCCCCAGGCGGTCCCTGACCTCTGAGGAACGAATATCTGGATGAGATTGCAACAAATTCATAATATCTGCTAATTTCCCCGGAGCGATTAAAAAATGAATATCCACTTCTCCCGAAGCGATGAAAGCAGCCAGATGTCCTTCGATGGTTCCGCGGGTGAGGTTTCTGGCAGCGGCTATTTCCTCTAAGCTTATTCCTTCCCGGTACAATTCAAGAGTGATCCGCTGACTGGCTCCTTTTTCCGGTTTCTTTACCATGGCAGTTCCTGCGGGAAGCTGCATTTTCACCGGCTGATGCATTTCTGTCACATAGCGCATCACCTCTTTTGCTCCTGAAGTATCCTGCATAGCAGTGGTTACAGATACAGCCCGCTTCAATTGTTCCTGCCTTTTCATGAAAGCGATCAGCAAAGTCACATTCAGTTCTTTAACATATTTCTTCGTCTTTGATTTAACTCCGGTATTTTTGATATGCTGTTGCAAGGGAGCAATCACTTTTTCCCCTAAGTCTTTGGTAAACCAGTCCGTCGCTTTCATTACTCTTTCGTGTAGCCGGCGATATCCCTCTTCATCTCTCTGTTGCAATAAATTTTCCATCTGCAATTGAAACTTACCTGCAATGCCAGATTCCTGCATCAGGCTTTCACTCAATCCATTCAAAAAACCTATCTCCTGTGATTTATCCGGTATGGATCTCTCCGAAGTATCTTTTATAAAACTATGGATTAAGTCGAGCAGCTTATTCCAGTCAAACGTTTCTAATAAAGACCGGTGAATAGATTCCAGTTGTGCAGTTTCCAATATTTCATTGACTATTTCTTTAGGCTTTTCCGTATGGGAAAAAGCAATGACATCCGCATCCGTTAAAATATTTTGCGGATTAATGCGGGAATGTAAGATCAACCCGTCCATACCAGTGAGCCGACTCAAAGCCACATACACCTGTCCCGCCGCAAAGGAAGCACCGGCGTCTATTACGGCTTTGTCGAAAGTCAATCCCTGGCTTTTATGAATGGTCACTGCCCATGCGAGACGGACGGGATAATGCGTGAAGGAACCGATTTCTTCTTCCCCGATCTTATCTGTTTCATGATCATATTTATACCGGATATTTCTCCATGTTTCCAAAGGCAATTCCATCGTATTTTTTTCACCCGCGAAGGAGATGCAAATAATCCCTTCTTCCTCGTCTATTTCATTTACCACGCCTATTTTTCCGTTATAATACCGTCGCGTTTCTCCTTTATCATTTTTAATGAACATAACTTGTGCTCCCGTTTTCAAATGCAGCACAGCGTCCACCGGATAAGCATTTTCCGGAAATTCTCCTTTGATCCCTGCTTCAAACTTGCACGTTTTCCCCGGTAATTTTGCCAACTGATGCTTATTGATGGCGTCCGCTTTATAATTATGCGTGGTAAGAATAATAGTTCCGTCCTCTCCATCGGGACTGAAATCGGGCTGATAGTACCTGTGCAGATGATGCAGGTCTTCGTCCGTACAGCGGTTGTTACGGATATTATTTAACAGGTGAATAAATTTTTCATCCTCCTGGCGATAGATCTTCTTGAGCGCCAAATAAACAGGTGGCGCTTCATGAATAACTTTTGAATCAAAGAAAAAAGGGCTTTTATACGATTGAAAAAACAATCCTTTTTCGTTATCTTTTATGACCGGCGGCAACTGGAACAGATCACCGATAAAAAGCATCTGCACGCCGCCAAACGGATCATGATGCCGCCGTCTTACCGAACGCAGCACAATATCCACTGCATCCAGCAAATCTGCACGCACCATGGAGACTTCATCTATGATAAGCAGATCCAGTTCTCTGATTAAATCACGCTTAGTGTGGTTCAGCCGTAACTTTCCAAGCAATTCATTTTTATTATACACTGCACTGTCCACTCCGCCCCATACGGCAGGATGATCAGGAATAAACATACCGAAAGGAAGCTGGAAAAAAGAATGTAGAGTCACACCGCCGGCATTGATGGCTGCCACTCCCGTGGGGGCCACTACCGCTAATTTTTTAAAGCAATTCTCTACAATATATTTTAAAAAAGTAGTTTTACCGGTGCCTGCTTTTCCGGTGAGAAAAAGATGCTGGTTGGTTTGGGTAACAAAAGCCACCGCCTGCTGAAAAATAATATTGGAAGTGTCTATTGGCAAGTCAAAGGGATTTATTTTTATAGAATTTTCTATGTTTACAATTGCGGAATACAAAAGGCAAATTAGCTCATTTTTTTCTTCAAATAAAAAGAAATAAGCCGGCCGCATGAGTTAGAAATAAAATAGATAAAATAAGCGGAATTCCTTTATTCTTATCAGGAAATTATTCATGCCTCGGAAAGACTATATGAAATAGAGAAATATGCTGATCTGTGCAGAGCCGACTATGATAATAGTCGCTGTAAAATAGCCTGCTGATGCTCAATTTCATGTCCATTAATTCCTCGTAATTCGATCCTCGAAGAATAATTTCACGCATCGTATTATGGGGACGGGGACTCCCGCTGTGTTCGTTTATAAATCGTTAACAGCCACCGTAACCACTTTTCACTTGAACATATCGCGTACCTTTGCCTTGCAAACAAAAGCAATTATATCATGAAAAAAATAATTTATCTGTCTGTAGCTTGTGCTGCTTTTTTATTTGCCTCCTGTAATAGCGGTAATAAGCAGAACAATTCTACAGAAGACACATCCGGTGCAGCGGCTACGATGCCGTCAAACAGCGCTGCCGCCAATATCCCGGGGTTATCATCAGTAGCATTATCCGATACCATTCACCTGACGGGAAATGATCAAATGCATTATAATCAAACTTTATTTAAAGTGAATGCCGGCAAGACAATTACCTTAACGTTTAAGAATGTCGGTACGCAGGCATCCATGACACATGATGTCACAGTCCTTCAACCGGGAACTAATGTGGACACCCTGGGTATTCATGTAGCGCTGGCCAAGTCTATTGACAACCTTTCAGCGACCGATAAAAGCCAGATCATTGCTCACACCAAAATGACCGGACCCGGACAGGAAGATTCTATTACCTTCACTCTTCCGAATCCGGGAGTGTATGAGTTTATGTGCACTTATCCCGGCCACTATGCCTCCATGCATGGAAATATTGTGGCACAATAGAAAATAAAAAGGAATTCAGGAATCTTCTTCAACCGGAAACCTGTCCTGATCTGCAGAAGGTTGAGAAATAACCATAAACTCTAACTCTTCAGCGGATCCATTGGCGATAAAATGCGGAATAGTCGGCTCAATGAAAATGCCCTGCGTGGGATAAACTATCTTTTGCTCGCCATTTAAATGAAAAACGGCAGTTCCTGATAAAATATAGAAGAATTGCCGGGCTTCATTATGAAAATGATATTGCTCCTGGGTACCGGCAGGCATCTTTTCTATTTTTACGGATAATTCCGGCTTATTCATCAGGACCCAGGCATCGCATTGATCACCCCATTGATAATGCAAGGCTGATTGCTTGTCAATGATATTACTCATTTGAAACTTTTTATTTTTCTTAATTATTTAGTCCTGCTGATCATGAAAGCATTCTCCATTCTTAAAAATCCCGCCTTAGGGTAATATTCCATTGCAGTGGGAGCCGACAGTAATAAAAGCATCGAGCGTTCTCCAGTTTTTTCTTTGGTCAGCCGGATCAGTTCTTTTCCGATTCCCTGTCTTTGATATTCCTTTCTCACCGCCAGATCCGACAGATAACAGCAATAGCAAAAGTCAGTCAGCGAACGGGCTATTCCCACCAATTTTCCTTCGTCCCATGCTGTTACGATCAAATTGGAATGGACATACATTTCCGTGATCCTGCTTTTGTCCCGCGTGGGCCTGTTTAATCCTGCGCTTTCATACACATCAATGATAGCGGAAGTTTCGGGTGTTATACCCGTTTTATAAATTATCTGCATCATTTTTTGCCAAAAATAAAGAGGATTTCATCAAGCAGCGGGAAAAGTTCTGCAAATAACGGCGTATCTTTCGGGCATGGAAAATACCGCTTTTCGTATCCGTTTGATTCAGGAGGACGATAACCGCACGCTTGCTCAAACTATCCGGACCGTATTGGCGGAATATGGTATTTGCAGGCAGGGAACGGTGGCAACGGATCCGGCAACGGATAATTTATTCTCCCTGTATCAGGACCCGGGATCAACGTATTTCATAGTGGAAGTTGACAAGCACATCGCGGGCGGCGCGGGTATTCATAAGCTGAATGGCAACGAAACCGGTATTTGTGAATTGCAGAAAATGTATTTACTGCCTGCGGCAAGAGGTAAAGGGATCGGCAGCCTCCTGATGAAAAAATGTTTGCAGTTTGCCAAAGAACAAGGATATGCTCAATGTTATTTAGAAACCATGCCTGAACTGAAAGCAGCTATTCGTCTCTATGAAAAAACAGGATTTCACTACCTCCGGAGGCCGGTAGGAAATACCGGGCATTACGCTTGCGGAATATGGATGACGAAGGAGTTATAGGCTGCATTCAATACCCCCTCGTATTCTTCCCCTCCATAAAGTTCATAAAGGCGCGGTTGACCACATGATTACCGCCGGGAGTGGGATAATTACCGGTAAAGTACCAGTCGCCTAAGTTATCCGGACAGGACTGGTGAAGTGTTTCGATGGATTGATAAATAACGTTCACCTGCGCTTTCGTATCGGGGGGTGTGATGATCTCGGCTATTTTTTCGGAGATCTCCTCCACGGTGAATTGTTTATAAATAAGCCGCACCACATTTTGTGCATCCAGCGTATTGGTCTTCGCCAACTCTTTACATAAACTGTATGCCTCTTTTAAAATATGCTGTTTCCCCTGCTCCTGTGCCAGGCATATAGCTGCCCGGAATGCCACAAAATCCCCCATCTTGCTCATGTCTATTCCGTAACAATCCGGATAACGGATCTGTGGCGCCGAGGACAGAATAATAATCCGTTTCGGACCTAAGCGGTCCAACATTTTAATAATACTTTCTTTCAACGTAGTGCCGCGCACAATGGAATCATCTATTACCACAAGCGTATCTATCCCGGGCCGGACGGTACCATAAGTAATATCATATACATGTTGCACCATTTCATTGCGTCCCGCATCCGCTGCAATGAAGGTCCGCATCTTCACATCTTTGATCACGATTTTCTCCATGCGAATACGCCGGTTGATCATTTCATTCAGTTTCTCCTCATCATATCCATCCTTTCCCCAGGACTGAATGCGTTGCACTTTGATCTTGTTAAGGTAATCTTCCAACCCCTGAATTAAACCGTAAAAAGCAATTTCGGCGGTATTGGGAATAAAAGAAAATATGGTGTTTTTCAGGTCGAAATCAATGGCTTGCAATACTTTTTCCGACAGGTGATAACCCAACGATATTCTCTCTTTGTAAATATCCTGGTCATTCCCCCGTGAAAAATAAATACGCTCAAAACTGCAGGCCCGTTTTTCTTTCGGCTCTAATATTTGTTCTTCGAGAATATCCCCATTCCCTTTTACAATGAGGGCTTTGCCGGGTTCCAATTCCTTCACTTCCTCATACGACACATTAAAAGCCGTTTGTATGGCGGGCCTCTCTGATGTGGCCACTACTACTTCGTCGTTGATATAATAATAGGAAGGCCGGATTCCGTGCGGGTCGCGCAGGACAAAGCCGTCCCCATTCCCGAGAAGTCCGCCTACATGATACCCTCCGTCAAATAACGGCGCAGCCTGTTTCAGTACTTTCACCAGATCAAGATTCTCCGGATTTTTTTCGTCTTCCTGTATTATAAAGTGTTGGATCACTTCCAGCATAGCGGCCAGGTCGGATTCACAATGTAATTCACCGGGATTGACATTGACGAGGTCGAAAAGTTCCCGGACATTCACCACGTTGAAATTACCCGCCAGCGCAAGATTGCGCGCAGGAATAGCGTCATGCCGGACAAAAGGATGGCAAAATTCGATATTATTTTTTCCCTGTGTGCCATAACGAAGATGCCCTAACAGCAATTCTCCCAGAAAGCGGATATTTCCTTTCATCAATCCGGGATATTTAACCATATCCGGCTGATATTTTTCCACTTCAGCCACTTCCTCAAATATCTTGGTGAAAAGTTCGGGGATCGGTTGAGGTGCATTACTGCGGATACGATGCATGAAGGGATAGCCGGGTTCCGTGTTCAGCTTGACGGTGGCTATGCCTGCGCCGTCCTGCCCGCGGTTATGCTGCTTTTCCATCAGCAGGTAAAGTTTGTTCAGCCCGTAAAAGACTGTACCATATTTTTTCTGGTAATATGAGAACGGTTTGCGTAAGCGAATGAATATCAGGCCACATTCATGCTTAATAGGATCACTCATGGAACCTCCCGGCGATTAAGCCGCAAAGGTACGAAATTTCACGGTTTTATTTCCGACTGCATGTCCCACGGGGTGCATCCCGGATTTTCGCATCTTTACAAGTAGGGGTTTCAATACCTGGGACCAAGGAGGAGATGGTTAAGTTCTAACAACCCCACAATTTCTTAATACTAATCAAAGAAGCGTTGGCCAGAAAAATCAGCGGGCCGAGCGGTGGGCTTTGCGGGTGGAAGCTTTGATTTTTCTTGACTTTTTGGTTCTTTTTGGGCAAGCAAAAAAAACAAAGAATAAAATAAATGCAATTCTTTGCTAATAATTAAAAAGATCAAACTGGAGGAGGCATGGACATAACGACGCCTCAGGTAAACACACTTGTTCAATTAAGGGTGCTTCATCTGTATTACACCGACAGTAACCAATTGCGGAATTTTGGGATACGCCCTGTCCATGAGTGTTGCTTTAATATTTTCTTTAATCATCATCATTAAACTTTCAATAGTCCTCTAAAACCTCTCGCTGCGTAATACGATTCCGCACCATTATGATAAAAAAATACCCTGCCATAACGAAAGTCTCCGAATATGGCGCCTCCGAGTTTTCTTACATTGTTTGGGCTCATAATCCAACTGGATGACTTGGCGTCAAAATTCTCTATTTCCTGCAACGTACAATATTGTTCTTCGTTCAGCATTTCTATTCCCATTTCATTTGCCATGCCGACGGCGCTGTCCCGGGGTTTATCCTGTTTTCTCGACTCTAAAGCTTCGGGGTCATAGCATAAACTTCTTCGTCCTTTAGGGCTTTCACCTGAACAGTCACAAAAAATATAGGCTCCCTCCTTTTTATCATAACCAATAACATCAGGCTCACCGCCGGTGGTTTCCATTTCATTCAAAGACCATAATTTTCCTGGCTTTGCTATCACACGGGCTTCCACTTCATTCCACATTATTCCTTTGTGTCTGTGTTCATTTTTTTCAAAACGTCCTTTTAACGTGCTCAGTAATTCACTGATCTGACTTTCCGGCAATTTTTTTTTCATATTTAATTTGCTTTGGGATGATTTGCCCTGCCCGCCCATCATACCGGCTATATTTACCGTCACAATATAGGAACAAAATCTATATTTAAAAGCTTCCTGAACGCAGTGTGCTTATTCACCATTTATTTCATATTTTTACCCAATAATTTTGATAATTTTTTATTAACGTCAAAATAATTCCTATGCATAAATTTAACTTTATGCTGGTGTGCTGCGCGTTGATAGTCATAAGCGCCACCGGTCAGCAACGAAAGATTCACTTTATCAAATACACGCTTCCCAACGGATTAAAGGTCATTCTCCATCAGGATAATACCGTTCCGGTGGTGGCGGTCACGGTGCTCTACCACGTGGGTTCAAAAAACGAAAAGTCCGGACAAAGCGGTTTTGCTCACTTTTTCGAACACCTGATGTTTGAAGGCTCTCAGCACATCGGTCGCGGCGAATTCATGAAATACGTCAGTAATGCCGGCGGCCAGTTGAATGCCAACACATCCCAGGATCGCACCTTTTACTATGAAAACCTGCCTTCCAACCAATTAAAATTAGGTCTATGGCTCGAATCCGAAAGGATGATGCATGCTAAAATTGAGCCGGCAGGTGTCAATACGCAACGTGAAGTAGTAAAGGAAGAAAAGCGGATGCGTGTGGACAACCAGCCGTACGGGACCATTTTCACAGAGGTATGCAAAAATCTGTTTAAAGGCACTCCCTATGAATGGGTCCCTATCGGCACAATGGAAGATCTGAATAAAACCCGGTTGTCTGACTTCATCACTTTCTATCAAACCTATTACGTACCCGATAACGCCGTTTTATCTATCGCAGGTGATATTAATATGGACAGTACAAGAAAATTAATTGCAGAATACTTTGGACCCATTCCCAAAGGAAAAAATCCGGTACCCCGCCCGGAGATCCATTTGCAGGAATTGGGCGCCGCCGCCGATAAAATAGATACGGTTTATGATCATATTCAATTGCCGGCTGTGATTGAGGCCTATCGCGGACCTGTGCAGGGGACTCCCGATTATTATGCTTTTCGGGTACTTTCCAATGTTTTAAGCAGCGGCTCATCTTCCCGGATGCAAAAAGAACTGGTAGATACAAAACAATTAGCGTTGAGTGTCGGGTCTTTTCCAATGTCCCAGGAAGGAGTAGGCGCTTATATTAATCTCGGTATCGTGAATGCCGGCATATCGCCGGAAAAGCTTCAGGAAGCTATGGATGAAGAGATGGCCCGATTGAAAACAACACCGGTGAGGCGGCATGAATTTCAAAAAGTGATGAATCAGATTGAAACCGCTTATGTGGGCCGTTTCTCCACGCAATTAGGTATTGCCGAAAGTTTGGCCAATTATGAAATTTACTTCGGAAATGCCGGCCTGGTCAATACGGAATTGGAAAGATTTAAAAAAGTGACTCCGGAAGAAGTAATGCATGTGGCAAAAAAATATCTGAACAATGACAACCGGATCGTTTTGTATTATTTGCCTGAATCGGCAGAAGATAAAAAAGGATAAATTATTACTTATTATAAAATTAGTTATATGGAAAAGCTATTCCGCATGATGCTTTTAATGATCTGTTTTCCGGTTTTTGCGCAGGCACAGATCAATCGCGCACAGGCGCCGGAGCCAGGGCCGGCTCCCGAAATCCACATCGGAACACCCGCTTCCTTCACTACCGCCAACGGCATCAGGGTTTTCGT
>SCQT01000270.1 GCA_004322015.1 Chitinophagaceae bacterium
AAGATCTGCTCTCACCCCTTTTTCACCTTTAAATCTTCAAATTTATTGGCATCTTAACATTTTATCTCAAAGAACTTTTTATTACTTTGCAAACATAGGAGAACAAGAATTTAAATAAATACAATCCTTTGCTAATAATCAATAAGATCAAACTGGGGGAAGTCTGACTATAAGTGTGCCTCATATAAACACACTCTTTCAATTATGATTGCTTCCTCCCCTGTGCGATAGTTTTTGATAGCGAAGATTTGGGATACACCCGATTCTATTAGTGCGCTAAATAATATTTTGAAGCATTAGATAGCACTCTCTTATAATCCGCCGATGGCCGATGTCAGGATTGTAGTATGGTCAAATAAGAAAATGAACCGAACCCGCCTTTGGCGGGTGAAAGAATTCCTGAAATCGTTCAATGATACCTGCCATATATCGGAACACATCCTGACGCCATGCTTTTTGCAAGAGATTGGCGCGGCCTTTTACTGCAAATATTATTTAGCAGGATTTTTGAACTAAAAATAAAGATCGGAAGGATTCTTAACCGGCTTTAAAGACGGACGCTGATTAACGCCACTGATTTGAAACCGGCAAACACAAACTTTGATCTGCTCCCATACGGCCTTCTCTGTCATTTATGGATATTGAAAATCCGGCATAACATAACTATAAACATCATACTTCAACTCACTCCATGCCCCCTTTTTTGGGAAAGGCATACCCGGATATAACTCCTGATCGGATGGAACAAATTCTATCTTTACCCTGATCTTTGAATGTCCCTCTGTTAACCTGGCAGGTAATAGAAATTCATCATCACGAAAACGCCTGTCGGAGGTTTCTACTTTATAAAACCGCTTATCCGGCTCTCCTTCTGGATTAGAATAAACACAAGTGTTGGAGCCGGCCAGATACCAGATCCCTGCATATTTCCATTCGGGATCATTGGAGTCAGCTTTCATGTGTACATCTGCAATATACACTTTTGCTTTTTGATTGGGAAAGCTATAATCCAAAGTACGGCGAAGCAATACGCCATCATTAGCAGGATTTATTTCAACTGTAAATGCTGAAGTACCTCTGGTATAACGCCCGTCCTTTTCCTGTGCAGGATATACTTCTTTGCCTGCCTTGTTTTTATAGCCTGGTATTTTATCAGGATCTGTTCCCCGGGGATGAGCAGGAAAAGTATCTATTCCCAGTTCATAGCGTGAAGTGATCTTTTCTATATCGGAAGCTTGTGGTGAATAATAGTGATGCGCTTTTTCACTCTGTAAATTACCGACATCCATTTCATCTGTTTTAATTAAAGAAGGGGAAGGTAATCCATACCAGTAAGTGACCGTTTCATAATGTTCCGTGGAGAGGTTTTCACCGCCATGCTCAAGATGTATGACGGCTCTTCTGCCAAACGGCATCAAATCGGCTAATAAAAACCGGTAACCTGATTCGATAAGGTCTTTTTTATTCTTAGCCGTTTCTTTAGAAACTGCTCCGCATGGATGCCCTGCAAAAGGCAAAGTCATATTTTGCCCGCCCCAATAGTCGCCGCCGCCTGCCCATTCTTCCGTACCGGTACCATAAGCCTGCGGTGTTTGACTGTCATCAAAGAAAAAACGCGGATCACCTTCAAGGGTATTTAAATCACCGTTACGAGAAAAAATAAATGAAGTGCCGACAAAACTTCCCGACCATTCCTTATGGCCTTCTATACCACGGGTATCCAAAAGAACTAAATCCTTCCCGGGTTCCGGATGAGGAAAATCCTGGTAAGTAGCATGGAAATAACTGCTTTGATTGGGAGCGAAATTCCATGGCTCATAACGAATCTCATAACCAATTTCAGTACCGGTATCATCGGGATCTGTACCGGTTATTTCAAAATGAGCCGATTTAAAAAACGGCATGGGATAATAGCAGGCAAGCGTCACTTTTTCATTTACATAATCATATTTAATATTGATGGGAAATCCCTTTACCATGTATTGATGATGATCACGGTTATAAAGCGTACCGGCGCCAAAGAAAAGGCAAAGCGGCGCATCAATGGAAGGATATTTTGCATGGTCCCAGGTTACAACAATCCGTAGTCTTTCCAGATCAATGGCTTTTTTAAGCGGCAGGGTCAGTTTAAAAGCGCGGATCACAGAAAAAGGCGATTGAATATTTGCCAGCAATAATTTACCTTTCTTATTTGGCTTTAATTTACCGGATATTCTTTTGATATTTTTAGGAGCAATGTCTGTTCCTGACTTGTTAATCAATTGCAATACATCTCTATCAGGAACTGTCTTAATGTTCCAGGAACGAACGGGTTCAGATAAATTATTATTGGCATAAAGATCATAAATATAATAACCTGTTCCATAATGAGTACGGGAATAAGCTATTTGAAGTGAATGCTTAAAGGGCATAGGCGTCCATATAAGATCTGCGCCTTTGGTAGTGCTCCAGGTGTATGCCAATGGTGCTGGGAATGGCTTCGAAGGGATAAAATCAGTTGAATTAAATCTTTTTTGTGCATGAATGGGATCAGCGGTAGCCGTTTCTTTCACTACATTATCTTTTCCATCTATCTTAAAATGCCAGGGACTGCCATGCCAGTGATTAAATCTCATAAAATATAAAATACCTTTGCCTTTTACATCCAGCGTCACATTATCATTTTCTCCTTTCATAAATAAAAAATGGCTGGCATCGGCGCCTTCATTTCCTCCTGTACGGTCGTAAGTGCTTCGCATATACG
Organism: Chitinophagaceae bacterium; assembly: GCA_004322015.1. Taxonomy (GTDB): domain Bacteria; phylum Bacteroidota; class Bacteroidia; order Chitinophagales; family Chitinophagaceae; genus FW021-bin31. Next base: position 2,744 of record SCQT01000270.1, read on the forward strand.
CACGGACACCTATTCTTTGAATCGGCCACTTGCTCCATTGACGATAGGCGTCCAGTCCAATAGGTAATGTGGGTGGCTTTATCGGTGCTTGTGCACTTAACTGCGAAGATAAAAGTACAAGTATAAATATATAAAATGCCTGAAAAAAAAGTTTCCTGATCTTATACAATGGTGTAAGATTCATCATATTATTTTGATGATTGATTAATTTATTGGTTCCTGTCGGAGTTTCGCTATTTGAATACCATCCAATCCCCGATTCAAAGCGACAATATAATAATTACTTTTGTAATAAATAATTTCCCGAGCTGGGCTAAATTATATTTTGATGTGCTATGAGAATATATTTACGTACCCTGTCCACATCTGATTTTGAAACAGAAAAAGCCAGGGCAGATTCCTGCTGCCCAAAGAATTCAGGAAAATCCGGCATTATGACATTCTTGCTTCCGGGAATAAACCCGTACTTAAAGAGCAACAAAAGAAGATAGATTGTAAGTCTGAATGAAGAAGTGAAAAGGATTACAAAGCCACCTGTACTGAGCGAAGTCGAAGCGACCTGTGCTGAGCCTAGTCGAAGCCACTCACACTGAGCGCAGCCGAAATGGCGGCTTAAATCGCAATTCCGTAGCACTTCATTACCTCCCATCTCCTTTGTTCAATCTTATTATCAATCAACCGCTGATAAAATCATTCTCCTGCATGTTTTAAATAACCTTCACCCGTTTTTAAACATTTAGAAACAAATCCCCTCTGCTCATCCCGCGAATAAATAACAGAAAATAATCTGATAGACCTCTGAAGAAGTACAGGCATGGGAGTAAACATTGGTTAATCAATAAGCAAAAGAATTTCCGGCATCTAAGATAAAATACTCCTTTTATATATCCAAATTCCCGAGGGTGAATCCCGGATTCTCCCGGCTTTTGAAATAGATAATTCAATGCTTGGGCTAAGGTGGGAATTAAATTCGAACTGACTCACAATCTTTGAAATCGAATCAAAGGAGCGTTGGCCAGAAAAAACGGCGGGCCGTGTGTTGGGTTCTGCGGGTGGAAGCTTCGTTTTTTCTTGATTTTTTGGTTCTTTTTGATCAAGAAAAAAGAACAAGAATTTAAATAAATACAATCCTTTGCTGATATCAATAAGATCAAACTGGGGGAAGTCTGACTATAAGTGTGCCTCATATAAACACACTCTTTCAATTATGATTGCTTCCTCCCATGTGCGATAGTTATTGATAGCAAAGATTTGGGATACACCCATTCCGGATAATATTAGCGTCTAACCTCCTGCTCAATAAAAAAATCTTATTTCTGCTTTAAGAGCTTTATATAAAGTGAACCCCTTTTTAAGTATTGGACATGATTCATTCGATTTCGCATATTTCTGTGACACTTCCTGCTTAGAGTTTTCATGGCGAGATTCCAACAATCTAAATGTCATTGATTCACGATCCGAAGCTTCGGATGACGATTGACCATCCGAAACTTCGGATCACCATTCACCATTGACCATTGACCATTGACACCATCCACCACTTACCAACCCTGCTCCCGAAGTTTCGGGACTGCCACTGCCTCCCGCTACTTCCATTTACCTCACGGCATCTTCTTCAAGCCCTCCCATCTCACCTTCCATTTACCATTTTTGGGAAAACCCGGATCTGCGGGACCTTTATAGCCATCCCATCCGGCGCACATCAAAGCGATGGCGGTTAGTAAAGAACCGTTGCCCGGGAGATAACAACGCAGGTTGGATCTTTGGTAATTATGCCCGTCGGGTAAATAAGTATTTTTTATTACCGGCATCATCAGCGCATCTATAGCCTGCTCAGGCATGCCTGCACGCGTGGCAGTCATGGCTGCCATCGGATAATCCCATCCCCAGGTACCTGACCAATTCCATACTTTCATGACCTTTTCCAATGTGGCACGCATTATCGTCGTATCTGCCATCTTAGTTAAAGGCAGAAAACCATACGCCATCAGCATGGAAGGATGATCCGTCGTATAACGCGGATTGGTATAAGTATCAGGAAAAGATTGCGCAGCTAAATAAACGCCTTGCTGTACCGGTAAAGGTGAAAGATGATCCATCACTTGATCCCATGCAGGATTTCTGCTTAATCCCAATCGTTCCCGCCATGTTTGTGCAACCGATAATCCCCAATACCAGTAGGCCAGCTCAAAGGTAGGATTGATCGTGCTGTCCCGGTTATATCTTTCTTGTGCCGGTATCAATGCAGGGCCTAATACATACCTGCCTGCAGAAGCCTTGGCGAAGGCAGGTTTCTTAGTTAATGAATCATACCACGGATAAGATGCCATAAAATCGGCTGTACCGAAAACCAGATCTTTATACTTTTCCAAAAAAGCTTTATTGGGACGATCACGGTAACAAAGTTCCAGCATGTAAATAATATGCGGTTCCTGCCAGATGAGAAACGGTCCGATGGGAGAGGGGCTTTCTCTTCCTGATGGATCCGTCATTTTGGGCCAACGAATACCCTGATAACCCTGGCGCCTCGCTGTTTCTCTTCCAACAGAAGCAATTTGCTGATACCAGGATAGACTTTTTTCTAACAGCGATACATGATCCCATAACGCAAAGTGTGACTCATGCCAGAAATACATTTCCAGGTGAAACTTACCATACCAGCTATTATAGGTTAATCCCGTTTCCTGCGGCGGGTAGATACCTGCATCCTGTATGCGGGAAAGATATTGTGATAGCACAATCCTCCTCTCCAATTCTTTGGCACGCGGATCCGTGCTGCCCGACAGATCTACTACACCGCCGGTAGTCCAGAACCGTTTCCACGCCGCGCTGCTTTCACCCTCCGTGGAATCAAAATCATCGTGGTTAGGCTGCGGCAGATGCTGACTAAAAGAACAGGTGAATGAAAAAACGGAGTCCTTCTTATCCGGTATGATCTCAAAAGTTTGTTTCTTAATCTGTCTACATACAGCCCCCCCCTTCCAGGTCAGCCTTACAAAATATACAGTGGTATCCATTATTCTTTTTAATACGATATGATTGGCGCCGGATATGAGGATAATAGTCTGATGCTTGTCGGGACTGTTCCAGTCACAGGCATTATCCCATTGCGTGGATGCATAAGGGAACCGGATCTTTACAGCTAACCTGCCTTCTTCCAACAAATGCGTTTGCACATGCACTGCAATCTCATCTTCCTGCTGGTCGCAAACTGTTTTTACGGTCACTGGTTCCTGTGCTGCCGTAAAATGACTGATAATTTCGCCTGTCCATAAATCCAGCTTTTGATGAATATGGCGGATATCATTCATTGAAATAACTGAATCATTTTCATTTCGTATATCCCATCCGATTTTCCCGAGATCAATTCGATGCGGATTTTCCCGCAGCCATTCAGTCGCCAGCTTCTTTCTTTCCGGTGACTTGAAAGCAGTAACATAAGGCACTTCTCTTCCATCTACCTGATAATTTTTCATGACATCTTTTAATGAATAATGGTGTGGATTTGGAAAGCTGTGCCATCCCCAGTCGGATTCTGTTCCCAGCGGAATACCATTTTCATAATATGCAGGAAATGTCTGTAACCCGGTCGGGTCAACTGTAAAAGCAAAATCACCGTTGCCTACACTCAGGGAAGACATGGTATCAAAAGAAGTAACGATAACAGGGTGACGGTTAACTAAAGCATAACGGTCTACCTTTTCCTGCTTTTGATTTCCTGGCTTGTGTACAGATTGGCAGGATGTCATAACCAAAGCGATAGCCAATAGGAATATATTCGGCAGATAAATAAGGGTATCTCTGAAAACTACCTTTCCTTTATATACTTTGTGTGTTTTCTGTGGCCTTTGTGGTAAAAAAATAAACGAAAATACCTTTTTAAAGATGATCCTAAGGAATGTGAGATTCTTCATCATGTCTCAAATATACAGGAGCTTTCAGGCAAAACTATCCTGCTCTATCCTGCTGATTGAAAAAAGTGGACTGCCCTGATCAGTTTATCAAAGTACTTGTACTTAACTTGCCATAAAGGAGCCGGTCTCAGGTAGGATCAAATTACTTTTTGAGTTCTTCAAAGTACTCCTTTAGTGTGTGAGTGCCGTAGGGTGGACCCACTAAATCCATTGACAAAACAGTCAAAAAGAATTCAATAGGACCGTATGTTTTGCTGCTTGTGAAAGTTCTTAATAAACCCAGGATCCATTTACTGATCCAACCGGGAATATGAATAATTCCGGTACCTTTTTCTGCCACTGAGAGAGCTGTTTGGGCGATTTGATTATAGGTAAATGTCTGAGGGCCGCCGGCCGGGATTTCCTTTTCCTGGCCGTGGATGGCGTTCACACAGATCGCTGCAAGATCCGCTCCATGTATGGGATTGATCCGGTGCTCACCGTTCCCGAACAGAAATACTTTTCCTTTCCTTGCCATCTGATAAAATTCTCCCATATCAGAAAAATAGCCTCCGGGGCGAATTATACAATAATCTAATCCCGATTCTTTGAGTGAATCCACAAATCTTTCCTTCGCATCGCAGATCCTGAGACGCCTTAACTCGTCTCCATGCAGGATAGAAACATAGATGAATTTCTTTACCCCGCTTCGCATGGCTTCTTTCAGTAAATTCATGTTGGCCTGAAAGTCTACATCCATATAGGTTAATCCGTCCTTTTGCCTGGTAATGCCCACCGTGGAGATGACGGTATCTATATCCCGGCAACAATTTTCAATGGATGCAGGCTGCGTTACCTCGGCCTTCAACAGTTTTACCTGATCATTCCCCTTTATTGACAAGGGAAGTTTCTTTTCATTCCTTACAATAATTCTCGTTTCCAATCCCTGTTTTAAAAGTTCCTCAAGAATGAAGCTTCCTAAATATCCGGTAGCGCCTGCCAATAATACTTTACCCATTCGGTCATTAATTTAAAAGAAGTATGAAATCCTTCACTATGTTCATAGTTCTATGTGCTGTGATTATTTGTTATTTCCGGCGCTAAAATAAGCGTATTTCTGAATGTTTCCTACGCTTAGGCCACAAAGCTTTCGCTTTGTGCCCTTCCGAAGTTACAGAGGAGCCTTTGAAGGATTCGTATATGCGCAGTCTTACAGGCTAAATAATATTTTGAAGTGATAGATAGCACTCTCTTATAATTCGCGATGGCGGATGTCAGGATTTTAGCATGGTCAAATGAGAAGATAAACCGAACCCCCATTTGACGGGTGAAAGAATTCCTTCTTGCAAGAGATTGACACGGCTGTTTACTGCAAATATTATTTGAAGATGGATTTGATGAAAAGTGTTCGCCATGGTATTGAGTAGTAATTTTCAGCTAAAATTAAGAGTTTATTTTATACCCTCTTCTCAGAATCATGTCACTAGAGATGTTCTGGGTCCATCCCTGATTTTCATGGTTTTTAAAATAGATAATTCGATACTTGGGCTAAGGTGGGAATCAAGTCCGAACGGACTCACAATCTTTGAAATCAAATCAAAGGAGCGTTGGCCAGAAAAAACGGCGGACCGAGCGTTGGTCCCGAATTATTCGGGAGCGGGTGGAAGCTTCGTTTTTTCTTGATTTTTTGGTTCTTTTTGATCAAGCAAAAAGATTCTGTGTTAAATCCCAAATAATTTTTTATTCTTTTTTATAAATTTGCCATCTATTAGGCGGCTAAAAAGC
>SCQT01000271.1 GCA_004322015.1 Chitinophagaceae bacterium
CAAAGATGGACGAAAAAGGGGGCTCAAAATATGTTGACCTTGCGATGTATCAAAGCAAGTGGACAATGGAACAAAGTAGTTGATCTCATCTGCTCACCAGCAAAAACTGCCTAAACGTCAATTTGGTATGCACCCCTGCTTTTGGGTTTCCCAGGGGTGCATCCCGGATTTTCACATCTTTACAAGAAGGGGTTTCAATACCCTGGACCAAGGAGGAGATGGTTAAGTTCGAACACCCCCCAATTTTTTAATACTAATCAAAGAAGCGTTGGCCAGAAAAATCAGTCTCTACGGCCGTAGAGATGCGGTGGGCTTTGTGGGTGGAAGCTTTGATTTTTCTTGACTTTTTGATTCTTTTTGGGCAAGCAAAAAGAATAAAGAATAAAATAAAGCAATTCTTTGATAATATTCAAAAAGATCAAACTGGAAGAGGCGTGGAGATAACGACACCTCAGGTGAACACACTTGTTTAATAGAGATTGGTTCATCTGCCTTACACCGATAGTAACCAATTACGAAAATTTGGGATACACCCAAATACTTTTCCGAACTAAAGCATTGATAATGCTCGTATAGGGCATTACTCAACGCCCGGCAGGTAATAGGTATCCATGAAAAAAGCGGGAAGGCTGAGTAAAATCAGACTTAAGATTATCCCTCACAGCTTTTACAACTTACCAGGCTAGTAACTAATTCTTTAGAAACACTTTGGCTGCGTTGATAATATAAAGTTTTTACTCCCAGCTTCCAGGCTTCGATCATCAGCTTATTGACTTCTTTGATCGGCAGGGAAGAAGGTATATTCAGGTTCAGGCTTTGCGACTGGTCCACATACTGCTGGCGGATAGACGCCTGCTGGATGATCTCTAACTGGCTTATCTCCTTAAATGTTTTGAATACATCTTTTTCTTCATCCGTTAATCCGTCTAAATGCTGTACACTTCCATGATTCAGCATGATGCTGCGCCAGATATCTTCGTTGTCCATTCCTTTTGTTTGTAATAGTTCCTTCAGGTATTTATTCTGCCGGACAAAGTTCCCTTTGGATAACCCCACTTTGTAATAATTACTGCTGAAAGGCTCGATGCCGGGGGATGCCTGCCCGAGGATAGCAGACGATGAAGTAGTGGGCGCTATGGCTAACAAAGTAGTATTTCTGCGTCCGTATCCCTTCAGTAAAGCCGGTTCACCATAAATCCGCGCCAGGTCCTGCGTGGCTTTGTCGGCTCTTTCACGGATCTCCTTAAAAATTTTGGAAGTCAGTTGCTTAGCCCGCATTCCTTCGAATGGGATCATGTTTTTTTGCAGAAAGGAATGCCAGCCCAACACCCCTAATCCCAAAGCACGGTGTCTTTTGGCAAAGCGATTGGCATTGGCTAAATAATAATTATCCTCCGTCTTTACAATAAACTCCTGCAACACTGCATCCAGGAAGAATATAGCTAAGCGTACCGCATCTGAGTCTTTCCACTCATCATACATTTCCAGGTTAAGGGAAGATAAGCAACAAATAAAAGATTCATCTTCCGTAGAAGGCAACATAATTTCGGAACAAAGGTTGCTTGCATGAATGATGTAATTCAGGTCTTTATAAACCTGCGGCTTATTTTTATTTACATTATCCGTGAAGAAAATATAAGGCAGTCCTTTCTGCTGGCGGCATTCCAGCAGTTTGGCCCATATCTCGCGTTTCTCCATATCGCCGTCAACCATATCCTGCATCCAGTAATCAGGCACACACACTCCGAAGAATAAGTTCTGGATAGGATGCCCGATATTCTTGATCTGCAGAAACTCCAGAATATCCGGATGGTCAATATCTAAGTAGGCTGCAAAAGCTCCTCTTCTGACTCCCCCCTGGGAAATGGTGTCCATGGCGGTATCGAACAGACGCATGAAGCTGACAGCGCCGCTGCTTTTACCGTTATCCGTCACGGCGCTGCCCCTTCCTCTCAGGCTTCCGAAATAACCGGAAGTACCCCCCCCCAATTTCGTTTGCATGATCACTTCCCCTAATTTATGGGTGATCCCTTCTATGTTATCCGGTATGTGAACATTAAAGCAGGATATGGGCAATCCGCGTTCTGTTCCCATATTGGCCCACACGGGAGAACTCAGGCTCATCCAGCCCCGTTCCACCATTTCCTGGAAAGCGGGAGCCAGTTCAGGCTTATATAATCGCTGGGCGGCTGCAGTGCAGACCCTTTCAATAGCTTTTTCCACGGTTTCTCCTTTTAAGAGATACCCGCGGTTTAAATTTTGTTCACTTTCTTCATTTTTCCACCATAGCTTTTCCCTTACCGGGGCAGTGGCAAACATTGTTTCCATGGGATCCTGAATTTTATAATGAGGTAGCTAAAACAAATCGTTAGCAGTAATACTTTTGTCGTGTTTTGTATAATCCACCGGGCGCTTGGCAAAAAAGTCATCTAAGCTGTTGGCAAAAACTTCTTCTTCAAACCACTTCATGGGATGATATTGCTCGGAACTGATATGATATTGCAGAGGCAGGCCGATCTTGCTCAGGCTCTCATCAACTCTGAATTTGATAAAGTGGATCAGATCTTTTTTGTGAATGGTCTCCAATTCACCGGCTTCAAAGATCCAGTCTATAATACGTTCTTCTATTTCAATAGACTCTCTGACCATAGAAGTAATATTTTCTTTTGTTTCATCATCCATTGCCTCAGGATATTCTTCTTTTATTTTATTGATGAGGTAGATCCCTGCATTTGCATGCACCTGTTCATCAATAGATGTCCACGCAATAATATTACTGACATTTTTCATATAACTTTTAAAGCGCGGGAAAGATAAAATGATCGCAAACTGGCTGAACAACGATACGTTTTCAATCAGGATGGTAAACAGGATCAGCGCCATGCTGTATTCCTTTTTGTCGTCTGATCGGGTGGTACTCAGGGCTCTCGATAAATAATCAATACGTTCCCTGATGACAGGCACTTGTACCAGTTGTTCAAATTCATCATTATATCCCAATACTTCCAGTAGCCTGGAATAAGCTTCCGAATGACGGAATTCACACTCTGCGAAAGTGCTTCCCAGGCCGTTCAGTTCGGGCTTTGGAAAATGATGATATAGATTTCCCCAAAAAGATTTGACCGCCACTTCAATTTGTGCGATTGCCAGTAAGCTTCTTTTAACGGCATGGCGTTCTTCATCTGTCAGATGCGAATGAAAATCCTGCGTATCGGCAGTGAAATCCACTTCTGAATGCACCCAGAATGATTTATTAATGGCTTCAGTAAATTGTAAGATTTCAGGATATTCAAAAGGCTTGTAATTAATTCTTTTATCAAATAGTCCCATGGCAAAAGGTTTATATTTCCTAATAATTTAGTCTTGAATGATTATTTATTCTCACAGAGTTTCTCTGTTCTTTGATATGACTGCTCAGAGCAGGAACTGTGGTGCAAGATAATGTACCATTCGAAAACTCCTGTTTAATTGTTATGCACAGGATGTTGAAAACTCAAAAAAATGAGATGCAATGCAGGTTTGTCAGGAGGGTATTTTTTTTGGTAAAATGCCGATATGCAATCCCGAATGTTCGGGATCAAACCCTAAATGATATCCGATTCCGAATATCCGGGATCAAATTTCGATCATTAAAACCTGTTTGACGCTGTATCCGTTTGATATGACTAAATAATATTTTGAGATGGTGGGAATCCGCGAAGGCGGATGACAAGATTGTAGAAAAGGGAAAATTAACAATTCCAGATATTAAGAACTCCGCAGGAGTGACATGATTGTGAGAGGAGGGTATAAAATAAAATCTTAAGTTCAGCTGGCAGGAAGGATATGGTGTATCTTATTCCAAATGTTCGGAAGGTCATTCTCAGATAGACCAGGTTTATAATTATATATTGAATCAGGAATTCTTTCACCCGCTAAAGGCGGGTTCTGTTTATGTTCCTATTTGACCATGCTACAATCCTGACATCCGCCATAGGCGGATTATAAGAGAGTGTTATCTATCGCCTCAAAATATTATTTAGTCTTTAATATGTTGGATGTAGAAATTGTTATTTGGCTTTGCCGGGTTAGGGATCAATATTATTTATCTTGCAGGCTCCGGATGATCCCTTCCCTGTAATTGACAGCTTTAACCCCAAAGCGTTTTTCAAATTTGCTGCTGTCGAAGATATAATCATTTTCATACTGATACAGCATCTCACCCATTTCTCCAACAGTCTTGTCGAACAAACCGGTGAGCAGCAGCATCCATTTTTTTAACACCGTATGGGCAGATGATCCGCCTGCTATTTCTGCACAAAGAGTGATCAGGTCACGGGCGGTGACTTTTTCAGAAGAAGTAGGCAGGTGCCATACCTGGTTCATGGCATCGGGAGTATTACCTATTAAAGCAGTTCCTTTAGCCGCATCAGGAGTAAAGGTCATGCTGTAGCGAACACGGTCATTGCATAGCCATTGGGCTTTGTTTTTTTCTTTTAACTTATCTATTACCAACATATTAAAGACAGCATTGGTGGCGCCGGGACCATAGAAATCAGCGGAACGGACTATGGCTCCGGTAATTTCCCCCTGTTCCCACGCATGGGTCAGCATCTGAGCAAGTTGTAATCTCACTTCTCCTTTTTTACTGACCGGGTGATAAGGAACGCTTTCTGTGATGGGACCGTTTACCTTGCCATAGATGTATATGTTATCGAAAAAGAT
>SCQT01000272.1 GCA_004322015.1 Chitinophagaceae bacterium
AGCGTGAAAGCGGTTACACAGGAACAGTTGGAAGAAGACATTCATGCACAAATTATTTTAGGCAATACCTATCATCTTTTTCTCCGTCCGGGAACTGAGGTGCTGGAAAAGGCCGGCGGATTACATCGCTTTAACGGATGGCATCATCCTATTCTCACAGATAGCGGCGGCTACCAGGTTTTCTCCTTGTCAGGAACACGAAAAATAAAAGAAGAAGGGGTTACTTTTCAATCGCATATTGACGGTTCCAGGCATTTGTTCAGTCCTGAAAAAGTGATGGATATTCAGCGTAGCATCGGCGCCGATATCATCATGGCATTTGATGAATGTACACCTTATCCATGCGAAAGGCGGTATGCCCGTGAATCTATGGAGATGACCCACCGCTGGCTGGACCGCTGCATTAAAAGATTAGGTGAAACTAAATCTTTATACGGCTATGAGCAGGCATTATTCCCCATTGTGCAGGGGAGTACTTTTAAAGATTTGAGAAAACAATCGTCAGAAGTCATTTCATCTAAAGGATCTGACGGCAATGCTATCGGCGGACTGAGCGTAGGCGAACCCGAAGAATTAATGTACGAAATAACGGAATCGATCTGCCATATTTTACCGGAAGATAAACCGCGTTACCTGATGGGCGTGGGTACACCCTGGAATATCCTGGAAAGCATCAGCTTAGGTATTGATATGTTTGATTGTGTAATGCCGACAAGGAACGGAAGAAACGGCATGTTGTTTACGTCGAAGGGTGTGATCAATATCCGGAATAAAAAATGGGCGGAAGATTTTTCTCCCATTGATAAAGAAAATCCCTGTTTCGCAAGCAGAAATTATTCCAAAGCGTACCTTCGCCATTTATTTGTGGCTAAGGAAATACTGGCCCTGCAATTAGCCAGCCTGCACAACCTCAGCTTTTATTTAAATTTGGTAAAACAGGCCCGGGAGCATATTTTGCAGGGTGATTTTATGGAATGGAAGAAAAGTATGATGGGGGATATGAAGGAAAGGCTGTGAGGTTTGGGGTTTGGGGTTTGGGGGTTGATTTTTTGACTCCTCCCCTTCAACTATGTAATATGCTGATTTTATAACACCATTGGATCCGCGATCCCAAACTTCGGATGACGATCCGAAACCTCGGATGACCATTGACCATTGACACATGACCAAAATAGACTGGTACATATTAAAACGATTTCTTGGCACATTTTTTTATGCCATCATGATCCTGACAGTGATATCTGTGGTAATAGATATCACCGAAAAGATCAATGATTTTATTACCAACCATCTCTCAGTATCTTTCATTATTATACATTATTATTTGGCTTTTATACCCTACATTATCGCCTTATTATTTCCGTTGTTCGTTTTCATTGCGGTTATTTTCTTTACTTCCAAGATGGCATACCGGCTGGAGATCATGGCCATACTGAGTAACGGGGTCAGCTTTTGGAGGTTTATGAGAGCATATTGGATAGGAGGGATTTTGCTGGCATTATTGCTGGGTGTAGCCAACCAGGGTGTGATCCCGCATGCCAACAAGGTCCGCACCAGGTTTGAAAACCAGTATGTGAACTCACCGGATCCTGATAAGAGTAATGTGCTGGCTAACCTGCATATCCGTGTTGACACGCTGTCTTATATTTCCATGAACGCTTTTTATGCTGCAGATAATTATGCATCCGGGTTCACCTTAGAAAGAATCCGGGGAGAACAATTGTTATCCAAGCTGGAGTCTTCTTCCGTGACGTGGGATTCGACGGCTAAGGTATGGAGAACCGGACGTGCTGTTATCCGTAGTATCAATGGGCTGAAGATGAATATAAGAGTGGTATCCGACACTGTGTTAAAATTAAATCTCACTCCCGAAGACCTGATGACTAATACGGATGCTAAATCGGCTATGACAACTAAGGAGTTAAATCATTACATCGCCCGTCAGAAACTCCGGAGCGCCGGTGGGTTGAATTACCTGTATGTGGAAAAATACCGGCGGGTTGCCTCTGCTTTTGCCGTTTTAATTCTCACTTTTATCGGAGCCGTTATTGCATCCAGAAAAGTAAGGGGGGGGAGCGGATTACATTTAGCCCTGGGTATAGTCATCAGTTCGGCCTATATTCTTTTCATGCAGTTCTCTACCACTTTTTCAGTGAAAGGAACGTTAAACCCCCTGCTGGCAGTATGGATCCCCAACATTGTATTCGCGGGAATTGCGCTGTGGTTGTATAAAAGAGCTCCTAAATAGATAGCCTGTTTTTCTGAATCCTTTTAGCCATGAATTACCTTCCGCCACCACTCATTTCTTCCCTGCAGCATGTGCAGGGATTTGATGAGAAGTCATTTGTGGAGGTACACCATTCAGATAAGCAGGTCACTTCCGTCAGGTTAAACCCTCGTAAGATTTCAAAAAATGATTCGCCGCATGACGAGGTAAAAGATAATTTTTTTTGGTTACCCATAGCGGGAAAAGTGCCCTGGTCGGATAATGGATATTATTTGAAAGAAAGGCCATTATTTTATCTGGATCCGCTCTGGCATGCGGGGGTGTATTATGTGCAGGAGCCCTCTTCCATGTGCCTGGAGTTCGTGCTGAAGCATTTGTGTGATTTATCGCTGCCTTTGCGTGTATTGGACCTGTGCGCGGCGCCCGGCGGAAAAAGTACGCTGATGGCAGAACTCCTGAGTGAAGAAAGTGTGTTGATAAGCAATGAAGTGATAGTTTCGAGATCCGGCATATTGCAGGAAAATATGATCAAATGGGGTTTGCCTAATGTCATAGTTACACAAAATGATCCGGAAGATTTTTTAAAATTAAAGGAATATTTCGATGTGATTTTGGTGGATGCTCCCTGCTCGGGGTCAGGATTATTCAGGAAAGATCCAAACTCGGTAAAGGAGTGGTCGCCGGAACAAGTCCGCGCGTGCAGTCAAAGGCAAAAACGTATTTTAGCAGACATACTTCCTTCTTTGAAGGAGAACGGATTATTAATTTATACCACCTGTTCCTTTTCACAGGAAGAAAATGAAGGTATAAGCGATTATTTGATGCGGCAATTTCCTTTGGAGAATATTTCGTTGCCGTTTCCTCCCGAATGGAATATAGTGGAAACGGATTCTCCGCAGGCAAAGGCTAAAGGATACCGGTTTTATCCTAATAAATTAATGGGTGAAGGTTTTTTTATGTTATGTTTTAAAAAACAAGACGGGGAAACAGGCGCGGGAGAAAAAGATAGGAAGAACCTGAAGCTGAAAAATGTACTTTCTGAAATAAAAGGTGTGCAAAGATCTTTTTTGACGCAATGGATAGATGCACCGGATGATTTTAGTTTCTTTTTATTAAAGGATCGGATCACGGGCTTTCCGGAATCTTCTCAGCATGAGTTAAGAACAGTCCTCTCCGCGTTAAAAGTTATTTATGCGGGTATTGGCATGGGAAAAAGGATAGGCAATGATCTTATACCGGATCATCCGTTAGCCCTGAGTATTAAGAAGAATAAAAATATTGTTTCTGAAGACCTTGATCTGTCGGGATCCATTAAGTATCTGCGGAAGGAACCACTCACGCTGAATGGAATACCGCGCGGCTGGATATTGGCCACATACAGGCATTATGGAATGGGCTGGTTGAAGAGCGCCGGCAACAGGTTGAACAACTATTACCCTGTTAACTGGCGTATCCGTAAATGATTCCTTTAATTGACGGGCAGCATGATCCTGATGAGCGTGCCTGTTTCATCGCCGTCCAGATCAATGACATCCACCGAAGCGCTTCCGTATGATAATTCTTTAAGTAAATTAATGCGGGATTCGGTAACCGCCATCCCTAAAGAACGGTGAGGATTTCCTGAAGATTGTATTTTGATGTCGGTAGCTTTCTTCCGGCCGATGCCGTTATCGGAAATCTCACAAATGATCTGTTCATTCTGGAGAACCAGATTTACTTTTAATAATCTTTCTCCCGACTCCTTATTTCCCAACCCGTGTTTGATCGCGTTCTCCACATAAGGTTGCAATAGCAGGGGGGGTATTTTATAGTCTCCTTTGATCAGTTCGGGATCAATATGAAACTCATACCGAAAAGCCTGATCATAACGGATCGCTTCCAGGTTCACATATAATTTCAGGGCTTCCAGGTCTTTTTCCACAGGCACTTCGTGATAGGTTGAATTTTCGAGTACGAGTCGCATCAGACGGGAAAACTTCAATACGAAATCAAGCGCTTCTTCCTTCAGATCACGGTAGATAAAAGAAGAAAGGATGTTCATGCAATTGAATAAGAAATGCGGGTTGATCTGGGTGCGCAAGGCTTTCAGCTCGCTCTCAAAAGCAGCCCTTTTATATTCTTCCAGTCCTTTTTGGAACTTTTCCTGTTGCAGCTCATTGTTTCTTCTGATGATCTCATCACTCCTTTCTTTAACTTCCTTCTCTAATTTTTCCTGGTACTTCAACATGGATGCATGCAATTGATCCTGTAATCTTTTATTGGCTTCTAATTCTTTTATCCACGCTCTTTCCAATGCAATAGCTTTATTGCTTTTTACTTTTGATTTATATCCTAATGCTGCCGCGTAGGTAAATTGTTCTATCAGCACACAGGCGATCAGCATGGTATCGGATGATATGAAAGGATGAAAGGAAGCGCCGTGATATACCCGGAGAAGTTGAAGCGATAAATTATATAAGCCGGCTATGATCAAAGCGGAAGCACCCGCGGTAAAAATCTTTTCCAGATAAGTCCAGTTCCTGATGACGGCAACCGTGCCAAGGATGGCGGTGCCAATGATCAGGAGGAAAATAACATGGTGAAGGATACTCACTATCCCTGAGCCGGGGACGATAAATGATAAACCCGTATTAATGCACCAGATCCCCAGGTCAATCTTAATGATGGTCATAATGATCCGGTCGAGGCGTGGATATCTTTTACCACCCTCCAGAAATGTTGAAGCGAAGAAAAAATAAAATATAAAGACGAGGTTTATGAGTCCGGCCGTAAACAGGTAATTTAAAGGTTCATATCCGAATGTAAGAAAAGAAAATGTGGGAAGTGAGCTGAATCCGTAAATAAAGTAGGTGAGTATAAAAAAAGTATAAATAGTATAGAATAAAGCTGCCTTTTCTTTCTGAAAAATATAGCGGGCCAGTACATAACAGGCGATGCTTCCTAAAGCTCCTATAAAGAAAAAATGAAAGTAAACGGCATTTGTATCAGCGGTCACCGGAATCATGCTTATTTATAATGTGATAAATTCATCGGGCTTTTCACGAATTATCCGTGAGTTAATTTTACCATCACCTGAGACAGATCTTCAGGAGTGTCAATGGATATGTTTTCAAAAGTGGTTTCAGCCAACCGGATAGTATATCCGTTTTCTAACCATCGCAACTGTTCCAGGCTTTCCGCCCGTTCAAGCGTGCCTTGCGGGAGTTTTGCAATGGCTGCCAGTACTTCGCTGCTATATCCGTACAGTCCTATATGTTCATAAAAGTTGAATGTGCTGTGCCATATTTCGCTGTTCACATCGCGGACATAAGGAATGGGTGTTCTGGAAAAATAGATGGCTTGCATCTTCCGGTTAAAAACGACTTTAACTATATGCGGGCTTATTAATTTCCCTGCATCCGTAATAAGCTTGATGACGGTAGCTATCTGTGTGTTGCTGTCCTGAAAGCAGTTCAATATTTTTTGAATGTGATCGGAAGCTACAAAAGGAACATCACCCTGCACGTTGATGACGATATCAGGTTTTGGATCCAGTCCCGAGACTGCCTCCGCGCAACGTTCTGTACCGCTCTGATGGTGTAAGGAAGTCATGACCGCTTTTCCGCCAAACGAAAGTACTTCTTTTTTGATCCGCTCATCATCGGTGGCCACGATGACATCATCCAGCGCTTTCACTGATCTCGTGTTTTCATACACCCGGCGGATCATCGTTTTATCTCCGATATGAATAAGTGGTTTTCCGGGAAAGCGGGTGGAGCCATAACGGGCAGGGATAATAGCTATTGCACTCATCACTGATTCATTTCCCGTAAAAGTAGTGAAATTTCCGGTATGGGTTAAAAAGAGGATTTTTTTCATAATGAAAAAAGCCTCTTGTCTTTCGACATGAGGCTTTTTAACCATTTTTAACAAGAAAGCTCTATTTACATCCCGGCTGAACCTTCCGGCATGCCAGGCATTGTTGTAACAACAGTTGCCTTTTTCGCAGCTTTCTTTTTTGGAGCTGCTTTTTTCTTAGCTACTTTTTTTTTTGCTGCTTTTTTCTTAGCAGCTTTCTTTTTTGGAGCTGCCTTCTTTTTAGCAGCTTTTTTCTTCGGGGCTGCCTTCTTTTTAGCAGCTTTTTTCTTCGGAGCAGCTTTTTTCTTTGCGGCTCTCTTTGCAGGTTTTTTCGCAGCAGATTTCTTAGCTACTGCTTTTTTCTTGGCTGCTTTCTTTTTCGGAGCAGCTTTCTTTTTTGTTGTTGCCATTGTTTTTTGAATTTTGGGTTAGTAAATAAAAATACAAGAAAAAACTTTATGGCAAATCCCGCTTATTTTTAATAGCGGGCAACTGTCAGGCTTTCGCCTCTACAGTGGCATCTAACGTTTCTACTGAAACGAATGTCTTATTATCTCTTCCTTTTCTGAAAGTAACCACACCGTCATTCAATGCAAATAAAGTAAAATCCTTACCCACACCCACATTCTTTCCCGCATGGTACACCGTTCCTCTTTGTCTTACAATGATATTCCCGGCAACGGCAGCTTGTCCGCCAAAAATCTTAACGCCTAAACGCTTACTTTGAGAATCGCGTCCGTTCTTTACACTGCCTTCACCCTTTTTATGAGCCATGATGAATGGATTTACAAGTACAAATATAAATAATTATTTGAATAACAAGCAAAAATTATGCTATTTCTTCAATTCTGATCTTAGTAAAATGTTGACGAAATCCTTTTTTCTTCCGGAAACCTTTCCGGCGTTTCATCTTGAAAGCAATTACTTTATCTCCCTGTACATGATCCAATATTTCCGCTTTCACGACAGACTTTACACCTTCTCCGGAACTGATCTGATGATCATCGTGATTAATTAAGACCACATCGGAAAATTCTACTTTGTCGCCGGTTTTTCCCTGAAGCTGATGCACAAAAATCTCCTGGTCCTTGGAAACTTTGAACTGCTGTCCGTTAATATTGACTACTGCAAACATAATCCTGTAAACGTAATTTTTCGCAAAAGTAGCTTTTGTTTTTTAAATAACAAATTTTTTTAATCAAATAATCCTGTGAAGGTCAAAGCAAATTTGTACTTTTGTTGTTTCATGTGAAGTCAGAAAAGTTATTTTCATGAACGTCAAGTCTCTATTAGCAAAGCCCTTTGCCTTATATATATATAATAAGATACAAAAAGACGCACGCCAGGCATTGGCTACTCAGGATGCGATTTTGCAAAACCTGATAAAAAACGGCCGCAAGACTGTTTTTGGGCGCGGACATAAGCTGGATGATGTCAACACTTATGAAGAATACATGAAGGCGGTTCCTGTCCGCAGTTATGAAGATTTTCGTCCGTATCTTACCAAAATAAAACAAGGCAAGCATAATATTTTATGGAAAGGCCAGCCTCTGTATCTGGCCAAGACCTCGGGCACCACCAGTGGCGTCAAATATATCCCTGTCTCCAAGGATTCCATAGATAATCACATTGATACGGCAAGAAATGCTTTACTGTGTTATATAGCTGAAACAGGGAATAATAAATTCACGGCAGGCAAGATGATCTTTTTATCCGGATCTCCCACCTTAGAGAGGATCGGGGGTATTCCTACCGGAAGATTAAGCGGTATCGTGAATCATCATGTGCCGCGTTATTTACGCCCTAACCAATTACCCACCATTGAAACAAATTGCATTGAAGATTGGGAAACCAAATTGGAAAAAATAGTGGATGAAACGATTCAGGAAGATATGACGCTGATCAGCGGCATACCGCCCTGGATGCAGATGTATTTCGACAGGCTCCATGCAAGGAGTAATAAAAAGATCGCTGAGCTGTTCCCTAACTTTTCAGTACTGGTGCATGGCGGCGTCAATTTTGAACCTTATAAAGCAAAGCTGTTTGAATCCATCGGGAAAAAAGTGGATACTATCGAAACCTTTCCGGCTTCGGAAGGCTTTTTTGCTTTTCAGGACAGCCAGAAAACAGAAGGGCTGTTATTAAATACTAATTCGGGGATCTTCTACGAGTTTATTCCCGCTGACGAAATCTTTGATGAAAATCCGGCGCGGATATCGCTGAAGGATGTCAGGCAGGGAGTCAACTATGCTTTGATCATCAACAGTAATGCGGGGCTTTGGGGATATAACCTCGGTGACACGATAAGATTTATTTCTTTGAATCCCTACCGCATAGTAGTGACAGGAAGAATCAGCCATTTTATTTCTGCTTTTGGGGAGCACGTGATCGGAGAAGAAGTGGAACAAAGCCTGATGAAAACGGCGGAAGAAGATCAGTTAAAGATCATTGAATTTACCGTCGCCCCGCATGTGAAAACTCCCGACGGAGAGAAGCCTTTTCATGAATGGTACATAGAGTTTGAGGATATGCCGACTGATCTGGAACAGTTTGCCTTAAGAGTGGACCACCAACTGCGGGAGAAAAATATTTATTATAATGATCTCTTACAGGGAAACATCCTTCAGCCTTTGAAAATAATACCTGTCCGGAAAAACGGATTTATTGATTATATGAGATCGGCAGGTAAATTAGGCGGACAGAACAAGCTGCCCCGTCTGAGCAATGACCGGAAGATCGCAGATGCCTTGTTGCCTTATTCCGTTCAGCATGTATAATTGTGTAGAATTTCAGCCTTGATATATGGATAAAAGAAAGATCGTTATTTTGGGATCAACAGGCTCTGTCGGCAGGCAGACTTTGGAGGTGATTGCCCAATATCCCAATAAATTCAGCGTCGAAACAATCTCGGGTTGGAATAACACCGCCTTGCTGGCAGAACAGGCAAGAAAGTTTTTGCCGAAAACAGTGGTTACGGGAGATGAAAAAAATTACCAGGAATTAAAAGATGCGTTAAAAGATTTGCCCATAAAAGTACTGGCCGGAGCGGAAGCCCTGAACGAAGTGGTTTCAAATGGCGGGGTGGACTTAGTCATGGCGGCGATCGTAGGTTTTGCCGGATTAATGCCTGTATTGACCGCATTGGAAAACGGGATCCCTGTAGCGCTTGCCAATAAGGAGACCTTAGTGGTGGCAGGAGATATTGTGATGGAAACCGCCAAAAGAAAAAAAGTATCTGTCATACCGGTGGACTCTGAGCATTCGGCTATTTTCCAGTGCCTGCAGGGAGAGCATGGAGGAATAGAAAAAATTATATTGACAGCCTCCGGGGGACCTTTTATCGGCAGAAAAACTAATTTCCTGGTCAATGTGAAACGCGATCATGCGCTGCAACATCCCAACTGGCACATGGGAGAGAAGATCACCATTGACTCCGCCACTTTGATGAATAAAGGATTGGAAATGATTGAAGCCAAATGGCTGTTTGATCTGCAACCGGAACAAATGGAAGTGGTGATTCATCAGCAATCTGTGATCCATTCGGTGGTTCAGTTTGTAGATGGTTCTTTAAAAGCGCAAATGGGGCTTCCTGATATGAAAGTCCCTATTCAGTATGCATTAACTTATCCGGATCGTTTTGAAAATAGTTTCCCGCGGTTTTCCTTCAAGAACTATCCTAAGCTTACTTTCGATCGTCCCGATATAAAAACTTTCCGTAATCTTGCGCTCGCAATGGAGGCGCTTCAAAAAGGCGGAAACCTTCCCTGCATTATGAATGCTGCCAATGAAGAAGTGGTGCATGCATTTCTAAAGAATAAGATCGGTTTTCTGGAAATGACGGAAATTATTGAAGAAGTAATGGGATCCTGTCCCTGGATGGAAAAACCGGCGCTCGCCGATTACCGGCAATGTGACCAATCGGCCCGTGAAATGACACAAAAATTAATAGCACAAAAAAGTAACTGAGTGTATTCCCTTAATTTTGCAGAACAATGTCCTTAACTGTCATACTGATCAAAGCTGCACAGCTTATCCTTGCATTGTCTATCCTGGTGATTTTGCATGAATTCGGCCATTTTATTACGGCTAAAATATTCAAATGCAAAGTAGATAAATTTTACCTGTTCTTTGACCCGTGGTTTTCTCTCTTTAAGAAAAAAGTGGGTGATACGGAATATGGCGTCGGCTGGCTGCCCCTGGGCGGTTATGTAAAAATAGCAGGCATGATAGATGAAAGTATGGATAAGGAACAGATGAAGCAGCCTCCGCAGCCCTATGAATTTCGCTCCAAACCCGCCTGGCAGCGATTAATTATTATGGTGGCGGGCGTCACAATGAATATGTTGCTGGCATTTTTCATTTTTGCCATGATCCTGTGGGTCTGGGGTGAGCAGCGTATTCCCATGAGCAGCCTGAAATACGGCGTTTCCTGCCAGGACTCATTGGCTTATGAGTTGGGATTTAAAGATGCGGATCATATCCTGGCTGTCAACGGTAAGCCGGTGCATTATTTTGAAGACCTGGGGCCCGCTATTATCTATGCCAGGCAGGTAAAAGTGAGGCGGATGGATTCCACTTTTACGATACAGATGCCCGAAAACCTGGTGGCAAGGCTTATTGACAGCAAGAAGAGCGGCGGACTTTTTGTCCCCGCCGTTCCTGCGGTGGTGGATAGTATTCCGGATACGTCGGCTGCATTGGCTGCAGGATTAAAAACGGGCGACCGCATTGTCATGGTGAATGGTGCAGCCACTCCGTTCTTTGATGAAGTGGTCAGGGATCTGCAGCGCCTGAAGGGAGACAGCGCTAATATTGCGGTTATCAGGAATAATGCGCCGGTAGTATTAAAAATGCGTGTGTCCGATCAGGGAACTTTGGGATTTTATCAGGCGAGTGAAGATAAGCTTCAAAAGATAGGGGTGTTGAAATTGGAAACCCGCAAGTATGGATTCTTTGAAGCTTTTCCTGCCGGGGTGGTCATGGGCGTCAACAAGCTGAGCGAATATGTAAAATCTCTCAAGCTGATCTTTAAACCTGCGACCGGCGCTTATAAAGGATTGGGCGGATTCGGCACCATTGGGAAATTATTTGCCCCCACCTGGGACTGGCAGGTATTCTGGTTCTGGACGGCTTTCCTTTCAGTGATGCTCGCGTTTATGAATATTTTACCCATTCCTGCACTCGATGGCGGACATGTGCTGTTTTTATTATTTGAAATAATTACCGGCAGAAAACCGAGCGACAAGTTTTTAGAATATGCGCAAATCGCAGGCATGGTCATTTTGTTCGGACTTCTTTTGTTTGCCAACGGAATGGATGTATGGCGGGGAATACAAAGCTGGCTGGGGAAATAAGTTTTCTTGTCTCTTGTTTTTGGTTTCAGGTCACAGAGCGATGTAACTTAAGGAATGGGTGCCTTCATGGCGAAAAGGATAAAAATTACTTTTCAGCGTGAATTTAACATTGAAACAAGGAAACAATGGAACAATCAAACAATGGAACAATCAAACAATTGAACAAGAAAACGATGTACCGGATTACCTGTTCACCTTCTTCATCATATTATAATAAAACCGTTGCAGCAACCGCATCTGTTTGGTAATGATGACTGCCTGCACCTTCAACCCGTTCCTGAATTGGATAGGATGATTATATACCGTGGTTAATCCGTGGGGTAACACCACATTTCCGAGGAACCCGCTGTCTGTGGCCACTGAAGAAATATAATTCAGCTTGCCGGAGATATAGCCAAACTGCTCATAGGGATAGGCATTGACCCTTAACTGCACTTCCTGGCCGGTATCCGCTTTCCCGAAATTCTCCTGTGTGAAATTGACTCTTGCATAATACTTGCTGTCGGCAGGATTGACATATCCCAATACCTGGTTGGCCTGCAGGAACTGGTTTTTTTGAAGCGGGATCAGGAACATGACCCGGCCGCTTACCGGCGCCGTCATAATGTATTGGCTGATCCAACCGGTCACCTGGCTTTTCAGGGTGTGCAATGCCTGGGCAAAGATCTCTTTTTGTTGAGATATGGTATGTTCCAACTGGTCTATCTCTCCCTGCTTATCCACCTGCTGGTTTTCGTTGGCAGCGAGTGCCTGGTTCAATTGAGGGATAGACAATTGCTTGTCAATGTAAGTATTTTGTGCTGCGCGGTAATCTTTAGCTGAGAGCACTTTCTTCGCGTACAATGTTTTATTGGCTTCGTAATCCTGGGCGCCTAATGCCAAAGACTTTTTGGTTAAAGATAATTGTTCTGTTAAAGCCTGCTCGTTTTGCTTCAGGAAAGCCAGGTCCTGCTCCAGGATATTTTTCTTTTTGTAATAAAAGCCATTTACTAAATAATCATTGAACTGCTGCCATGCGGTGATGAATTGCTGGTAAGCAGGCTGCAGCTCACCCAGGTCATTCAGGCTATGGGCAAAAAGGGAAGATACCGATTCTGTTTTATTTTCATTCAGCAGATCAATGGCAGTATTCAAAAACGCACTCAATTTTAATATTTCTGCATGACCGGCGGTACTTTCTATCCAGCCTATTGGTTGTCCCTGTGATACTATATCACCCGTTTGTACGAATAAGTTTGTCAGCTTCCCTTCCCGGCGGGAGATGATCTCCCTGGGGCCATTGGTGGCAGTCAACGTAGCCGTGGCCATGATCGTATCGGGATACCGGATGAACCAGGTACCTGCCACAATGAGCAATAAAATAACTAAGAAAATAGGCAAAGACCAGGTACCCCAAAAGCCGGGACGTTCAGAGATGATATCGTTGACTTCTTGAGACCTGTAGTCCTCGGGGAGAATACTTCTGTTAGAACTGTCTCCACTCAGAATAAGAAAATCTTGTTCCTTATTATTTATATCAATTGGCATTAGTAAAATGCTTTTTTAATCCTCTTTTTAAACTAAAAGAATACGCTTTTTGGCGGGGATGCCAACAAGAGCAGAAGATACATTATTATTTAAGGTGTTCTGCCAGATATCTTTGTATTGTTGAAAAGTAATCTTTTCCTGATCCCCTTAACACAATTTTCCCGTTAGGAGCAACTAAAATGAAAGTAGGGAAAGCTTGTACCATAAACTTCTCACAAATTCCATGACTATCCCTCTCATCGAATAAATTAATCCAACCGATTTTCTCATTATGTAAATAGCTTCGGACACTCTGCAAAGATCTATCATAAGCTATACCAATAATTTTTAAATTTTTATCTTTAGTGGATGCATATAAATTTTTCAGGTAAGGAGTAGTTTCTCTGCACGGATCACACCACGTTCCCCAAAAATCAAAAAGGAGATAATTTCCTTTCATTTTCCTTGTATTAATTATATCTTTAGTGAGCACATCTATTCCTTCAACCGGAAATGCAAAATAATCCAATTGATAGCCATGTGAAATTCTATTTAACCTCTTCAAATATAAAGTATCTCCATTTGCAGCTATACCTAAGAATCAATGGTTCGGTAGTTTTTTAAAGGATAAGTAATTCACAATGTGTGGATAAAAAGGTGTTTAGCGGGTAAAAAATAAAGTTATCCCCAAGGAGGAGAAAGAGAAAAAAAGGCGGTAA
>SCQT01000273.1 GCA_004322015.1 Chitinophagaceae bacterium
TTTGGGAAGTATCGGTCCGGTAGGCGCCGGCATGATAATAATTATGCATGTCGGTCATATCTTTCTGGCTGAGCAAAGCATAAGTAAAGCCGTTTTGCCTTAAATACACATAGCCCCCGGGAATCTGTGTCCGGTACTTCACGGCAGGATTCCATTGCCCCTTGTTTTCCCTGAATTGATAGGAAACCTGTGCGGAAGTAATCTTAGGCAGGGAAAAACAAGTAACAACCAGCAATAAAGTAATATAAAATTTATGTTTTGGTATCAAAAAGCAGCCTTTTTATTGAACAATGAAATTACGAAATAATAACGGAATAAATGTGGATTTGTTATGCTTTTCCCCGACACAGATAAAACCTTCCGGGCCATTTCCCGGGAGCCGACCTGCAGAATGAAGATTTTATGGAAGAAGGTGTTAAATTGAGTTCGCCCGGATGGCAATTTCCTGTCCTTCTAAGTCATTTTGTCAAGCCTATTTATAGGAATTAAGTGCGCTTTTAATAACCTTGATCCATACTTAATCCATACTTAATCTATGCCTGATCTAAAAAATAACCTTTCAATTATTCATCATAATCTACTATCGTAATCATGTCCGCCGTCAATGAAGAGTTGTATTTCCCACTAAGAATACACAAAGCCCACTAAGGCTTTTCTTTGTGTATTCCCTGTGGCTTTGTGGGATAATTTTCATGCGTCATTTAAAGTTGACTAACACTAGTTGAATGGACTCCTGTTGCATAAAAAGACTTTTTATAAATGTCGAATTCGGAATAGGATTGAAATATACATGCTACCTTTAATTTAGCGGCCCGCCCGTTTTATTTATCAAATTAGGAGATCTTACTCCACTGGTTTTTTTCTGTTTGCGTTAATAAAAAGTCTTTCAGGCATTTATTTTCCGGAAGTGCCAGATCAGGATCGTTATTCAATATCTCTTCCGCTGCTTTCCTCGAAGCTTCCAAAATAGCACCGTCCTGCACTAAATCGGCTATATGCAGATTAAGGGCGCCGCTTTGACGGGTGCCTTCAATATCTCCGGGTCCTCGAAGTTCCATATCTTTCTCAGAGATCTTAAATCCGTCATTCGTTTGTACCATGACGGCAATGCGCTGCCGGCTTTCATTACTCATCTTATTTCCGGTCATTAAAATACAATAAGATTTATCCGTGCCGCGACCTACTCTGCCCCTCAATTGATGCAATTGGGAAAGTCCAAACCGCTCAGCGCTTTCTATGACCATCACAGAAGCATTCGGTACATCCACGCCCACTTCGATCACAGTGGTGGCAACCATGATCTGCGTTTCACCTTTTACAAAACGTTGCATATTGGTTTCCCTTTCTTCCTGCGATTGCCTGCCGTGTACCATGCTCAGGTAATATTGCGGTTCGGGAAAATAGGCTTTTACGACTTCATAGCCTGCATACAGGTTTTCATAATCCAGTTTTTGTGATTCTTCAATCAGCGGATAGACAATATATGCCTGCCGTCCTTGATCCACTTCACTTTTAATGAAACTCATCATTTGCCCGCGATGGTGTTCATTGCGGTGAATGGTTTGTATGGGCTTTCTGCCGGGTGGCAGTTCATTGATCACCGACACATCCAGATCACCATACACAGTCATGGCCAGGGTGCGCGGGATCGGGGTGGCTGTCATGACCAGCACGTGCGGTGGAATGGAATTTTTCCCCCAAAGCTTTGCCCGTTGTTGCACGCCGAAGCGATGCTGTTCGTCCACGATAGCCAATCCTAAATTTTTAAAAATAACTTCATCCTCGATCAAAGCATGGGTGCCGATCAGTAAATTCAATATGCCTGCTGAGGCATCCGAAAGAATTTGCTTTCGTTGTTTTCCTTTCACATTTCCTGTCAATAAGGCCACTTTGAATTCCATTTCCTTCAGCAAACGGGAGATACTGTTAAGATGTTGCCGGGCAAGAATCTCGGTGGGCGCCATCAGGCAGGATTGAAATCCGTTATCCGCAGCTAAAAGTGCGGATAATAAGGCTACAATGGTTTTCCCGCTGCCCACGTCTCCCTGCAGGAGCCTGTTCATTTGTCTTCCATGCAAAGTATCCTGCCGTATTTCTTTTACTACTCTTTTTTGTGCCTCGGTTAATTTGAATGGAAGATGCTTTTCATAAAAAGAGTTAAAAATATCTCCTACGGTTTCAAATTTCCATCCTTTGGAATACTGATGACGGTTTAATTTTAACTGACAGATACGCAATTGCGCCAACAATAATTCTTCAAATTTCAACCGGCGTGTCGCAAAAGATAATTCCTGTTCATCTCTGGGGAAATGAACGGCACGGAATGCCTGATGCCTCGGCATGAGTTTATATTGCTCAATATAACCGCCCGGGATATTTTCGGCTAACAGACCGGCGGGTAAAATTTCAAATAAGTTTTGTGTCAGCTTGGCTTGCGCCCTCCCGCTGAGTCCGCGTGCTGTCAGCTTTTCCGTGCTTGAATATACCGGGTCCAGGTAATTCTTTCCTTCTGCGTTTCCGGCAGTCAGCTCATCCATTTCAGGATGCGCCATCTGGGGATCTCCATTAAAATAGGATACTCTTCCGTAAACGATATAAGACTGCTCCAGCTTTAAGATTTTTTGTATCCAACTGATTCCCCGAAACCACACCAATGATAATTCTCCTGTCTTATCACGAATAGAAGCTACTAACCGCTTGCTTCTTTTTTCACCGATGATCTCGAAATAAACCAGTTTTCCCGATACCTGGATAAAATCGGATTCCGCTGTGATATCACTGATATGAAAAACCTGGGAGCGGTCAATATGCCGGAATGGAAAATGAACAAGCAGGTCGCCGAAAGTGTGAATGTTCAGTTCTTTGCGCAGCAGTTCTCCCCGTTGCGGGCCTACACCCTTTAAGTATTCAATGGGATTGGATAATATGGATGTTCTTCCGGTAATGGTTTTCAGATTTAAAATCCAAATATAAAAATTTTAGGGGAATGGATCAGGGTTCCTGCAGGTATAAAGATTAGTGAATTTAAAATGAGGGTGTTCATTCCGGTGGAATAAGGTAATAAGGTTAATCATATTCCCGAATCCTTGGCTACTAAGGTTATGGTGTTAGGATATTTTGACAAAGGATTTTTTGAGTCAGTAAATGAAACCTTAGTAGAACGACGCTCAATTATTATATTAAAACCTTATTACCTTATGGTCATCAGGAAGGGTACCGTCTGTTTCTAAGATTCAGGAGTATTTTATTCCATAGAGAATTACAAATCCACATGCAATACGTATTTTTCCTCAAAAAACTTTTCATGAAAATGCGGATGGATAGGATAAATATGCGGAAGTATTTTGCTGCGATCAATTTCCTCACTCAGGTCGCCGCCTTTAAGACATATTAACCCGCGCAATTCAGTAAGATTATTTCTTTTATTCAGCAGAGGCCTGCTCCACTTTATCAGATCACTTAATGGCGCTACAGCCCTGGATACGGCTATATCAAATTTCCTGTTTTTGATTTCTTCCGAGCGAATAGTTTCCGTCGTGACATTTTCTAATTGCAGGGCTTCTGCCACCGCGTTCACTACCTTTATTTTTTTACCTATAGAATCTGTTAAATGAAAATGTACCCCGGGGAAATAAATGGCCAGAGGGATACCGGGAAATCCTCCCCCTGTGCCTATATCAATGATGTGTGTTCCCGCAGGGAATGTGAAAATTTTAGCAATACTTAAAGAATGTAAAACATGCTTTTCGTACAAGCTGTCAATATCCTTCCTGGAAATCACATTGATTTTGGCATTCCATTCTTTATATAATGCATCCAATGCGGCAAACTGTTGTATTTGCCCGGCGGACAGATCGGGAAAATATTTGCGGATCAGTTCCAACTTTTTTTAGGCTTACGTATTAGGGCAGGAGTAAAAATAAGATAGTATATGCACATCATGATCTCTAACGGCAGGCAATACCAGAATAAATTTCTTTCATTCAGCTTTTTCAATCCGCTTTTCCATACAATGAAAGTGATTATCAGCCTGAGAAAAAATATGCCAATCGTATAATAAAGGAATGGATGATAAAATAAAGCAACGATGAAAAACGGATAATATAAAAATTGAGAAATAGAAAATAATCCTAACAAAAATTTGTGTTTGGGTTTATAATGTTTCCCGGTAGAAAGATGTCTTTTTTTCTGGCGGAACCAGGCTCCCCAGGAGATTTTTGGTTCGGAATACGTAATAGCTTCCGGATCAATAAGGACTGTAGTATTTTTTTTATTGGCTGCGGCGTTAATGAACAGATCGTCATCGCCCGAAGGAAGGTCTGCATGAGATAAAAAGCCTTTGTGCCGGAAAAAAAGATCTTTTTTATAGGCTAAATTCCTTCCCACTCCCATGTAAGGGATGCCTGCTAATGCAAAAGACAAATACTGCATCGCGCTGAAAAAAGTTTCGAAGCGCACGACTTTATTGAGAAGGCCCGGTTTACTTTCATAAGCTCCGTAACCTAATACGATTTCCGCTCCATTATTAAATCTTTCTGCTATCAGCTCCAGCCAGCGGGTTCCTGCCGGCTTGCAATCCGCATCGGTCAGTACCAGCGTATCATAAGCTGACTTTTTAATACCTATCGTCAAAGGATATTTTTTACCCGGAATACCTTTGGCGGATTGCTGCAGCTCCACAAAATGAAAATGAGGATAGCCGGGTCCCAGGTATCGCAAAACAGAGCTTGTATCATCTTCCGAATTATCATTGACCACCACCACCTCGTACCGGGGCTCATGTTGGGAATCGTAATAATGTTGCTGCAATATTTTGGGAAGATTCCGCTGCAGGTTGCGTTCCTCGTTTTTGGCACAAATGATGACCGATATTAGCGGCGCTTCATTTCCGGGAAGCGGTTCTTCTTTCAGTTTATATGCCGCCAGTCTGCTGAAAAAATATATATAATAAAATATCTGGATAGAGGCTACAGTAGCAAAAGCAAACCAGAAGAAGTGAAGTAAAGATATGTCCATAATTGGAGGACAAAAATAAATGAAATTTTGTCTCAGATCAGGATTTTTTATTTGGTGTAGTATAAAATACTATAATAATTATTGGCTGCTTCTAATAGCCAAATTTATTACTTTTGTAGTATGAATCTGACTGCAATTATAATAAAGGGAGACGGGTATTTTATCGGACAGATAAAAGAGTTTGGGGGAGTGCTTACTCAGGGGACTACTATTGAAAAGACGAAGTCTAACTTAATAGATATGCTGGCTTTGTGGTCAGAGGACACAAAATAAGCAATTAGTTAATTCATGAAATTTAATCTGATTGCAAAAGACACCTGTTCCAAAGCCCGTGCGGGAGAAATCATTACAGCGCATGGAAAAATACAAACACCCATATTTATGCCTGTGGGAACTGCCGGAAGCGTGAAAGCGGTTACACAGGAACAGTTGGAAGAAGACATTCATGCACAAATTATTTTAGGCAATACCTATCATCTTTTTCTCCGTCCGGGAACTGAGGTGCTGGAAAAGGCCGGCGGA
>SCQT01000274.1 GCA_004322015.1 Chitinophagaceae bacterium
GCTACTACTATCTGGGAATTATGGAATGGCAATACCGCTGATCCTGCTATGAATTCAGGGAATCATGTCATGTTATTGGGTGACTTAGTTGTCTGGATGTATGAAGATTTGGGTGGCATAAAAAGTGATCCTGACCAGGCTGGTTTTAAAAAGATCATCATGAAGCCTTATCCTGTTGAAGGGCTTGATTTCGTGAATGCATCTTATCATTCGGTGCATGGACCGATAAAGAGCAACTGGAAAGTAAAAGATAAAGACTTCAATTGGAATATAACGGTTCCGGCGAATACAACGGCAGAGATTTATATTCCGGCTAAAAGTGTGGATGATATTACCGAAAGTGGTAAAAAAGCAGGCGAGGCGGAAGATGTCAGGTTTGTTAAAATGGATGGGAGCCGTGCGGTGTTTGAAATAGGATCGGGAGATTATCATTTTGTATCAAATCATTTTAAATAAAAATAGAGTGCAGGTTATTATGATAGCTCGTTTCGGCTTCGCTCAACGAACTCGTTGAGTCTGGGGATGAGTCAGAGGGCACTGAACGATATCATAACAGATCATAGGCAATCATGATGATCTGCGTTCCATTACAATAAATTAATATTATACTTATGTCAACAACAACACAATTCAAGTATGTAAGCTACCTCTGGAATGAAGAAGAATCTGCTAAATCAGCGGGAGATGAAGTCGCGCTTCTGCTATATCGTTCTAATCTGTTAGGTGCTGATCTGCGGATTACAAATTATGGCGGAGGAAATACCAGTTGTAAAGTGATAGAAAAAGATCCTTTAACCGGAGAGAACACTGAAGTAATGTATGTAAAGGGTTCCGGCGGTGATATAGGCACTTTAAAAAGAAGCGGCCTCGCAGGACTCTATCTGGATAAATTAACAGCATTAAAAAAGATTTATCGCGGGCTGAAGCATGAAGATGAAATGGTGGCGCTTTTCAATCATTGTATTTTTGATCTGAATTCCAAAGCGCCTTCTATTGATACGCCCTTGCATGCTTTTCTTCCTTTCAATCATATTGATCACCTGCATCCGGATGCAGCTATTGCCATTGCAGCCTGTAAAGATGGGAAAAAGATTAATGAAGATTTATTTGAAGGTAAAATGGGTTGGGTTGACTGGCAACGGCCAGGCTTTGATTTGGGACTTAAATTAGAGCAATGTTTAAAAGACAACCCTGGAATTCGTGGAATCATGTTGGGCGGGCACGGGTTATTTACCTGGGGTGAAACCTCTTATGAAAGTTATATGAATACTTTGGAAGTGATCGAAAAATATTCAGAATATGTGCATCAAAATTTCGGCAAAAGCAGACCTGTATTTGGCGGGGTGAAAATTACTTCTATCCCCAAAGAAAAGCGAATGGAACAGGCCTCGAAATTGGCTCCGGTATTGAGAGGCTTTTGTTCATCCGAAACCTTGATGATAGGTCATTTTACCGACGAAGATCGGGTGCTGGAATTTATTAACAGTAAAGATGTAGAACGGCTGGCGAAGATGGGAACCAGTTGCCCCGACCATTTTCTGCGCACAAAGATTTGTCCCTTGGTATTGCATCTCGCTCCGGATGAAAATCTGGAGGAGGTGGAAAAATTAAAAGAAAAACTGACACCTACTTTTGAAGATTATCGCAGTTATTATAAAAAATATTATGAAGAACACAAGCATCCGGACAGCCCTGCCATGCGCGATCCGAATCCGGTGGTTATCTTATATCCCGGCGTAGGCATGTTTACGTTTGCGAAGAACAAACAAACGGCAAGGGTAGCTTCCGAATTTTATATCAATGCGATCAATGTGATGAAAGGCGCTGAAGCTGTATCGGAATATGTATCTTTACCCTTGCAGGAGGCTTTCGATATTGAGTACTGGTTGCTTGAAGAAGCCAAACTGCAGAGATTGCCGAAGCCCAAACCTTTATCAGGAAAGATTTCCCTGGTGACCGGAAGCGGGGGGGGGATAGGCAAAGCTATTGCCCGAAGGCTTATAAAAGAAGGAGCGTGTGTGGTCATTGCCGATATTATGGAGGAAAGATTGGATCAGACAGCGAAAGAATTCGAACAGGAATTTTCAAAAGACACTTTTATTACTGTTAAAATGGATGTGGCGAAACCGGAAGATGTCGCCGGAGGCTTCCGGCAAATTTGTATAGCCTTCGGAGGAATTGATATTGCGGTCAATAACGCCGGGTTATCTGTGTCCAAGCCTTTGACTGAAACTTCCCTGGATGAATGGGATTTGTTGCAAAATGTGTTGGTGAAAGGACAATTTATCATTTCCCGTGAAGCGGTGAATATTATGAAGAAGCAGGGGTTGGGTGGTGATATTGTGGATATTGTAAGTAAAAATGCACTGGTAAGCGGACCTAATAATGTAGGTTACGGATCTGCGAAGGCAGCCCAATTACATATGAGCAGATTAATGGCAGCGGAGTTGGGGAGTGATCACATTCGTGTAAATATCGTCAATCCGGATGCGGTAATCCAGGGAAGCAATATCTGGGCTGGTGGATGGGCGGAAGGTCGTGCAAAAGCCTATAATATTTCAGTGGAAGATTTGCCGAGATATTATGCCGGCAGGACTTTATTGAATGAAACTATTTTACCGGGGGACGTGGCCAACGCAGTGTTTGTCTTTGTCAGCGGATTGTTGAATAAAAGCACCGGGAACGTATTGAATGTGGATGGAGGAGTGGCGGCAGCATTTGTAAGATAAATTCCAAATAATAAGCATCAAAAAACAAATAATTTTCAATTTCCAAGGTTCTAAAAGCAAACACATTCTAAGCAGTACCGTTTGATATTTTGAATTTTGATATTGATATTTATTTGAGATTTGCTATTTGTATTTTGTTATTTTAAATAGGAGCAGGTATGAAATTATCCAAACAACAAATTGCTTATTTAAACGAAAAGCAGCTTAAAAGCCATCAATCCCGATGGAATATTTTAAAAGATCAATTAGAAGAAAAGGACGTGGATGTTAACGGGATGCTGAAGCAGGTACGTGCATTTCAAATCGCTATCCCCAGTTGGGCATTGGGAACAGGGGGCACGCGTTTCGGAAGATTTCCGGCAGGAGGCGCCCCCCGGGACTTGGAAGAGAAGATGTATGATATTGGCTTACTGCACGCGCTGAACCGTTCGAGCGGTGCTATCTCATTGCATATACCCTGGGATATACCTGAAAATGCCGGCCATATTAAAACTTTGGCGAAAGAATTAGGATTGCGTTTTGATGCAGTCAATTCCAATACTTTTCAGGATCAGCCTGATCAAAAATATTCTTATCGTTACGGATCGCTTTGTCATACAAATAAGGCTGTGCGCGATCAGGCGATTGCTCATAACTTAGCAGTGGTGAAATATGGAGTCGAACTCGGAACGAATGTATTGTCAGTATGGCTTTCAGACGGCGCTATTTTTCCCGGGCAGCATAATATCCGGAAGGCTCTTCAAAGAACCATGGATTCCTTACAGGAAATTTATAAAGGAATGCCTGATAACTTTGAGATGCTGGTTGAATACAAGCCCTTTGAACCGGCTTTTTACGCGACCGTGATCCCCGATTGGGGAACGTCATTCCTTCTTGTCAATAAGTTAGGTGAAAGAGCTAAAACCTTAGTTGACTTGGGCCATCATCTTCCTAATACTAATATTGAACAAATTGTTTCTACTTTATTGGCAGAAAGAAAATTAGGAGGATTTCATTTTAATGATTCCAAATATGCCGATGATGACCTGACAACCGGGAGTATAAAGCCATATCAGCTATTTTTAATTTTTCACGAATTGGTAGAAGGGTTGAAATCCCAAAATCATCCCATGCAATACTTGAGCTGGATGATAGATGCCAGCCATAATATTAAAGATCCTTTGGAGGATCTGCTGCAGTCGGTGGAAGCCATAAAATTGGCTTTTGCACAAGCGTTATTGGTAGATGAAAATAAATTAATGGAATCCCAGGAACAGAATGATCCGGTGTCAGCTCAGGAAATATTGCAGGATGCTTTCCGGACAGATTTACGTCCCCTGATCGCCGAAGCCAGGTTACAGGAAGGAGGAGCATTAGACCCGATAGGTGTTTACAGGACTTTGAATGTGCGGAAAGAGTTGATCAGACAAAGAGGAGACAAGACCGTTGCGACAGGGTTATGAAAAAATTTAAAAGTATAAATTGAAAAGAATACTTGGTTCGATTGCTAAAAAATCATCTGAATTATCATTAAGTAACATGGTGTTTATTTTTTAATTTTTAATTTTTCCATTTTAATTTATTCATGTCTCCATCTATTGCTATTTTCGATATCGGACGTACTTATAAAAAGTTCCTGGTATTTGATCACAATTATCAGGTTATGGAGGACACGGGGGCTGTTATTCCTGATACCAGGGATGAGGATGGAGACGCTTGTGAAGATTTGTTGGCTATCGCGGGATGGATGAAGGATAAAATTCATACCGCTTTGCAAAATCCTGATTATGATATAAAAGCCATTAATTTCTCCACCCATGGAGCAGCTTTGGTTCATTTGGACGAAACAGGTAAACCGGTAACCCCTTTGTACGATTATATGAAACCTCTGCAGGATGATGTTTGCGGAGGTTTCTATCAACTATTTGGTGGTAAAGAATCTTTTTCGAAACAGACCGGATCACCGGCTCTGGATATGCTGAACAGCGGAATTCAGTTGTATTGGCTCAAATATTATAAGCCTTCACATTTTGTCAGAATTAAAACAAGCCTTCATCTTCCGCAGTATTTTAATTTTTTATTTTCCGGTAAAGATCATGCAGACATCACCAGTGTAGGATGTCATACAGGCTTATGGGATTTTAGAAAAAGGCATTACCATTCCTGGCTTCAGAAAGAGAAATTGTCCGGACTGCTTCCTCCCGCAGAAAGTGCCAAAACTTTTGACAGGGTAAGCTTTAACGGTAAAAATATCCCTGTGGGTATTGGTATTCATGACAGCTCAGCGGCATTGCTGCCTTTTGTCTATACGGATGAAGAACCTTTTGTAATGCTTTCTTCCGGTACCTGGAATATTACATTAAATCCTTTTTTTAAAGGAGAGATGGATGATGAGAATTACGCGAAAGACTGTTTGTATTATTTGTTGGACATCGGGCATAGGGTAGGATCTTCGAGGCTTTTTTTAGGGAATGAATACGATTATCAGGTGGAAAGACTGGAAAAACATTTTGAGAAAAGAAAGGGATATCATTCCTCTGTGGTCCCTGATCAAAATATATTAAACGATTTATTTAAAGATCAATCGGAGCAAAAAGTTTTTTACCCCCAAACCATGCATGGTACCGGTCCTTTTCCTGATTTAAAAAAATCTCCGCCGGATCTTTCCTGTTTTCCCTCTTTCGAGCATGCCTATCAAAAGCTAATATTGGATTTGACATTTTTGCAAAAGATATCCATTGAATTGATCAGTCAGCAGGTGAAAAGCTTATATATCAGCGGCGGATTTATCCAGAATAAATTATTCATGGAATCATTGCAGTCTTTCTTACCCGGTTGGAAAATATATATGACGGATGATAAGCATGCTTCTTCGCTTGGCGCCGCGGTGGCATTATATGATGTGTGGCAAAAGGAGCCTTTACACCGGCTAATGAAACCTGTCAACATTTTTCAACCTCAATGCAAATTTAAAATAACTCAATATCTTAACTATTTCACTTAAATCACAAATTCATTTATGGGTGTAATCATCGGCGTTATTTATCATTTTATCGGCGGAGCAGCTGCAGGGAGCTTCTATATGCCTTATATGAAAGTAAAAAAATGGGCATGGGAAAGCATGTGGATCATCGGCGGATTCTTTTCCTGGCTTATTATCCCCACCCTGGCTGCCTGGCTGACGGTTCCCGGTTTTACCGGCATTATTCATTCCACAAACTGGAGCACTTTATGGTGGACCTATTTTATGGGTGTGCTGTGGGGAATAGGCGGGTTGACCTACGGATTAGGTGTCCGTTATCTGGGAATGTCCCTGGGTAATTCTGTGATCCTTGGGCTGACTGCTGCCTTTGGCGCTTTGTTGCCTGCTGTGTATTATGATTTTTCCTATCATCCGGGTAAAGTGACTTTTACCGAATTGATGGGTCATGATTGGGGACATTATATTTTAATTGGTGTAGCGATCTGTTTAATTGGTATTGCTATTTCAGGCAAGGCGGGAATGATGAAAGATAAAGATATTACTCAACAGAAGA
The DNA here is from genome assembly GCA_004322015.1 of Chitinophagaceae bacterium. Taxonomy (GTDB): domain Bacteria; phylum Bacteroidota; class Bacteroidia; order Chitinophagales; family Chitinophagaceae; genus FW021-bin31. Next base: position 6,245 of record SCQT01000274.1, read on the forward strand.
AAGGGAATAAAGAGGAAAACGCCATACAATATAAGATAGGGACAGGGTTGATCGTAGCTGTTATTTCCGGCATCCTCAGCGCATGCTTCAATTATGGCATTGAAGCCGGCACACCTATGGCACAGATGGCGGTACAGCGCGGTGTGGATCCTTTATTTCAAAATAATGTCATCTTCGTGGTATTACTCTGGGGAGGGCTTACAACAAATTTTATCTGGTGCGTTATTCTAAATATACGCAATAAAAGCTACGGTGATTATGGAGATAAAAAAGCTCCCTTAATGAAAAATTATTTGTTGTCTGCTGCAGCCGGTACTACCTGGTTTTTGCAATTTTTCTTTTACGGCATGGGAGAAACTAAATTAGGTAATGGAGCCAGTTCATGGATATTGCATATGGCATTCATCATCCTGGTAGCCAATATTTGGGGACTTGTTTTAAAGGAATGGAAAATGGTAAAAAGAAGAACGCTGATTACTATCACGGCAGGTATTGCAGCTATTCTGATCTCGATTCTTTTTGTGGGTTATGGAAACGGATTAAAGCCCTAAACACCTATTGATACTGGATATATACCGGTTGAGGATACAATTGCAACACCTCTTCCGGCGTCATCAACTTGCCACCTTTTTTCGTATCATTTTTGTAAAACAATTTGAACCCCGTATATTCTACAGGCTGGCTGTATATATAACGAAAATAAGTGTTTTTCTTCAGGGCCTGATGCCCCCACCCGTCCATGTCCATAACGATCTGTACCTGGGAACATAGATGTATGTCTCTGTAACCGGTAACCATATCCTGTGTGAACCGGTGCACTATTAAGACTTTTGGCGGAAGATGGTATTTATCAACTAAATCTTTGAGATAATTCACGCAGAAATTGATATCAGCTGCGCTCAGCGTGCCTATACGGGTTCCTGGTGCGTTATCCGTCTTCATGGAAAACTCCGGATCTACGGCAAGCTCCACGTGGGGCATTTGAAGATATTTTTCATACCTGGGGATCTCCATTTCAACTGTGCTCTTTCCTACCTGAAAATCGAGGATAACCAATGCATGGATCCTGTCAGCCATATTCAAAACACTATCCACCATGCTGAAAGGCATCCTTAACCGGTATTTGCCATCTTTTCCCGGAGATCCTTGCCCTGAAACAGTAATGAGTTGAAGAGCCGGTATCACTTTCTTTGTAGGATCTGCTGTCTGCCAGGCTTTAGCGGTTTGCTTCAGCTTTTCAAGCATGGTGCCGGGCGGATATTCGCCTAAAACCCCCATTTTTTTGGAATAAAGATTCCCGTAATAAGCTACAATACGGTGATCAGGTAAAATAGAGCCCGGTAAGGTTTCGGGAATTTTAATATCCCATAGATTTTCCCGCTCCTTTTTGCTTATCTCCTCTTTTAGGTCTAAGGTATTTTTTTTAACGGTAGAATCCTGTTTTGTTTTTTTTCGGAAATGATGGCCCCGATCCCGTAAATGCCCCGGTTCATGTTTAATGGCAGCGGATTTTGTTGGATCCGGATCCTTCTCCCGTATGGTTGTCTCTATTTTATCCTCTACGGAATTTGTTTGATGAATCATGTACCATCCGGACCAAATGACCGATACACTGAAAATAAGGCCCAGGATCGTTAACACGGGTTTTCGCATAATACATTTACAGATTTATATTGGCTGCTAAAAGAGCAAACCTACTATTTTCATATTGATTTTGAGGGTATGATCTCAGGATATCAACCTACAATGATTTCCTTGTGATCAGGCTAAACGGATTTTTTATTTCCTCACTTTTTTTCTCCATGATAATTTTTGCCACGGTTTCTCCCATCTTCTCATGATCTGTAGAAATGACCGTGATTCCATCGAGCAGAATTTCCTTCAGCGGGGTTTCGTTGTATGAAATGATGCCTATATCTTTTCCAACTTCTAACTCTTTAGTTCTGCATATTTTAACTAAAGTTGTCAGGTCGTTTTCTTCTATCACGATAAAAGCATCTCCGGCATGTATTTTAGTGTCAGCCTCTATTCCGTCCAGGATGGAAAAAGCAAAATCGTGCATTCTGCAAAATCGCCAAAACCCTTTCCTGATCTCGTCCGGATAAGGAGTCAGGTTAGGATTAATGTAAATGAGGCGTTTATAGTGCTTTAACCGGGGTAGCGCTTCATCCAATGCATTATAAATATCATTTTCAAAATCCTGATAGACAGCGGCAAATTTATCGGTGTAGTCCGGCAGGTCTTTGTCCAGTAAAATGAGCTTTTCGGCAGGTATTTTATTCATAATATCTATAACTTCCTGCTGCTTTTCATAAAAATGAGGCATGATGACATAATAATCATACTTGCCCGAATTAGCGGCTATCAGGTTGTGAAATAATTCCACATTGCTGTGATGGATCTGAAGATCTACGGTAGCGCTGAATCCTAAAGTCTGCACGAAGGCATTATATATTTGCTTTTTATAGTTACTTATTTTATTAAGCACTAATAGAATTCTTAATGGTGCATCTACATCCACCCGGCTGATAAAATATCCTTTGCCCTTTACGGGTTCAATAATTCCCTGGCGACGTAATTCTTTATATGCTTTCTCTACCGTATCTCTCGATAATAAGTAAGCTTCGCTTAATTCATTGATGGAGGGCAATTGTTCTCCTTTCCCGAATTCACCATCTCTGATCGCAGCCAGTATAGCATCTGCTACTGAAATATATTTGGGCACATTCTCCGGAAAGGTTACAGGCATGTTCTTATCCATAAAACAGAAAAAGGATTCCGCAAATTACGGAAAAATTATTTAGGTGAAGTTTACAAATTCCATCTGAAAGATGTACCTTTGCATGACCTCAGGGAAGTTTTTTATTGACCGGGACGCAAAATCGCAGTTCAACCCCTATCAGGTCAGTTTTATTTCAAAAAAGATTTTTTTATGGCAAAATATATCTTCGTTACGGGCGGAGTTACTTCTTCCTTGGGGAAAGGAATTATAGCCGCATCGCTTGCCAAACTTTTGCAAGCCAGGGGCTTACGTGTCACCATCCAAAAATTTGACCCGTATATTAATGTGGATCCGGGTACGCTCAATCCATACGAACATGGAGAGTGTTACGTTACCGAAGACGGCGCTGAAACAGACCTCGATCTCGGACATTATGAGAGATTTTTGAATACGCCTACTTCTCAGGCCAATAACGTAACCACCGGGCGTATTTATCAAACCGTGATTACCAAGGAGCGTGAAGGCGCTTATTTGGGTAAAACCGTCCAGGTCATTCCGCATATCACAGATGAAATAAAACGCCGGATCTTATTGCTGGGAAATAATGGCAAATACGACATTGTAATTACCGAGATCGGAGGAACGGTGGGCGATATAGAATCCCTGCCTTATATTGAATCAGTCCGTCAGTTGCAATGGGAATTAGGGTCTGAAAATTGCCTGGTAGTCCATCTGACATTAATACCTTATTTAAAAGCTGCCAAGGAATTAAAAACCAAGCCGACACAACACTCTGTTCGTCAGTTGAGTGAGGCAGGTGTGCATCCTGATGTGATCGTGTGCAGAACAGAAGAACCAATGTATAATGACTTGAAAAAGAAAATTGCCCTGTTTTGTAATGTAACGGTTGACTCGGTTATTGAAGCATCGGATGTACCCACTATTTATGAAGTGCCCATGGAAATGATGCAGGAAAGACTCGACCAGATCTGTATGCAAAAGTTACGTATCCCCGTGACGAAGGAGCCTGACTTAAGTAAGTGGCGTGAGTTTTTAAATAAATTAAAATATCCAAAATCAAAGATCACGATTGGTTTAATAGGGAAATATGTGGAGCTGCAGGATGCGTATAAATCCATTTTAGAGTCATTCATTCATGCCGGCGCCGTCAATGAATGTAAGGTGGTAGTACAGAACATCCATTCCGAGTTTTTAACCAAAGAAAATATTGAAGAAAAATTAGCCAACCTGGATGGGGTGCTGGTGGCGCCGGGATTCGGGAACCGGGGCATTGAAGGAAAGATCTCCGCAGTGCAGTATGTACGGGAAAGAGGGATCCCTTTCTTTGGAATATGTCTCGGTATGCAATGCGCGATGATCGAATTTGCACGTGATGTATTAGGGATGAAAGATGCAAATACTACGGAAGTGAATCCGGGTACAACTGAACCTGTCATTGATCTGATGGAAGAGCAAAAGAAAATCACTGCCAAAGGCGGAACGATGCGCCTGGGGGCTTATCCGTGTGATATCAAATCCGGAACGCTGGCTTATAAAATTTATGGGAAGAATCATATTTCGGAAAGGCATCGCCATCGCTATGAATTTAATAATGCTTATCTGGAAGAATTTGAAAATGCAGGAATGATAGCCAGCGGAAAAAATCCTGAAACCGGATTAGTGGAAATCGTGGAATTAAAAGATCATCCCTTTTTCATCGGCTCACAATTTCATCCTGAACTAAAGAGTACAGTAGAGAACCCGCATCCGCTCTTTGTTAATTTTGTAAAGGCTGCCAGGGATTATGCAGAAAAACGGGATGCATCCAGAACTGGAACAACGGATATAAATGTGAATCAGGTTACGACTCCAAAACGAATGGCAAAACAGGAATAATTGACCGGCGCTCCTTATTTATCGTAAAATATTGCTTTTCTGATAGGAACTAATCTTGCCAATAATTCCTCTATCAGATCTAATTTCAGCATATTGGCTCCGTCTGAAAGTGCATGAGCCGGATCAGGATGTGTCTCTATGAAAATACCATCGACACCGGCTGCCACAGCAGCTTTGGCGAGCGTGCCGATCAGTTGTGGATTTCCTCCGGTAACGCCGCTTGTCTGGTTAGGTTGCTGCAGAGAGTGAGTGCAATCCATGACAACGGGAACCTGATGAGCCTGCATCCAGGGTATATTCCTGTAATCCACTACCAGATCCTGGTAACCAAACGTAGTTCCGCGCTCTGTAAGCAGGATCTGTTCATTTCCAGATTGCCGGATTTTATCCACCGCAAATTTCATCGCAGGTCCGCTCACAAACTGGCCTTTTTTGACATTCACCACCCTGCCCGTGTCAGCGGCGGCTACTAACAGATCCGTCTGCCTGCAGAGGAAAGCAGGTATTTGCAACACATCGGCATATTCCGCTGCCATGGCCGCTTCTGCAGGGGAATGAATATCAGTGGTAACAGGGATTTTCAATTTATCCTTCACCTTTTTTAACAAATGAAGGGCGTTTTCATCCCCGATCCCGGTGAAAGAATCCAATCGGGTACGATTGGCTTTCCGATAAGAAGATTTAAAAATATACGGAATGGATAATCTCCTGCAAATGGTATTTACTTTTTCTGATACTGTCATCAGTAATTCTTCATTTTCAATCACACAGGGACCTGCGATGAGGAAAAAACTCGCTGGATTATACGCTTCTCCGAATAGTCTCTTTAAATCAGTCATGTTGCAAAAATAGAAGATATATCAGTCATCTAATACTTTCCCAAAATTTTTATACTTTTGCAAACAAAGCACTTACTTTAATGAATGATTTATCAAATAATAAGATTTCTCTTTTTAAAAATCTAATCGGCACCAAGTTTCAGTTATATAACAGCCTTTTTACGGCCCTCCCTTTTCACCGGGTGGAAAAAACAGGCGTGTTGTTGTCTCTCTTTCTGATCTATTGCGAAGAGTGTTATCAGAAAAAAAAGAGCCCGCTATACATTATCAATAATTTTTTTAAGCATTATACCGGATATAAAAACGAAAGAGATAAAATTGATCTGCTTTTCCGTTTTATTCAATATACTGAACGGCAGGTGGTCCTTTTTGATGCGCTGGAAGACGCTGCTTTCCGTCAGTTACATGATATGCAGGGCCAGGGAACTATTAAGCAGTTAATGTCGGAAACATTTGAGAACAAAAAGCAACAGGAACTTGCAGAGAAGTTGAAGGATTTTTCAGTCCGGCTGACACTTACTGCACATCCCACGCAATTTTATCCCGGTGAAGTGCTGGGAATCATTCATGATCTTTCAAAAGCATTGATAAAAGGAAGCGCTACCCAGATTAATTCTTATTTACGTCAATTGGGTAAAACTCCTTTTCTCAAAAAGGAAAAGCCGACGCCTTATGATGAGGCTGTGAGCCTGATATGGTCTTTGGAAAATGTTTTTTACCAGGCTGCAGGAAATATTGCCTTTGAGTTAAAAGATCAGTTCGAAGGATTTAATAAAAATGTACATCCGATAATTCGCATGGGATTCTGGCCGGGTGGCGACAGAGACGGTAATCCCTTTGTTCACGCGGATACTACTTTAAAAGTGGCGGAAGCGCTGCGCGGCGCCATTCTGAAATGTTATTATCTGGATGTCCGGAGAATGAAACGCCGCCTGACTTTTAAAGGTGTGGAAGGTCTAGTGACAGAATTGGAAAATACCCTGTATCGTAACCTTTTTATTCCCGGGCATAAATTGGATATTACAAAAGAGGATATTCTTCAAATTTTACATAAGATCCGGGATGTGTTGCAGAATGATCACAATGATCTTTTTATAGAGTTGGTGGATGAACTGATCTGTAAAATGAATTTATTCGGACTGTTTTTTGCTTCACTGGATGTCAGGCAGGATAGCTCCATTCATAAACCTATGATGGAATATCTGTCGAAACATACCGGTTTGCTTCCCGATAACTATAAACAGCTTAGTGATGAGGAAAAGATTGAAGCTATATTGAAGATCAATACATGGATAGAACCTGATTCCATTAAGGATGAACTGTACAGAGATACGTTGCAAACTATTTACACTATGAAAACCATTCAGAAGTTTAATGGAGAAGAAGGATGTAACCGCTACATCATCAGCCACGCCACCAGTCCTTTGGATGTGATGGAAGTTTTCGGGTTTTTCATGATGAGCGGTTGGAAAAGGGAAACTCTGGCAGTGGATATTATCCCGTTATTTGAAACTATTGAAGATCTGCAGCAAGCCGCCGGAGTCATGGAATCTTTATATCAGAATAAAGTTTACAGGAAACATATTACCAACCGGGGGAATACCCAGACAATCATGCTGGGTTTTTCGGATGGCACTAAGGATGGGGGTTACCTGATGGCTAACTGGAGTATTTATAAGGCAAAAGAATCGCTTACTGCTGTGTCAAGGCAATATGGTATAGAGGTTATCTTTTTCGATGGCAGGGGAGGACCACCGGCAAGAGGGGGGGGAAAGACGCATAAGTTTTATGCTTCCATGGGTCCGAATATTTCCTCTAAAGAAATTCAATTGACCATTCAGGGACAAACGATAAGCTCTAATTTCGGCACCATTGATTCTGCCCAGTTTAATCTGGAACAACTCATTAATGCCGGCATCAGCAATGAGTTATTTGCTTCCAGAAAAACTTTGCTGACAAAAGAAGAGGAAGCGCTTTTTCAGCACCTGGCAGATGAAAGTTATGCAGCATTTCAGGTATTGAAGTTTGATCCGCAATTCCTTGAATATTTGAATTATGCCAGTCCGCTTCGTTATTATGCGGCTACTAATATCGGGAGCCGGCCTTCTAAACGGAAAGCAAATGCCCGGTTGAGTTTAGACAGCCTGCGTGCAGTGCCTTACGTGGGTTCATGGAGCCAGTTAAAGCAAAATGTACCCGGTTATTACGGAGTAGGCAGTGCATTGGAGAAATTAGAAAAACAGGGCAAATGGAATGCGGTAAAAAAATTATATAAAAACTCTCTTTTCTTTAAAACGCTTATGGATAATTGTGAGATGTCCATGAAAAAAAGCTTTTTCCCGTTGACGGAATTTTTATCCAGGCATCCTGATTACGGAACATTATGGAAAATGTTGCATGCGGAATTTGAAAGGACAAAACGATATATCCTGAAACTGTCGGGGAATAAAGATCTGATGGATAATTATCCCATTGATCAGCAATCTATTCAGATGAGGGAAAGGATCGTGTTGCCATTGGCTACCATACAGCAGTATGCATTAACCCAACTCAGGGAAAATCATAAGACCGAAGAAGAGAGTGCATTAAAAACTGTGTATGAGAAACTGGTGATCCGTTGTTCTTTTGGATTAATTAATGCAGGCAGGAATTCTGCATAATTAATTATTCATGTGGGGCAGCAAACAGCCAAACATAAGCGTAGGGAAATTCTTTATGCCAGTAAGTTTCGCTGTGCTGAGCACGGGGAACGACTTTCAATTGGATATTAGGTGAAGGCATTCCCTGATGTAAAAGATTGTTATAAATATCTTTCATATCTGAAACCATCGTTTGGCTTTCTGCATCACCGGCAATGAAGAACACCTTTTCCGCTTTTTGAGGATCATTCAAATGAATATCATTTTTTATTTCAGGTGCAATCCAGAAGGAAGGAGAGAATATACTTGCTTTGCCGAAAACATCCGGATATTTTAACCAAGTATAAAATGAAATCAATCCACCCATAGAACTGCCTGCAATACCTGTATTTTCTGGTCCGGGAAGTGTACGAAAATGCTTATCTATAAAAGGTTTCAATGTATTGGCAAGAAATGTGGCATATTCTTTACCTTCTCCTTTTCCGTATTTTTGATTATTGTAAGGATCATATTCATTGATCCGATGATCACCTCCGTTATCAATGCCTATAACTATAATGTTGGGATATCCTCTTTGGGACAGGCTATCTAATATTTCATCCACTCCCCATTCTCCATAAGCAGACGTGGCTGCATCAAAAAGATTCTGTCCATCCTGCATATAAAGCACTGGATATCTTTTCCCTGAAGTCTTGTAATCTGGCGGCAGATAAGCCCATATCCGGCGTGTACGGTGAAGCTGAGGGATCGCAAAATCAGTGTCAATGATAGTTACATGAGGACTCATAGTATGATGTTTTGATACGGGCGGGAAATGATCTTCCCATCCGGCAATTGTCAGATGGATGGTGGTATCAGATGAAAGATCTATGGTACGATTAGGGATGTCTTCACTATTATACTTACACTCTACCTTTTTCCAACTGCCCCGAGTAAACTTAAACTGGTAAATTCCATGCTTCAAAGGATGAAGCATAATTTGGAATTTATTATTCCTCTTTTTTAACTGAAATGAAGGATCTGAAGGATTCCACCTATTCATATTTCCGGCTAAGAATATATGCGGATCTGCAGGACTGTCTGGAATTTCTTTTATATAAATAGATAAGCGGTATTGCGCAGCGAGACTGGATGAGCAAATAATGAGCAGTGTGATAAACAAAAAGATCTTTCTTTTCATGCTCATGCTGTTCATTAAAAAATGTTCAAGAACCGTATGTCTTTATGTATTCCTTTATCTGCTTCATTAAAGGCTCGCTTACGGGTACTACCGGCAGTCTCAAATGATTATTGCATAAACCGGCGGCAGAGAGAAAGGCTTTAATGCCTGCCGGATTATTTTCTGCAAACATTAATTCAAATCCCTTCATCATGGTAAAATGCAGTTCACGTGCCATCTCAAACCGGCTTTCTAAGGCAGCATGAATCATTTTTGACATATCCTGCGCCATATAATTGGCAGCGACAGAGATTACTCCCTCCATTCCACAGGCAATTTGAGGCATCGCCAGCATGTCATCACCGGAAACGACAGTAAAATCTTCCGGCTTGTGTTTAATGATATGCATGCACTGCACCATATCACCTGACGCTTCTTTGATAGCTACGATATTTTCAAGGTCTTTTGCCAACCTAAGGGTGATTTCAGCGGGAATGTTCCGCCCGGTGCGTGACGGCACATTATACAAAATGACAGGTTTCGGCGCAGCTTGTGAAATAGTTTTATAATGTTGATACAGCCCTTCGGTGGATGGTTTACTGTAGTAAGGCGAAACGCTGAGGATGGCTAATGTTTTGTCCAGGGGGTAAGTTTCCATGCAATGAATTATTTCCTGCGTGTTATTACCTCCGATACCCACTATCACCGGTACGCGACTGTTTACTTTTTCTATGGTGAATTTGATAATATCTTTTTTTTCTTCGTGTGACAAGGTGGGAGTTTCTCCTGTGGTACCCAGACTCACAATATTACTGATACCGCCTTCTATTACATGTTGAATAATTTTTTCCAGCGCATGAAAATCTATTTGTCCGTTGTGCTTAAACGGCGTAACTAGGGCTACGCCGGTTCCTCTGATTTCAGAAAGTTTCATATAAAGATTAATTCTTAATTTTTTTCATTCTCGTCTTTGAAAAACCCCATTTTAGAAAACTTTTCAATCCGGTTACTAATACGCTCATCGGGAGATAAGGGGACCAACTCATTCAGGGAATCCAATATCACTTTTTTGATGGAATTGGAAATAGTGCCATAATCCACATGAGCGCCTCCTAAAGGTTCGGGGATAACACCATCTACTAAGCCGAATTTGCTCATATAATCTGAGGTAAGTTTCAGTTGTTCGGCTGCCTGTTCTTTAAAATCCCAGGTTCGCCATAATATGGTGGAACAGTTTTCCGGAGAGATCACCGAATACCAGGAATTTTCCAGCATAAATACCTTGTCGCCGATGCCAATCCCCAAGGCTCCCCCCGAGGCCCCTTCCCCGATAATAATGCAGATAACAGGTACCCTGAGTTTTACCATTTCGAAAAGATTTCTGGCAATTGCTTCTGCCTGCCCGCGTTCTTCAGCTTCTAGGCCCGGGTAAGCTCCCGGAGTATCAATAAAGGTTACAATGGGAATATTAAATTTTTCAGCCAGCTTCATCAGCCGCAGGGCTTTCCTGTATCCTTCGGGATTGGGCATACCAAAGTTCCTAAGCTGGCGCATCTTTGTGTTTACACCTTTCTGCTGTCCTACAAACATAACCGGCATGCCGTCTATTTCCCCCATTCCTCCAATCATGGCTTTGTCGTCCTTCACGTTTCTGTCACCATGAAATTCAATGAATTTATTGCAAACGCGCTCTATATACGCCATAGTATAGGGGCGGTTCGGATGGCGGCTAAGCTGCACGCGTTGCCAACTGGTAAGATTGCTGAAAATATTTTTCCTGGTCTCCTGTATCTTTTGGTGAAGTTCATTAATCGTAGAAGATACATCCACTTCGGATTTTTCACCTACTTGTTTCACCTGGTCTAACTGCTGATACAGCTCTTCGATAGGCTTTTCGAAGTCCAAAAATTGTAAAGTCATAATAAAATCACTTATTTGACGCGGTAAAGATACGTCTAAAATATTTTTTTGAAAGTTTTGTAAAAATGGCACAAAACTGACTATCTTTGCAGCCTTTTAAGACGAGATAAAGAAGATATTTGAAATAGAGTTTATTCGGATCGGTCTCTACGTCCGTAGAGACAATTGGTTAGAATGCCGCCCTGTCACGGTCTCTACGGCCGTAGAGACGGGTTCGGGTCTCATCCGGTCCGTTTAGATAATTAAAAGATATTTGAAATAGGTTTTTTGGATCGGTAGTTCAGTTGGTTAGAATGCCGCCCTGTCACGGCGGAGGTCGCGAGTTCGAGTCTCGTCCGGTCCGCTTAAGGCCCTGCAAATGCAGGGCTGTTTTGTTTTATGTCTTTTTATGTTTACATATTGCAAAATGTTCATTGAAGATACTTTGTAGAAGAGGAAAACATAGCGCAGGATTAAGCCATTATCCTTTATCTTCGCGTGCATGAAAATCGGAATTTTAGGGGGCGGACAGTTAGGATATATGTTTTTGCAAAATGCATTGCAATATCCTGTGGAAATTTATGTGTTAGATCCTTCATCCAATGCCCCTTGTGCAAGGCATGCCGATTATTTTGTGCAAGGTGATTTTGCGGATTATCAGACGGTGATTGATTTTGGAAAAGATTTGGATGCTGTCGGGATTGAGATTGAACACGTCAACGCCAAAGCTCTGCGCTATCTGCAGTCTATCGGGAAAAAAGTAGTTCCTGACCCTGAAGCTTTGGCTCTCATTCAGGATAAATCGGCTCAGAAGTTTTTCTATGTTGAAAATGAAATTCCTACAGCTCCTTATTTTGAATTGGAGAACTGGAAAGATTTGCCCAAAAAGAATGCCCCGTTTCCACTTTTTCAGAAATCAAAGAAAGGCGGATATGACGGGAGAGGTGTTCAGCTTTTGCTATCTGCGGAGGAATTGGACAAGCAACTTAAAACCCCTTCGATTTATGAAACACCCGCTGATGTAGATAAAGAAATTTCGGTAGTGGTGGTAGCAGATGAGAAAAGAAATGTGGTGAATTACCCCGTGGTGGAGTTAGTCTTCAACCGGGAGTACAATTTATTGGATTATCTGCTGATGCCATCCACATTGGATGCATCTTTGGCAAAAGAAGCAGAAAAGATTGCGAGAACGGTGGCCCAACGATTGAACTCACCGGGGGTTTTCGCAGTGGAGATGTTTTTGAATAAAGATAAAACTATTTGGGTCAATGAAACAGCCTGCAGGGTTCATAACAGTGGACATTCCACTATTGAGGCGGCTTATAGTTCCCAGTTTGATCAGATGCTGAGAATATTAATGGGGTTACCTTTGGGTAGCACCAAATTACATACGGCATCAGCCATGGTGAATTTGATCGGCGCAGCCGGCGAAACCGGGCCGGCACAAATTGAAAACCAGGATGAGATCCTGAAAATCCAGGGTGCCTATTTGCATTGGTATGCTAAAGAACAAACGAGGCCGGGGAGAAAAATGGGGCATATCACTTTAGTAAATAATAACCCCGAAGAATTAAGTGCGGATATCCAAAAAGTAAATAAAACAGTTAAAGTAACGGCAAAAAAGTAGCATTATGGTAGGAATTATTATGGGAAGCGACAGCGACTTACCCGCTATGAAACAGGCAGCGGAAGTTTTAGAAGAATTAGGAGTAGAATACGAGCTGACTATTGTGTCGGCTCACCGTACACCGGAACGGATGTTTCAATATGCGAAGACTGCCAGAGAACGCGGCTTAAAGGTAATCATTGCCGGAGCAGGCGGAGCGGCACATTTGCCAGGAATGACAGCTTCGCTTACCACCCTTCCCGTTATCGGTGTTCCGATCAAATCTTCCAATTCCATGGATGGATGGGATTCTATCTTATCTATTCTTCAAATGCCCAATGGGATTCCGGTCGCGACGGTTGCTTTAAATGCCGCAAAAAATGCGGGGATTTTAGCAGCTCGAATAATTGGCAGTTACGATAAAGCAGTGGCTGAAAAATTAGCAGCATATCAGGAGGAATTAGAAAAGTCGGTGGAGAGGAAGGTCAAGAAAGTGAAAGAAGATTATAGGAATAATTATGACCAGGGATAGGAAAGAATATCTTAGTACTTAGAATTTTTTCACCGCATCTTTTCTTTGATCTCATTCAATTTCAGCAGCGCCTCTACAGGTGTTAATCTGTTGATATCTGTGTTTTCCAAAAGCTTGCGTATTTCTTCGAAAACTTCCGATTGTGCATCAAAAATACTGAGCTGATATTGCGCAGGGATCGTTTTTTTCAATTTTTGTTCTATAGGTTTTGCCAGATGTTTTTCTTCCAATTGGGAAAGGATATCATTGGCTCTTTCGATCAGTTCAGGCGGCATTCCCGCCATCTTAGCCACATGAATACCAAAGCTATGGCGGCTTCCTCCGGGGGTAAGTTTCCTTAAAAAGATCACTTTGTTTCCCACTTCTTTATTGGCAATATGGAAATTCTTCACACGTTCCAACTTATTTTCCAGTTCATTTAATTCATGATAATGAGTGGCAAATAAAGTTTTAGGGCGATCGGGAGTATAATTATGCAAATATTCTACGATACTCCATGCAATGGAAATACCGTCATAAGTGCTGGTTCCCCGCCCGATCTCATCCAATAAAATTAAGCTGCGGGGGGTAATGTTATTAATAATGCTGGCGGTTTCATTCATTTCTACCATAAAGGTAGATTCTCCGCCGCTCAGGTTATCCGAAGCCCCCACCCGTGTAAAGATTTTATCGGTTAATCCGATAAAAGCAGCAGCAGCCGGCACATAACTGCCAATATGCGCCATTAGGGTGATGAGAGCTGTTTGGCGTAATAATGCCGATTTACCACTCATGTTGGGACCTGTAAGAATAATAATTTGCTGATCATCTTTATTCAGTTGCAGATCATTAGCGACGTAGCTTTCACCCGCAGGAAGCGTTCGTTCGATGACCGGATGGCGTCCCTCTTTGATAGTCAGGTCATTTCCTTCATTGACATCGGGCCTGTGATAATGATATTGTTGCGCATTATGCGCAAAGCACAGCATGCAATCCAACTGAGCAAAGACATGTGCATTTAATTGGATCGGTGAAATATACTCCTGTAATTTGGCTAATAAATTTTCAAAGATCTGCAATTCTAATGCTAAGATTTTTTCTTCTGCTCCGGTTATTTTTTCTTCATATTCTTTCAACTCGGGTGTAATATATCTTTCGGAGGTAGTCAGCGTTTGCTTGCGTATCCAGTCCGGCGGAACCTTATCTTTATGAGTATGAGTCACTTCTAAATAATAACCAAAAACATTATTGAAACCTATTTTCAGCGAGCTGATGCCTGTGGTTTCAATCTCTTTTTTCTGCATTTTCTGCAAATAATCCTTACCCGAATGAGCTATCTCCCGCAGCTCATCCAATGTCTCATTTACTCCGTCGTTTATTACCCCCCCCTTTGCTACCTGTACAGGCGGTGTATCTGCCAATTCACGTATAATTTTCTCCAATATCAGTGCACATGGATTTAATTGTTCCGCGAGGCGTTTTAAATAATTATTTTTTACATCTGTACAAAGTTGTTTAATGGCTGTGACCTGTTGTAACCCTTTGGCTAACTGCATCACTTCACGCGGAGATATCTTTTTTAACGGGATCTTAGAAACAATCCTTTCCATGTCGCCTGCCTGTTTTAAATGATAGGCTATCTGTGCAGCTAAGTCCTGTTCTTTTATTAAAAAGGTGACCAAATCCAACCTTTCATCAATTCTTGTTTTATCGCGTAGCGGGAAAATGATCCATCGTTTCAGCAGCCGGGCACCCATGGGGGTCAAAGTATGGTCCAATACATTCAGCAGGCATTGACCCTGTGCCGTAGCGCTTTGCAATAATTCCAGATTTCGGATCGTAAATTTATCCATCCATAAAAAGTCATCCTGGTCTATCCTGCGGATAGAAGTAATATGACTGATATTGGGATGTTCTGTTTCTTTCAGATAATGGATGGATGCGCCCGCGGCGATGATCGCGGCAGTCATGCCTTCTATACCAAAACCCTTGAGGGATAGCGTTTCAAAGTGTTTCAATAAGGTCTCTGTGGCATAAGCTTCCGAGAATATCCATTCATCCAATGTATAGGTGTAAAATCCTCCGGAGGTTTTGTGACCGAAATATTCCCTGAAATCCTTTTGTTTGTTCCTTTGATAGATTACCTCCGCCGGTTGAAAGCTTTGCAGCAATTTGTCCATGTATTCAATATCCCCCTGGGCCACGAAGAATTCACCGGTAGAAATATCCAGGAAGGCAATGCCACTGTTGTTTCCGTCTAAATGAACGGTGGCTAAGAAATTATTCGTTTTATTTTCTAAGAGTTTTTCGTTGGAAGTAATTCCGGGCGTTACCATTTCAGTGACTCCGCGCTTGACAAGACCTTTAGCGACTTTTGGGTCTTCCAATTGATCGCAGATAGCTACACGATACCCGGCTTTAACCAATTTATGAAGGTAAGTATCCAAGGCATGATGAGGAAACCCTGCCAGATCCGCGCTCGAGGCGCCCCCGTTGGAACGTTTGGTGAGTACGATGCCTAATATTTCAGAAGCAATGACAGCGTCCCGTTCGAAAGTCTCATAAAAATCTCCTACCCGGAAGAGCAAAATGGCATCCGGGTATTTGGCTTTGATGGCCCGGTGCTGTTGCATCATGGGTGTATCGTTCTTTTGTTTTGCCATGCGCAACAAAAATAAGCAATGCATTTCTCTTTTACCGATACATTCGGGATATTTACCGACATTATTTCCCCCAAAGCCTATTGCTGCTATGAATGGATACCGTCATATTGTAGATTTGCAGGAAAATTATAAAGATGTCGGACGAAATGAACAGAGACTCTGTGAGAGATAGCAGGCGTCGGATGCGTGATGAAAGAAGGAAAATTCAATTTGAACGTCACGCCCAAAGGCAAAAGGAGCATTGCATGCACATGCAACATTCTCATAAAGAATGGATTGGGATAGGGGTCATCGTGATTGGTGCGGTTTGGCTGCTGAATGTGTTGGGCGTACCCATGCCGGGTTGGTTGTTCAGTTGGCCCATGTTGCTTGTTGCCATCGGATTGTTTACAGGGATCGCTTCTCGCTTTCATAATTTCGGTTCGGTTATTTTGATACTGATCGGTTTGGCATTTCTGGCGCGCAATTTTGTATGGCCCGTGATGGATTTAGCGAAATTTATCTGGCCTGTAGTGGTCATAGTGCTGGGTATTCTGTTTCTCATCAGGAGACGCGGATGGGAAGCGCGGCGGGATTGGTTCCTGGAGCAACATCCTGAATGGAAAGATAAATGGAAGGGACATGAATATTGGCAGCAGCGCTGGCATCAACGCTGGCAGCAACCGGCTTGGGAAAGCAATGATATAAAATCAAATACTGCTGATAAGGGAGAAGCAGAGACAGAAGGAACAGCTTCAACCTATGGCAGGGAAGAACCTGCCGAAGGCAAGGACCAGAAAATACCACCGGCCACAGATAATACTTTTAAAAATACAAGTAATTCTTCAATTGACGATTGGCTGGAGGTTACGACCGTCTTTGGCGGAGTACGCCGTATGGTTATCTCCAAGAATTTTAAAGGGGGAGATTTGGTCAATATTTGCGGAGGCAGTGAGATAGACCTCAGCAGGGCGGATATTAATGGAACTGCGGTAATTGATGTGACGAATGTATGGGGCGGGGTTCGTATTGCCGTTCCGCCCAACTGGCAGGTGCGGACAAATCTTACTCATATAATGGCGGGGGTAGACGACAGAAAAAGGTCTAACGGACAGATCCAGGATCCGAATAAAGTGCTTGTATTAACCGGCGTTATTTTGATGGCCGGTATTGAAATAAGGGACTTTTTGTAAACGTTTAAATAAAATCCTATGTATTGGTATATTGCCAAGCTCGTTTATCAGATATTGGTTACAGAAGCAAAAGAATCCGATCAGTTCGAGGAACAATTACGGCTGATTCAGGCGGAAAATAAACAACAGGCTTTAAGTAAGGCTATGACTTTGGGTGAACAGGAGGAAACTATTTTTTATAATTACAGAGACGAGCCGGTTTATTGGAAATTCCTGGAAGTAACAGAGCTGCAGTCTTTGAATCAACTGAATGACGGATTACAGTTGTATTCTCATTTGGAGCAACCTGAATATACGGATGCTTATGTAGCTTTGATGCAAAGTAAAGCGGAAAGGATTCGTACTGACAATGAATGCCTTTATTAATTGTTTTCAAAAAAAACGCGATTGAGTGGCAGAACCATTAACAGCCCAAAGGAGATTTTACGTGGCATATATTGCCTATTGGGTTGTATGGGTGATTGTTCAAACGAGTATTCTGGAGTGGTTTGGATTGCCGGGTATTAAGGCGCTGGCAGACAGTGCGGTCACCCTTACTCTGCTTGCTTTAGTCTGCATTCTGGTAAGTAATATCCTTACCTATTATCAACCTGCTAATGATGTAATGATCTATCTGTCTGCATTATGTGCGATTGCTACCCTGGTGTGGGGTTTTGTGGATAAAGGGCTTTTGGAACTATTGGTTTATCAGCACGGGGAATATGACGAATTATTGCAAAAATCTATCCCGATAAGATTTTGTATCAGTTTTCTCAACATAAGCCTGATGACTGCCGTAACCCTTTTCTGGAAAAGCCTGGAAGCACAAAAAGATGAAAGGAGCCGGAAGGATGATGTGGAAAGGATCTCTAAAGAGGCAGAATTATATAAACTGAGGCAACAACTGCATCCGCATTTTTTATTTAACAGCCTTAATTCTATTAATGCATTAATTCACAGCAGGCCGGAACAGGCGCGTATGATGGTGCAGCAATTATCCGAATTTCTCAGAGGGACTTTGAAACGCGAAGACAACCAGATGGTCACTGTGGGAGAAGAATTGCAATATTTAAAATTGTATTTGGAAATAGAAAAAGTACGTTTTGGTTACAGGTTAAAAACTATTTTTGATACGACAGAGGACGCTTTGAATTGCAGAATGCCGCCATTGATCTTGCAGCCCTTAATGGAAAATGCCATAAAATTTGGATTGTATGGAACTACAGGCGAAGTGGAGATCGGTTTGCGTGCACGCAAAGCAGATCATTATCTGGTAGTGGCCGTTTCCAACCCTTATGAAAATGATATGCAGATGCAGAGCGGGACTGGTTTCGGGCTTAAATCTATCCGGCGGCGTTTGTATTTGCTTTATGGACGGGATGATCTCATGGAAATTAACCAATCGAATAATACGTTTATTGTTATATTCAGAATACCTCAATACAATGCATAAAGTAATTATTATAGATGATGAACCCTTAGCGAGGGAAATAGTGAAGGAATATGTGCAGAAATTCCCTGATCTGCAACTGATGGCGGAATGCAACGATGGATTTGAAGCTGTTAAAGCCATTTCGGAATATAAACCGGATCTCATTTTTCTGGATGTACAAATGCCAAAGATCAGCGGCTTTGAAATGCTGGAATTATTGGACGAGCCGCCGGCAGTGATCTTTACCACAGCCTTCGATGAATATGCTATCAAAGCTTTTGAGGCTAATGCCACAGATTATTTGTTGAAGCCCTTTTCACAGGAAAGATTTGACCTGGCGGTAAATAAATATTTGGCTCAGAAAAAAGATGATAAGAGCATGATGAAGACCCTGGTTGATTCTGTGACAAAGGATATGCAGTTGCAGCGTATCGTGATCCGGGATGGGAGCAAAATCAGGATTGTGCCGTTGCACGAAGTCATTATGCTGGAAGCGGCGGATGATTACGTCAAGATACATACGGCTAAAGGAGCCTTTCTTAAGAAAAGAACCATGCAGTCTTTTGAAGAAAACCTGCCTTCCTCTCAGTTTGTCCGGGTACATCGTTCTTATATTGTCAATATTGCACAAATTACCCGTATTGATCCGATGGAAAAGGAAAATCACGTGGCTTTATTGAAAGATGGTCCTGCAGTACCTCTAAGTAAGGCCGGTTATCAGAAATTGAAGCAGACCCTGGATCTGTAATGGATATTTCGCCGGAATCAATTATATACTTTCACTAAGAAAATATACGGCTGCAGCTTTTTGATCTGATCTATTCTGCTGAGATGTTGGAATACATTTTTCTCCCGCAATAAAGCCCTTCTGTTATATTCATCGGGTATGCTGTCAAGCATACTTAAAAGGAAAGATGATTTTACTGCAAAAGCGATATTATCGGAAGGAGATTGTTTGCCTGTTACAATGCCCAGGATTCGTCCTTTATTATCAATCAACGGACCTCCGCTGTTGCCGGGGTTAACCGGGATAGAAACCTGGTACGAATTAGTGTCTCCGAGATAACCCGTTTCAGAACTGATATAACCTTTTCCATAAACGATCTCATCACGCGGATAACCCAAAGTATATACTTCTTCACCCAGAGCTGCATTGTCTTTTTCTTTCAGATCATAGGGCAGGGGAGGAAGCCTGAAAGAGGAATCATTGATTTTAAGAACAGCCAGATCTGCATGGGGATCCTTATAAACGATAGTGGCTTTTAAAACTTCTCCTTTGCTGGTCTCCACATACACAGAATCTGCGCCAGTGATGACATGGGCGTTGGTGGCTATTAACCCGGTATTGGATAAAGCAAATCCCGTCCCTCCATATTGCCCCGGATTAACAGGGCCTGATTTTGACTTGTGGATATCATTTATCAGGCTGTTTTGAGAACGCTTGATATTATCTATTTCCCTTCTCAAAATAGTGTAACTGCTTAACTTATGCAGGTTGTAATTGTGGCTGATCAATACTCCGCTTAAAGTGATGATAAAGGCAATGGCGGCGGCAATACCCGCTACCCTCCATAAATAAGGTCTGAATGGCATCAGGCGAGTAGGGGAATCTGGTTGATTTGTAATTCCTTTATATTGTTCTGCCTCCTGTCTTTTCCAGGCATCATAAGCCATTCCTATTTTGGCTTTCAGGTCGGCCAAATCAGCATGTTCTGCCAGGCTAGACCGGATCCGGATTTGTTCACTTAATATTTTCCGCGCATCCTCATTGTCGTTGCACCATGCCTCAAACTCAAGGCGTTCACCTTCCGCCATTTGCCCGTCTATATATCGGTCCGCAATTTCCAAAAAATTTAATTCGTCTTTCATCACGAAATCTCTGTTTGTTTATATCGGTCAAAGAATAGTTTCTTCAGTCTGTTCAGACATTTATACTTTTGTGTTTTGGCATTATCGGGGGTGGTATAACCGAATTTTTCTGCTATTTCCTGCATAGACATCTGTCTTAAATAAAAATCTTCTAACAGGCTTTTACAGGGCTCACCTAATTTTGATAATGCATGGCTCATTATTTTAAATCTTTCCTCTTTCTCCTCATGATCATGAAGATCATCCGGCATGTCTGTCTCTGTTTCATCTCCGGTGAATTCCGCAGATTTCAAAGGGGTTTTATTCCGGCGATTCAACTGCTTAAGCCAAAGCCTTCTTGCTACAGCATATAAATAGGTTTTTAACTTAGCCTCCAGAATAAATCCCGCCTCTCTTGACTTATCATATAACACAATCATGGTTTCCTGGAACAGGTCTTTGGCGTCATCCTCTGTACCATGGTTGTTAACAACCAAATGTAAAACCATGGGAAAATATAACTTATACAATAAAAGCAAGGATTTCTCCTCGTGATTCGATAACCCTTCTAACAGTTCTCTGTCTTCTTCGTTTAAATAATAATTACTCACCCTTTAATACTGTTTTTATGGTTTTGGTAACCCACCCAATTAAAAACAAAGGAAAAAAATTTTTTGCAAGCATGGGTTACCTTTTTTAAAAGGAGGTATAAATACTCGAAAATTAATTTTTTAAAGTTTTTAAAAAAATTCCAATCATTATGAAAAATGTATTGAAAATCGGCGTATTGGCTATGGCATTAGGTTTGTTTGTAGCTGCTTGTAACTCAGGTTCTAAGAGTTCCAGCAATGCTGACTCTACTGAAACTGCTGCTCCTGCTGCTGCTCCTGCCGCAACTGCACCTGATTCTGGCGCCGCTGCTGCTCCGGACACTACAAAAGCCGCTGCTCCGGATACTACCAAGGCTCACTAAGAAACCTGGTATAGTTAAGTTAATGAAACCGCTCACTCGTAAAGTAGCGGTTTTTTTATTTATCCTTAGAAATATTTTAATAAAAGGTTCTAATTTTTCGATATTCTAAAATATTAAAAGGACTGTATAGTTTTTCCAAAACCTGCGTACTTTCGCATCTGCTAATTTATACTTGAAACAATCACATGGCAACCAGGTTCTATTTTTTCGGATTTTATTTTTATTTCTTCGAAAAGAAGGACTGAGGTTGGTATATGTAAAAAATAAATGCAAAAGGGCCTCAGTGAAACTGAAGCCCTTTTTTTATTATATATATAAAACGGGATTTATTCAATAAAACGATGTCATTAAAGATTGCCATACAGGGTTTTGAAGGATGCTTTCATCAAATAGCAGCGATGAATTATTTTAATGAAGAGGTAGAGATCGCACCATGCGCCAGCTTCAACGAAGTGGTAAAAATAACTGCTGAGAACAAGGCGGATGCCGCGGTGATGGCTATTGAAAACTCCATAGCGGGAAGTATTTTGCCCAATTATAATTTGCTCCAGCGTTCCAAACTGTTTGTCACGGGGGAAATTTATCTGAATATCAGGCAACACCTGATGGTGATGCCGGGACAAACATTGGAAGATGTGAAAGAAGTGCATTCTCACCCTATGGCCCTGTTGCAATGTATGGATTTCCTGGAAAAGCATCTCGACTGGAGACTGATAGAAACCGAAGATACGGCATTAAGTGCAAAATATCTTCGCATGCATAATACAAAACATGTGGCAGCCATTGCAGGTGATCTGGCAGCGAAATTATTTGGACTGGAAATAATTGCACCGGATATTCATACGGAACGGAAAAATTATACGCGCTTTTTAGTGTTGAATCGCAAAGAAAACAAGCAGTGGGAGAAAATGCCGGATAAGGCATCCGTTTATTTTCAGGTGAGGAATACCCCGGGTTGTCTGGCTAAAGTGCTGACACGTATTGGTGATGATGGCATTAATTTATCAAAGCTGCAGTCTTTTCCTGTCCCGGGTGGCGACTGGCATTATTTTTTTCATACGGATATGGAATTTGAAAAACTGGAACAATTAAATCATGCAGTGGAAATGATAAAACCGCTTACTGAAAAATTAAGAGTGTTAGGGATATATCAGAAAGGTAAAACGGTGTGAGATGAGGAGCAGGTGTGAATCGCCATCCTAAGCTTTGGATCATGGTTTATGAATCGTGAATCGTGAAGAACGGAAGAAGGCAGGTTGGATGAGCCGTCAATGAATAAATATTAAAATTTAAGTCAAATTAATTATGTCTGTACACGTTGCTAAGAGGTTAGATGCTATTCATGAATATTATTTCTCTAAGAAATTGAGAGAGATAGATGAGATGAATAAGCAAAGCGAGGTAAAAGTAATTAATCTCGGCATTGGCAGCCCGGATCTGCCCCCGCATCCCGATGTGATCAGGGTATTACATGAATCGGCTTTACGTCCAGATACCCATGCTTATCAGAGTTATAAAGGTGCGCCTGCACTGCGTCAGGCATTCGCCGGCTGGTATCAGAGAAGCTACGACGTAACATTAAATCCCGACAATGAAATATTGCCTTTAATCGGCTCAAAGGAAGGCATTATGCATATCAGTATGACTTTCCTGAATGATGGTGATGAAGTGCTGGTTCCTAATCCCGGATATCCGACTTATCGTTCCGCCACCACACTGGCGGGGGGGGTATGCGTGGATTATGATTTGAAGGCGGGTAACCGGTGGTTACCGGATTTAGACGCACTATCAAAAAAAGATCTGAGCAGGGTGAAGCTGATGTGGGTCAATTATCCGCAGATGCCGACAGGAGCTACTGCGAATGAATCTTTTTTTGCTGAATTAGTGGACTTTGCCGGAAAGCATCATATTTTGATTTGCCATGACAATCCCTATGGCTTTATTTTGCCTGCAGAGAGAAGTATTGATACGGAGGGAAAATACCATCCTTTAAGTTTATTGAAAATTGAAGGCGCAAAAGAGGTAGCCTTAGAACTTAATTCTTTGAGCAAGTCGCATAACATGGCAGGATGGCGCATAGGCGTTCTGGCAGCTAAAGATGAAATTATACAGGAAGTGTTACGTTTTAAAAGCAATATGGATTCAGGCATGTTTCTTCCTTTACAGTTGGCGGCAGCGAAAGCGCTACAACTGGATGATCAATGGTATCATGATCTGAATCAGGTTTATAAAAAGCGCAGAAATAAAGTATATGAAATGCTGGACCTGTTAGATTGCAGATACGAAAAAGATCAATCGGGCATGTTTATCTGGGCTAAGGTTCCGGGAAACTTTCGGGATGGTTATGACCTGAGTGATGAGATACTGTATAAATCCAAAGTTTTTATCACACCGGGAGGTATTTTTGGTTCGAATGGTAATAATTATATCAGGGTGAGTTTATGCAGGAGTGAGGAAATGCTGGTTGAAGCGATGGAACGTATTAAAAAAGTGATAAGACACAGGCCGCAAGCAATTGGCAGCTTATAGAAGAGTGAATAAGGAACAGGGAATCATGGATGATGAAAGAAAAAAAGTTTAGCAAAAAACAGAGATCAGTAACAGGATTCAAGAAACAATGATATGACTATCGGAATAGTTGGAGTAGGATTAATTGGCGGATCAATGGCAATTACATTGAGAGAAAAGGGATTTGCTCAGAAAATACTGGGGTCGGGCAGGAGCGAAAAAAGTGTGGATAAAGCGATGGAGTTAGGGTTGATTGATGAGAAAAAAAAGCTGAAAGATCTGATTACGGAATCGGATCTGATTATCCTGTCTGTACCTGTGGATGCTTTAAAAGAAATGCTTCCTCAGGTGCTGGATGCTATCAATGATAAGCAGGTGGTGATTGATGTGGGGTCCACCAAGGAGGGATTTTTAAAGGTGATTAAAGGGCATCCGAAACGGAATCGTTTCGTGGCCACACATCCCATGGCAGGAACAGAATACTCAGGCCCTGAAGCTGCAGTGAGAGATTTATTTAAGGGAAAGTGTACGGTTTTTTGCGATGTGGAGGAGAGTGATAAAGATGCAGTAGCATTGGTAGAGAAGATGTATGATGATTTAGGAATGAAAATAGTGTATATGGATGCGGTATCGCATGACCTGCATACAGCGTATGTGTCCCATATTTCTCATATTACTTCTTTTGCACTAGCGCTGACGGTGTTGGAAAAAGAAAAAGAAGAGAAGGCTATTTTTGAATTGGCAAGCGGCGGCTTTGAGTCCACGGTGCGCCTGGCTAAAAGCTCGCCCGATATGTGGATACCCGTATTTAAGCAAAACAGGCATAATGTATTGGATGTGTTGTATGAATTAATTTATCAGCTAAAGCATATGAAACAATTATTAGTGGACGAAGAATATGAGGAATTTTATAAGCTGATAGAGAAAGCAAACGAGATAAAGAAGATTATTAAGTAATAAAAAAGTACAATTATATAACCATTTAATTTTGAAAATGATGGAACAAACAATCACTGCTCAGTCTGTTTGGCAAAAATTAGCCAATAAACAACCGGTCATTATTTCCGGCCCTTGCAGCGCCGAAACAGAGCTACAGGTATTGGAAACAGCTATCAGGCTGGCTAAAACAGGTAAAGTGGACATGCTTCGCGCCGGGATATGGAAGCCTAGGACCAAACCGGGTAATTTTGAAGGAGTGGGTACGGAAGGGTTGGTCTGGCTTCAAAAAGCGAGAGAAATAACCGGCTTGCCGTTTACCATCGAAGTGGCTACCGCAAAACATGTGGAAGATAGCCTGAAACACGCTGCGGATATTTTGTGGATCGGCGCCCGTACCACTGTAAATCCTTTTTCGGTACAGGAAGTAGCCGATGCATTGCAAGGAGTGGACATACCCGTATTTGTAAAGAACCCTGTTAATCCCGACCTGGATCTTTGGATTGGTGCTATTGAGAGGCTGCAGAAAGCGGGTATTAAACGGATTGCAGTAGTCCATCGCGGGTTTTCCAATTATGGGAATACGGAATACCGCAATGCTCCGATGTGGCATATTCCTATTGAATTAAAACGCCGGATGCCTGATATGCCCATGCTGTGCGACCCCAGCCATATTGGAGGACGTCGTGATATCTT
>SCQT01000301.1 GCA_004322015.1 Chitinophagaceae bacterium
TCAACGCCGCACTGGCCCTGTTCTGTGAACGCGACCAAGAGCGTCTCCACAGTACGCATCGGGAACCGATTGCCGACCGCTTCGCGCGGGAGCGCGAGGAGCTGCGACCCTTGCCCACAGCGTTGCCGCGACCGTGCCTGCTGCGCTACGCCCACATCAACAAGTTCGCCGAGGTGCTCTTCGAGACCAACCGCTACTCCGTACCGACCCGTTACGCTCACCGCGAAGCAGCCCTGGAGATCTTCGAAGATCGCCTGCGCGTCATCGTCGATGAAGCCGTCGTAGCCGAGCACCAACGGTGCTTCGGTCGCCGGGAATACCGGCTCGATATCGCCCACTCGATCGACTTGCTAACCCACAAGCATCGCGCCGTCGAGCGCGCCGTCGTCTTCACCGACGAGCGCATCCCCGCCGTCTTCTCAACCTGGAAAGCGCGGCTGTTCGAGCGCAACCGAGCCGGAGCAGGGAAGGCCTGGATGCGGGTGATGCAGCTGCTCCAGACCTCTTCCCTGGAGATCGTCGCCGAGGCGCTCACCCGCACCCTGGCCTGTGGGACCGATGATCCCGCCGCCGTCGAGCTGCTCGTTCGTCAAACCCTCGCCCCGGCACCGCCGGCGCAACCCGTGCTCGAGCTGCAAGTCTCCACCACAGCTCCCACCGTCGACCTCGCCAAGTACGCCCTCACGCTGCTGGCAGAAAGGATCGCATGACTCCCGAAGCCCCCTTGCTCGATCTCCATTTGCGCAGCCTACACCTGCCGACCATGCTCAACGACTACCGGCGTCTGCTGGCCGATGCACGCGACCCTCTGAGCTACTTGGGCGACCTGGTGGCTCTGGAGGTCGCGCAGCGTCATGAAAACGGCGTCAAGGCACGCATCGCCGCCGCTCACTTTCCCGTCATCAAGACGATCGAGAACTTCGACTTCTCGCTCCAACCGCAACTCCCCAAGCCCAAGCTCCTCGAACTCTTCGACGCGACGTTCATCGAACAGCACCGTAATGCACTCTTCATCGGGCCGCCCGGGACGGGGAAGAGTCACTGCCTGTGCGCACTTGGTCTGGCTGCCTGCATGCGTGGATACCGCGTCCTCTTTACGACGGCGGCGGAACTTCTCATGGCACTCATCGCCGCAAAACGCGAAACGCGGCTCGATCACAAGCTGCGTTCTCTCGAGCGCTACGATCTCTTACTCATTGACGAGCTCGGCTATATTCCTTTCGAACGCGAGGCGACGGACTTGCTCTTCCAGGTCATCTCTGCACGCTATGAGCGCCGCAGTATCGCCCTCACGACGAATTTGGCTTTCGAGCGTTGGACGCAAGTCTTCCCGGACGCCATGGCTGCCACCGCCGTCATCGATCGGCTGGTCCATCACGGCTCCGTCTTCGAGTTCGCCGGTGAGAGTCACCGACTCCGCACCCGCAGCGGCGGGAAGACCAAGAAGTCTGCCTAACGTACCGCCACGGGGTCAAATCCTC
>SCQT01000275.1 GCA_004322015.1 Chitinophagaceae bacterium
CCAGGTGTTATTTGTCTGAAGAGAGGCTTGGACAGGTTTAATAATATTATGATGGGAATTTCAATCGCAAAAGATATGTGTACAGGGTAGCTGTCGGTAGGCAGGGCAGGCAGGAAAGCTTCCACCCGCAAAGGCCAACGCATCTCTACGGCCGTAGAGACTGATTTTTCAGGCCAGCGCTTCTTTGATTCGTTTTCAATACGCGGTGGCTTTCAGGAAATAAATTCTGCACCTATACTCCCAATACAAAGAAAAAATCAAAGGAACTCACTTTTATGATTGCGGATAATCACTAAACGTTATTCTCCAAAATTTTTAGAAGCCCTGTTCATCGGCGCTGGGGCCGTAACTCCCGGGAATGGGCACATTCAGCAACCGGAGAAAAACGCCTAATTGTGCACGGTGATGCACAATCTGGCAGTAGGCCATACGGATAACCCCGGCACGATCATACTCCCCC
This sequence comes from Chitinophagaceae bacterium, assembly GCA_004322015.1. Lineage (GTDB taxonomy): Bacteria > Bacteroidota > Bacteroidia > Chitinophagales > Chitinophagaceae > FW021-bin31. Next base: position 461 of record SCQT01000275.1, read on the forward strand.
AATATCTTGTCACCATTCCTCAGTACCCACCTTTCATCTAATTGCTCATCAGTGGCATCCTTCAACGCCGCTTTACCCTTTGCCAATCTCTCATCAAAATAGGGCATCAGTTCTTTCTGGCTGTGCGCCTCAAATCGGTTATACGAAGCCGGATTGGCAAAATCCAATTCATTCGTCGTTAATGCCATTTCCACCCAGCCGGGTAATTCGGCTATATGAGCGGACAAGCGCCTGATGGGCATGCTCTTTTCATGCGGCTTCCAGTCGAATTTATCATCCGGAATACGGGAAAGCATCTTGCGGGTAGTGTTGGCCTCCTGTTCCATTTCTTTCAGAAGCCTGTCAATTTGTTTGGACATAGTAAATATTTTTAAATGAATTAATAATACAAAATTACGCAGGCAAACTGACAACCCTATGGCAGAGCAAAAAGACGGCAGAAAATAATTTCAAGAATTCTCTTATAAACTTTATATTATCCTTATTCAAAGATAATCCAGTGTTTCAATAATCCACCGGCAGGTTTTTCATATAATCGTTCACAGTGATGTGGCCTGATATTTTAAAAGGAAGTCCGGTATCTTTTAACGCTAATATGCGGGATACTTTAAAATCCCGATTGTCCGTACGCAAATGGCACCATGCTATCAGATGCCAGGCGAAAGCATAAAAAATCAAACCGACAGGCTCGATCTGCCGCAGTGTAATTTCCTCTTTAAAATCTTTATAAGATAACTCTACAATATGCTTTTCAGCAATAGCATTTTGTAAAACAGACAGGTATTCATAATCGTGTTTTAAAGAAGCAGGTAATTGTAATTTGATTTTATCTTCCAGCGACTCAAAATGTTCTTTCTGAACAGACCGTAGTACTGCCTTTACTTTATTCAGGGCATCAGAATAATTTTTTTGAATGGACTTATCTGCAAATCCATATACCAAACCTTCTATCAGCAAAAGAGCATTGGCCTCGTCTGTGGTAAATGAAACCGGAGGAAGAAAATATCCCTGTACAATAAAATATCCTTTATGCTGTTCGAAACTGACAGGGATTCCCAGTTCAACTAATGATTTAATATCCCGATATACCGTGCGGATACTGATATGAAATTTATCGGCCATTTTTTCACCGGACACATATTTCCGTGATTGCAATAAAGTCAGTATTCCAAAAAGGCGGTCAATGCGGTTCATGGAGAAGGAATTTCAAATATCAAATGACAAACTTCAAATAATTCCCAAAATAAGAAATGATAATCTTCCAAACCGCCATTTACCCATCATGCAGACACATACGCTTCCAGCGGTTCGCAGGTACAAATCAAATTCCGGTCACCTAAGGTATTATTCACGCGCCCAACCGAAGGCCAGCATTTGCGTTGTGACACATACGCTAACGGAAAAGCAGCTTGTTGCCTCGTATAAGAATGTGTCCATTCATCGGCAGCAATGACAGCCTGGGTATGCGGCGCATTCTTTAGAACATTATCATGCGCATCTGCTTCACCGTTTTCCACTGCGGATATTTCTTCACGAATAGCAATCATCGCATCGCAGAACCGGTCTAATTCACCTTTATCTTCGCTTTCTGTGGGTTCTATCATTAAAGTTCCCGGAACAGGGAATGATAAAGTGGGTGCATGAAAACCATAGTCCATCAAACGCTTGGCGACATCCTCTGCTTCTATTCCGGCTTTTTTAAAAGGACGTAAATCCACAATAAATTCATGTGCACAAGTATTGTTTTTCCCGCTGTATAATACCTGATAATGTTTTTCCAGGCGCGATTTCATATAATTGGCATTCAGAACAGCATATTCAGTTACTTTCTTCATCCCTTTTATTCCTAACATTTTAGTGTAGCCGTAAGAAATCAATAAAATGCTCGCACTGCCATATAATGCTGCAGAAACCGCATGAATGGCTTTTTCTTTTTTCTGGTCAGCCGGTTGAAAAATATTTCCCGGTAAATAAGGAGCTAATTTATCATTGACACAAATAGGCCCTACACCGGGCCCGCCGCCACCATGCGGAATGGCAAAGGTTTTATGCAGATTCAAATGACACACATCAGCGCCTATAAAACCCGGATAAGTGTATCCTACCTGTGCATTCATATTAGCGCCATCCATATACACCAATCCGCCATTCTCATGGACGATCCTGCAAATATCCTGAATACCTTCTTCAAATACACCGTAAGTGGAGGGATAGGTAACCATGATGGCGGCCAGATTCTCCCTATCGACCTCAGCCTTATTTCTCAAATCATTCAGATCAATATTTCCTTTTTCGTCGCAATTAACCACCACGACTTTCATTCCTGCCATCACCGCAGAGGCGGGATTCGTGCCATGTGCAGAAATGGGGATCAACACGATATTCCTGTGGCCATCGCCATGGTCGTGATGATAAGCACGGATGGTCATCAGTCCGGTAAACTCGCCCTGGGCGCCGGAATTTGGCTGTAAAGAGCATGCAGAAAAACCGGTAATGGCACAAAGCATGTCCGACAATTCGTCTATCACCTGACCATAACCGACAGTCTGATCTTCAGGTGCAAAGGGATGTATCTGTGAAAACTCCTGCCAGCTGACAGGGATCAGTTCCGAAGCCGCATTTAATTTCATTGTGCATGAACCCAGCGGGATCATGGAAGTGTCTAACGCAATATCTTTATTTTCCAGGTATTTCAGATAACGCATCATTTTTGTTTCGGAATGATAACTATGAAATACAGGATGGGTCATAAATTCGCTGGTACGTACCAATCCCGGAGGAATATTATCTAAGGTCTCTGTTTTTAAAAATTTATCGGCGGTATGAATTTCATGTGATTGAGAAAATACCGCAATGATCAGATCAATATCTTCCAAAGTAGTCGTTTCATCAATAGAAATCCCTATGAAACCGTTTCCGAAATAACGAAAGTTCAGACGGGCCTTTTCAGCATAACTTTTGATATGAGCTTCCTGGCCTGTCTTTATTTTCAGGGTATCAAAGAAAAATTTATTTTCCTGCACATACCCTTTTTCAACTAAGGTTTTGGATAACACTTGTGTCAACAAAGCCACTCTCCTGGCAATGTCTTTTAATCCTTCGGGACCGTGATACACCGCATACATGGCAGCCATATTAGCCAATAAAGCCTGTGCCGTGCAAATATTGGAAGTAGCTTTCTCCCTGCGTATATGTTGTTCTCTTGTCTGCAATGCCATACGCAATGCCTTATTTCCCTGGGCATCTTCAGAGACACCGATGATACGTCCCGGAATAATTCTTTTGTAATCGTCTTTTGTTGCAAAGAAAGCCGCATGAGGTCCGCCAAAACCCAACGGAACACCAAAACGCTGGGCAGAGCCAACAGCAATGTCTGCGTCCAGTTCACCGGGAGAAGTTAACAAGGTCAACGCCAGCAAATCTGTCGCCATCACGACGGGAATATTTTCAGTATGAGCGCGATGAATGAATTCACGGTAATCTTCCACTGCTCCGTCACTGTTCGGATATTGTATCAACGCGCCACAGAAACCGGGCGAAGGTTTCCATTGTGCATAATCACCGAAAAATAATTCAATGTGCATGGGTTCCGCACGGGTGAGCAGTACTTCCTTTGTCTGAGGAAATATTTTCTCATCTACGAAAAATTTAGGATGCGGCGGATTTTCCGCCCCTTTATTTTTTAAAGCAAATAACAGATGCATGGCTTCAGCGGCAGCCGTAGCTTCGTCCAATAAAGAAGCATTGGCAATAGGCAATCCCGTCAAATCACTGACTATAGTTTGAAAATTGAGCAGGCTTTCCAGTCTTCCCTGTGAAATTTCAGCCTGATAAGGCGTATATTGTGTGTACCACCCAGGATTTTCAAACATATTTCTTACAATCACGGAAGGCGTAATGGTGCCATAATAACCCAATCCAATATAATTCTTACATACCTTGTTATGCGCGGCTTTTTTCTTTATTTCCTGCAAATACTGATATTCACTCATACCGTTTTGCTGTGCCGGAGTACCGGGTAATTCTTTTACCCTGATCCCCCGAGGTATGGTCAGGTCTATCAACTCTTCCAGGCTTCCGGTACCGATAGTATCAAGCATATTCTTTGTCTCCGATGCATCCGGACCAATATGCCTGTGCACAAATTCTTCCCTCTGTTTTTCAAATAAATCCATATACGGATAAAATTTAATGTTTGTTGGTGTAAAATCCGGCGCAAAATTAAGGCAGTTTAGGAAGATTTGGAGATAATCTTGTCCTTTGGGAACATCAGCTTTCCCTCTCGCCTTCCATCAGCATGGCCATAGCATGTTCCAT
>SCQT01000023.1 GCA_004322015.1 Chitinophagaceae bacterium
TCTTACCGAAGAAAGTTTGAATCACATGGATGCGGCGCACGGAGGAGTTTCTTATTATAAATATAATAATCCGAACAACCCCAATGACCCATTAAACGGAGCAGGTATTGAAACCAATAAAGCAACCGGACCCAATGGTGAAACTGTTTATCACGATGGTATTAAAATGGGCGGCGTATTTCCTGATGGAACACCTAATACCTATGTTACTTCGCAGTTCTACTATTATTGGGATACCTACAACTGGGGTGGTCCTCAGTACGGCAACTCTGAATATTTTAAATACATAGAAACTAACACCTATTGGAAAATGAGGGAAATATCTTTATCTTATACATTCCCCGAATTTATTGCCAGAAAATTAAAGGCTAATAAATTGGAATTGTCTGTTTTTGGCCGAAATCTGTTTTACCTGTACAGGACCATTAAAGATATGGATGCCGAACAGCTTACTGCCGGATTGAATTGGGCACAGAACCTGAGTAATGCGGGTAGCCAGCCATCTACACGCACTTTTGGAATATCTATTAGAGCAAGCTTTTAAATCCGTAAAACTTAAAAATAGACAATCATGAAAAAGATATATATCATAGGAATTGCTTTTCTGCTTGTTGTTTCTGCATGTACCAAACAACAATTTTCCAGCGCATATTCCGACCCTTCCAAGCTTGCCTCCACGACGATTGACCGCCAGTTCGCAGGCTTCCTGTCATCGAATCTCAATTATGTGATGTATCATTATTGGGATTACTTTGTTGTGTATCAAAATACATTAATTCCCTGGAGCCAGACAGCCGTCACTTTGAATACCAGCGGCAGATACCTGCCCGGTGCCGCAGCAATCAGTGATTTTTGGGGCACTTATTATGGGTTTATGGCCCAGTATAAAGAGCTGCTCAGGCTTAATTCCAAGCTGAGCGATGCAGATCAGAAGGCCAACCGGATTTATATTATTGCGGCAACAATCTACTACTACGATTACACGCAAAAAGCGGTTGATCTTTGGGGAGATATTCCGTGGAGCGGGGCAGGTCTTTTGGGAACAAAGGGAGGAAACTTCCAGGCAGCAACTACTTCTGCCAAATATGACGATGCGGCAAGTATCTACACTAAAATGCTGGATGACCTTAAAGGATTTTCGGACGAACTGAATTCAATTTCAGTTCCCACAAGTGTAGAAACTACTATGCAAACAGAGGATTTTATAAATCATGGGGACGTTAACAAGTGGAAAAAATATTGCAATTCTTTGCGTGTCCGCTTGTTGACCAGGATAAGCGGTGTTCCTTCGTTTCAGTCGAGAGTTAGCAGTGAATTGGCAAGCATTACCGGAAACCCAACTACCTATCCGGTTGTTGCTACAGACGCTGACAATATCATGGTAAAAGTAGTGGACATCAAAAGCGCTATTAACAATGGTTCCAATACAGGAGCTTCTTCTGATTTCTTAACAGGATTAATCGGATGGGGCGAGGCCGATAGGGCTAATAAGCAAATGATTGATTTGATGAACGCCAATTCCGATCCAAGGTTGAGAGCTATGTTTGAACCTGGGACAAATGCGGCAGGAGTTTATAATGGATTAGATCCAACCCTGCCCAACACTGCTCAATCCACTATTTTGAATGCTGGTACGATTGCCCGTTATAACCGTTCTACGCTTACTCAGAACAATTACATTCCCGGTATTTTGATAGACGCAGCCGAAACTGAATTGAGCTTAGCCGAATATTATCTGAATGCCGGTAATGCTGCTGCTGCAGAGGCTGCTTATAATGCAGGAATTACGCAATCTATCAATTATTATTATTGGCTGCGTACACTTAGTACGGATAATGTTTCCGGTCCTTTAACGCCTTTAGGACCGAATGAAATCGCCAATTATCTTGCCAGCCCTGGCATTGCCTGGTCAGGCACTAATGCGCAAAAATTAAATCTTATCGCCACCCAGAAATGGATTAATTACAGCGTATTGCAGCCAATGGAATGTTGGTCAGAACTCAGGAGGTTAAAGTTACCCGTACTCACATTTTTACCGGATAACGGCGTGCAGAAGCTTCCTCCAAACAGGTGGTTATATCCTACAAATGAACAGACTTATAACACTGCGAACTATGAGGCGGTGGCGTCAAAGGATAATCTTTCCACCAAAATCTTTTGGGATGTAAAATAAAATCAAATTATTGTTCTCATTCCGAGGGGCTGCTCCATATTATTTATACGGAGCAGCCTTTTTATTTACAATACTTTAACGTGAATTCGAATACCAAATTTGAAGCTATACTGGATGGATGGCAGATTGATACCTGAACACCCTGATGAATTAGAATCCGATATAAACATGAATGAAGCATTGGCAGGAGTACCCCGATTAGGCGATTATGGGGGCGGAAACTTCGGATCGTCAATGAAAAAGCAGATGAGTACGATTACTATTATACCGGCCGCTATATTTCTTATGAATGGGATGGAGCCAATATGCGTATTACTAACTTTGAAGCAGCCGATCAGTTTGTGAAAAGAGAATATCGTAAAGAGTGAGGGGAGTTAGAATTGTAATTAATAGATACGATGTCCTGTTAAGCAGTGACAAGGTTTTGATAAACAAAATTTTTCATACCTTGCAGCATCATTATAAGCGGAAGTAGCTCAGTTGGTAGAGCATCAGCTTCCCAAGCTGAGGGTCGCGGGTTCGAATCCCGTTTTCCGCTCGAAGAGAAGTTATTTTTTAAGAGATAAGTTGAGAGTCGCGGGCCATGACGTTGCGGAGCAAGTCATGGTGCTGACTAAGACGTCAGCATTCGAATCCCGTTTTCCGCTCGAAGAGAAGTTATTTTTTAAGAGATAAGTTGAGAGTCGCGGGCCATGACGTTGCGGAGCAAGTCATGGTGCTGACTAAGACGTCAGCATTTGAATCCCGTTTTCCGCTCGAAACAGGAAATTGAGTAACTTAATCAACGGTAATTCACTCTTTATATGGTGAAGACAAGCCTTGTTTATTCCTCCGAAAGATTTTATCTTTAAGTTTTTATCATTTATCTTAAATTACGATGTTCCCGAAAATCAACCCCCTTCAAACAAAAGCCTGGAAACAACTGAAAGAGCATGCCGACTGGATGACAGGCGCTCGTGTGCGCAAATTATTTGCCCAGGATCCTCAGCGTTTTGACAAATTTCATTTGCAATTAGAAGATATTTTATTTGATTATTCGAAAAATATTATCACTGAAGAAACAATTGAATTATTGCTCGATCTTGCGAATGAATGCCAGGTGAAAGAAGCCATGGAAGCCATGTTCACCGGCGAACATATTAATCAGACAGAAGATCGTGCAGTATTGCATGTGGCATTACGTAATGTAAGCAATGAACCGGTATTTGATCAGGGAAAGGATGTGATGCCTGAGGTAAATGCCGTTTTAAATAAGATGAAAACTTTTTCAGAAAAGGTTCATCACGGTGAATGGACAGGTTACACCGGAAAGAAGATCAGGTATATCGTGAATATCGGTATCGGCGGCTCTGATCTGGGGCCGGTGATGGTCACAGAAGCATTGAAACATTATTGGAAGCCGGATATTCATCCCTATTTTGTTTCGAATGTAGATGGCACACAAATAGTAGAAACATTAAAATTAGTTGATCCGGAGGAAACACTTTTCTTAATTGCTTCCAAAACATTCACCACCCAGGAGACCATGACCAATGCCCGTACGGCGCGTGACTGGTTTCTGAAGTCCGCTAAAGATGAGGTATATATTAAAAAACATTTTGTTGCCCTCAGCACCAATGAAAAAGATGTGACCGGGTTCGGTATTGATCCCGATAATATGTTTGAATTCTGGGATTGGGTTGGCGGTCGTTATTCGTTGTGGTCCGCCATCGGATTAAGCATTGTGCTGAGCATCGGTTATGATAATTTCCATCAGATGCTTGCCGGCGCCCATTCGGTAGATCAGCATTTCAGACATACTGAATTTTCCATGAATATTCCCGTGATCATGGCGCTCATAGGCTTATGGTATCGCAATTTCTTTGGGACGGAAACTGAAGCTATTCTTCCTTATGATCAGTACATGCATCGCTTTGCAGCTTATTTCCAGCAGGGAAATATGGAAAGCAACGGTAAGCATGTGGACAGAAACGGTGAACCCGTCCATTGGCAAACCGGTCCTATTGTGTGGGGAGAACCGGGCACGAACGGGCAACATGCTTTTTATCAACTGATACATCAGGGAACACCGGCAATTCCCTGTGATTTCATTGCACCGGCCATCAGCCATAATCCTGTCGGAGAACATCATCCTATATTACTTTCCAATTTCTTCGCACAAACGGAAGCGTTGATGAACGGTAAGACCGAAGATGAAGTACGATCTGAAATGGAAAAAGCAGGAAAATCAGAGGAAGAAATGACCAGGGTATTACCATACAGGGTTTTTACAGGGAACAAACCCACTAATTCTTTCTTGATAAAAGAAATTACCCCTTATACTTTAGGTAGTTTAATAGCTCTATACGAGCATAAAATATTCGTACAGGGTGTTATCTGGAATATCTTCAGCTTTGATCAATGGGGTGTAGAATTGGGGAAACAACTGGCTAAAAACATTTTACCTGATTTACAACATGACGATCCGTTAACGACGCATGATTCTTCCACTAACGGGTTAGTGAATGCGTATAAGCAGATGAGGAAAGGGCAGGCCTAAACCTCTCGTTTTTGAGCCGCCCATTTTTCTTTACGAAAGGAAAAAGATTTTCCGACCACAGATCCTATCACAAATCCGAAGATAGCTCCTGCCACAAAATCTGAAAACCAGTGGATGCTCATGGACACGCCGGCACCAATAAATAAGGCATATAACGGCATTAAATATCTTATCCGTTTATTTCCCCGAAACATAAAAAATAAGGTGAAAGCCATTGCGCAAGCCACCGTAGTGTGCGAAGACGGCCATCCCCAGAATATGCCGCCTCTCCAGAAGCCAAAGCGGAATACCCGGCTGGTGTCAAGTAAAGCATCGTGACCATGAAACCGCGGCCCGGGTCTTCCCGTAAATGCTTTATAGCACGAAGCGACCAGCCATCCGGTAAAAGCTGCCTGCCCTAATGCCCATCCTATATTTCTGATAAGGAAATTCTTCAGGAGCAGTCCAAGAAGCAACAGGATAACGGGCACTAAAACCGGCACAAAGAAACCAATCCAGACTGCAGGAAATAATAAGTGCTGGACAGTTGAATGGTGAAAATATAAGAAATATTTCCAGTCAAAATCTGTGGTAACTATCACAAATGTCAGTATGATGGCCGATAAATGGAACAGGAGATTTCTGCCTGAAAAGATTTTCAGGAAATTGGGAATGAAACGATAAAACAGTGGAAACATGAGATGCTTTTTAAAATGATGCTCTCAAACGATCTTATTAATAATTATTTTACCCGGCTTATTTTCCTTTTTGCCGATAATAAGAATTTTTCTTTCCTGAATACCGGCAATGCAATGATAGCAAGAATTAATTGAAATATGGAAAAAATGATCAATGCGTTAATGAGGCTTAGCCGGAGAGCGAGGCCAAACAAATAACTGCCTGATCCGAACCCTGTAAAGAGCATAAAAGCCATTACACTCATTGCTTGTCCGGTTCTTTCTTTACCTGCCTGGGTAATGATCCCTGCGAGTAACGGCTGTGTAAGGTCAAAACCAATGGATAAAGTTATTACTGCAATTTTAGCTGCGGTTAATGAAATGGGAAGCAAGAGTGCAAAAGATGAAAGTGCGCCTATGGCCAGTCCTGAGGGCAATAGCCGGCTTCTGCCGAACCTGTCCGCAAGCCTTCCGATAAACGGACCGAATAAAAAGCCGGGTATGCCGTAGCCCAGCAGGGCTATGCCAATTTCTCTCCCATTTAAAAAAAAAATCCTTTGGAAATACAAGCCTAACCATGTGTACACTCCTGAAATAAATATTCCATTGAGCAATACATAAATGTAGGCGTTCCTTCCCCTTTTATTGATCAGTAACGCCTTATAGCCATTGAGTACCTCGGCAATTGTCAACCCCTTTCTTCTCACCGGAATTGCCCCCATTTTTTGATAAGCGAGGTATATCACCACCCAAACGAAAAATGCCAGTAAGCCCACAGAAAAAAACAGCATTTTCCAGCCGATAAATGATTCCAGAAATGCCCCAGCAAATGAGCCGAATGCACCTCCTCCCGCCACTGCGCCGAATATGAAACCCAATGGCCTTCCTCTTTGTTCGTAGGGATAAGTCTGTCCTATCCAGGCTAATGAAATAGGTATTACGCCGCTTGCACCAATTCCGGCCAATGCCCTCCATAAAATTAATTGCGGGATCGAATGTGACAGGGCAGTACCTGCGGTAAGTAACGCAAAGAGGAAAAAAGATACCAGGATTATCTTTTTTGTGCCGGTTCTGTCAGCAAGTAATCCATAAAAAAGCGTAGCAATGCCGTAAGGTATTAAAAATGCCGGTACAATAAGCCCTGTTCTCTGCTCAGATACATGGAAGAAAACAGATAACCCGGGCAGCAATGGCGCCACCATATATATCTGAAAGAAGATGATAAAAGTCGCAACAGATAAAATACGAAGTAAATATTCCCTCTTCCCGTTCCGCAAATCATTCATTATGTCTCATGCACTCCTGTCTGTAATTTACTTTATCGGTATAACCTGCTATATGCAGGCGTCTTGCAGTTGAATCCTGAATTGCGTGCAAAGATACATAGAATTAAATATAGCTCAAAGGCAATATGCCATTCTGTCATTTTTAAATGATTTTCATGTACCTTTGTTTGTTAAAATTAAAAATGAAAAATGTTTGAGACGACCTTTAAATATCATGATGAGTCCAGGCAGGGGGAGGCTTATTCGGCACCCATTTTGGAGAGAAAAGCCTTTGAAAAAAAGTTTTATATTGAAAGTTACGGGTGCCAGATGAATTTTAATGACAGCGAAATCGTGGCTTCTATTTTGCAAAAAGAGGGGTTTGGCGCCACCGCGAGTTATGAAGATGCTGATATTGTTTTAATTAACACGTGTGCCATTCGTGAAAAGGCAGAGCAAACTGTCCGGAAACGTTTGAATGCTTTCAATAGTGTCAAAAAACAACGTCCGGAAATGTTGGTGGGCGTGCTGGGTTGCATGGCTGAAAGATTGAAAGCCCAACTGCTGGAAGAAGAAAAGTTAGTGGATCTCGTAGTGGGCCCGGATGCTTACAGAACTTTACCATCATTAATCGTAGGGGCTGAAAGCGGGCAAAAATCCGTCAATGTATTATTAAGCCGTGAAGAAACATACGCGGATATCAGCCCTGTTCGTTTGAACAGTAACGGTGTCACTGCTTTTGTTTCCATCATGCGCGGGTGCAATAATATGTGCACCTTTTGCGTAGTACCTTTCACACGCGGACGTGAACGCAGCCGCGATCCGCATTCCATTGAGAGAGAATGCATAGAATTATTGGAGAAGGGTTATAAAGAAGTAACGCTATTGGGACAAAACGTAGATTCCTATGCCGCCTCTCTGACCGGAGGGGGGGATCGGGGGGGACAAGAGGTAGTTACTTTTGCAGATCTATTGGAACGCGTGGCAAAAATTGACCCGTCTTTACGGGTGCGTTTCAGTACCTCCCATCCGAAAGATATCACGGAAGATGTACTTCATACGATGGCCAGGTATGAGAATATCTGCAAGTATATTCATCTTCCCGTTCAAAGCGGCAGCACGGAAGTGCTGCAACGTATGAATCGTACCTATACGCGGGAGTGGTACCTGAATAAAGTAAAACGGATCCGGGAGATTATGCCTGAATGCGGTATTTCGACAGATGTCATTACCGGCTTTTGTGGTGAAACGGAACCTGATCATGCACAGACACTGAGCCTCATGGAGCAGGTAAAGTATGATATGGCTTATATGTTTATGTATTCGGAAAGGCCTGGTACGTTAGCTGCACGGCGGTATAAAGATGACGTTCCGGAAGAAGTGAAAAAAAGAAGGCTGAGTGAAATTGTGGCTTTACAGCAAGATCATCAGGCAGGGAAAATGAAGCAGGATATTGGGAAAACTTATACTATTTTAATTGAAGGAGATTCGAAGAGAAGTACAGATGACTGGTGCGGCAGAAATGACCAGAATAAAATGGTGGTTTTTCCCAAAACAAATGATACTATTAAAAAGGGTGACTACGTGCGGGTAAAAATTAATCGCTGTACCGCTGCGACATTAATTGGAGAGATAATGAAATGAAGGAAGGGAAAAGATTGATCCCATCCGAATGATAAAAAGAGATTTCCGGTATTTAAAAAAACAATTCTTCATAATTTATTGGATAAAGATTCACAAAGATAATTTGATCCATGACAGACATTCAATCCATAAAAAACCGCTTTGGAATTATTGGTAATTCACCTGAATTGAACTATGCCATCAATGTGGCTGTGCAGGTTGCCAACACCGATTTAACCGTGCTGATCATGGGAGAAAGCGGTGTGGGCAAGGAATCTTTCTCACAGATCATTCATTCCTTGAGTGCACGCAAACATAATCCGTTTATCGCCGTGAACTGCGGTGCTATTCCTGAAGGCACCATTGATTCAGAGTTATTCGGACACGAAAAGGGCTCTTTCACCGGTGCTGTGGACAGCAGAAAAGGATATTTCGAAACCGTAAACGGAGGAACTATTTTCCTGGATGAGATAGGAGAAATGCCTACAGGTACACAGGCTCGCCTGCTACGGGTGCTTGAAACAGGGGAGTATATCCGCGTAGGTTCGTCCAAAGTACAAAAAACTGACGTCAGGATATTGACGGCCAGTAATAAAAATTTGCTGGAACTGACACAGGCAGGTAAGTTTAGGGAAGATCTCTACTATAGATTAAATACGGTTCCCATTCGTGTACCGCCTCTGAGAGAAAGAAAGGAAGATATTCCTTTATTATTCAAAAAATTCAGCGTTGATTTTGCGGAAAGATACAGGACCCAGCCTGTACAGCTATTACCCGAAGCTGAAAACATGCTTATCGATTACCCCTGGCCGGGTAATGTAAGAGAATTAAAGAATATGGCGGAGCAAATTTCTGTTCTTAGCAAGGATAAGACAATCTCTGCCGATGATCTTAATCGTTTCTTACCTGATATGAATAAAAGATTGCCGGTCCTGGTAAACGGCGTTTCATCGCAGAATGGAAGTGGATTTTCTTCAGAGAGAGATATTCTCTATAAGCTCTTTTTTGACATGAAAAAGGACGTGACGGAATTAAAAAAAATGTTTTTCGATATTCTCCGCAACCCCAACCTTGCCCAAGAACTTTCATTGAATCAGCGTTATCAACAGGAACGATTACAGGAGCCGTTGTACAGTGGAGAAAACTATCATTATGATCAAAATAAAGAGGAGAATCGTGCCGTTATTTCATCCGGGAATCCCATTATTTTAAAAGATCCCAACAATATTTCCCAGCACGAGGAAGTGGAAGACAGTCTGTCCATTATGGATAAGGAGAAGGAATTGATCATTAAAGCACTGAAGAAGCATCACGGGAAAAGAAAAGATGCCGCTATGGATCTGGGAATATCTGAAAGGACTTTATACCGCAAGCTGAAAGAATATGACATCAATGAATAAAGATTGAATAGCTGCATCGTTAAATTGTTTTATTGTTGAGGTGAATGTTTCACATTTGCCTTTTTGATCCCTGATATTGACCAGAAATAAAAATTCCATGATTTGATGAAATCCAAGTATGTCATATTGTTCATTCTAACCGGTTTTTTCAATCTGTTAAACTCCTGTGGCGTATATAGCTTCAGCGGAGCGAGCGTGGATCCGGGAGCCAAAACCGTGAATGTGCACTATATCGAAAACAAAGCGCCTTATAATAATCCCACTTTAAGCCAGAAATTAACGGACGGATTAAAGCAAAAGATCGCATCCTCCACCGGATTGACGCAAATCAATTCGGACGAAGCGGATTATGTTATTACCGGCGATATTACCGGTTATTCCGTTTCCACAGTCGCTGCCACCAACGTAGAACAGGCTGCCACAGCCCGTCTTACCATTACGGTGAATATTAATTTTAAATCGAAAATAAGCCCCAAAAATAATTTCACCCAATCTTTTTCAAGGTCGGCTGATTTCGATGCCAGCAAATCACTGGATGCTGTACAGAATACTCTGGTAGATGAAATAGACAAACAACTGATTGACGATATTTTTAACCGTGCCTTTGTCAACTGGTAATTAACCCTTCATAATATACAGAATGGTTTTAAGTGCAGACTTATTAAAACATCTTTTCAACTCATCTGCTTTAGATGACGTCAGTGATGACCGCATTCTTTCTTTAATGGAACAATATCCTTATTTTGTTCATCCCCACTGGTTTTGGGCCATTAAGAAATGGAACAGTGATCATGATCAGAACGATTTAAAAGAAGCCGGTGCATATACCTTTAATCCATTCCGTCTGCAGCAATATTTTCCTGAAAAATGCATAACTCCAGAAGAAAAAGATCCTGAGATGCATGATTCGCCTGGAGAAATTCCCACGATTATAAATAAAAGTTCGGAAGGGGAAACAGAGGACAAACCGGACGAAACTCCTGCTATCCCCGGTGAGAACAAGGGCGAAAAAGAACCAGAACAGAAGGAGACGCTTTCCGAACAAGTCATTCAACCTTTGTTTACCCAGGATTATTTTGCCTACACAGGCACTAACCTTCCCGAGGAGTTGGTAAATGATAAAAAGCCCACCATGGAACAGCTTCGAAGCTTCACGGGATGGCTGAGGACCATGAAACGAACGGCTTCCTATTCTGTGGATCCGGATCAGGATAAAGGAAAAGTGACACCGGAATCCGGTGAAGATAAGTATGAGGAACAGGAGGTATTGACAGAAACGATGGCAGAGTTGCGTGTCTCTAAGGGCCAGTATGATAAAGCCATCGCCATCTATGAAAAATTAAGTTTGTCCAATCCTGAAAAAAGCGCTTATTTTGCACCAAAGATTGAAGCTCTAAAAAACAAGTGATATGCTGATTTTCTTTGCAGTGTTGATTTTGATAGCCAGTGTGATACTGGGTTTCTTCGTATTGGTTCAAAACCCTAAAGGCGGCGGGCTCTCCGGTACTTTTGGGGGATTCAGCAGCCAGACAATGGGCGTACGCCAGACCACTGATTTTCTGGAAAAAGGTACTTGGGCATTGATTATCATCATTGCAGGATTATGTCTTTTTTCCTCTTTTTTTATCCCTAAATCATCCGCCAACGGTTCGCAAAAGAGTGAAATGAACCAGGATGTCAATCTGCCCGCACCGCCTCCGGCTATGCAATATCCGATGAGTAATGGCTCACAGTCTGCACCGCAACCGCAGCAGCAAACACCTTCTAACACACCTGCCCAAACTCCCACTAAAGGTAAATAAGCTGAGTTGAGGAAAGGCTCCATGGCAAAACGCAGAAAGAAACGCCGTAAGTCATCGCTTCCTTCAGGTAATTACAGGAAGTGGATTCTTTTCTGTGCACTAAGCATTATCGTGGCATTTATTATTTACTTCAGCTATCGGATTATAGGTCCCAATACGGAGCCATTCAGCGATCATAAATATTTTTATATCCACACAGGCTCTACTTATAATGAAGTATTAACCGCTTTGAAAAAGCAGGGAATTGTAAAGCATATCGGCAGTTTCGGATGGCTGGCTAAAAAGCTGGATTATCCGCGTCATGTGCATGCGGGCCGGTATGAAATCAGGGCAGGAATGAGCAACCTGGCTATTATCCGCCTGCTTCATTCAGGAAGACAGTCCCCTGTTAAACTGGTGATCAATAAGCTGAGAACCAAGGCTGATTTTGCCTCATTCGCAGGTTCTAAATTAGAGCCCGATTCAGTTACCATTATGGATTTGTTAAACGATCCGGTCTATCTTCGCCAATTCGGATTGGACACTAATGACGTCTTATGCGCAGTCATACCGAATACCTACCTCTTTTTCTGGAATACTTCGGCAGAGGCCGTTTTTAAAAAGCTGGAAGAAGAACGGGAAAAGTTCTGGAACGATAAGCGGAAATCTGAGGCAGTTTCGCTGGGACTTACCGATAATGAGGTTTATATTTTGGCCTCCATCGTGGAAGAAGAAACCACTAAAAATAAGGATAAGCTTTTGGTGGCGAGCGTATATCTGAACCGCCTGCGTTCAGGGATGCGGTTGGCTGCCGATCCCACTGCCAAATTTGCGGCAGGCGATTTTGCCATCCGGCGGATCACAAGCAGGCAAACAAGCGTTTCATCACCTTACAATACCTATTTGAATAAAGGATTACCGCCCGGGCCGATTTGTACACCTTCCGTTAATACTATTGACGCAGTACTGCATGCACCTAAAACTCCTTATTATTATTTTTGCGCTAATGCCAATCTCTCCGGTTATAATGTATATGCGGTCACTTATAAGGAACACCTGAAAAACGCGAGGGCATACCAGGAAGCATTAGATTCATTGAATATTCATTGAATTGTTTTATATACTTTTACCCGATGGACAAATTAGGCAAATACTTTTCTGACCGGAGATGGGTAAAGCATCTGATCAGTTGGAGCAAAAGAGTCGTTTTGCCGGGTTTTGAAGGATTGCCTTTGTATGATGTAATGGTATTTTTTTTCAAAGAAGCATTTAAAGGCCAGTTGACCAACCAGGCTGCGGCCATTTCTTTTTTCTTTCTTCTGGCAATGCCGCCTACCTGTATTTTTTTATTCACCCTGCTTCCCTACATCCCATTAAGTAACCTGGAACATACTATTTATGTTTTGGCAAGAGAAATAACTCCTAATCACAAAACATTCCGGATCGTAAAAAACATTATTCATGATTTTTTGCACACCCAACGCACAGGCCTGTTGTCCCTGGCATTTTTACTGGCTATCTTTTATTCCTCCACTGCTGTATTAGGCATTTTACGATCTTTTAATAAAAGTCATCCGGTATTTAAACGGCGAAATGTTATTCAGCAAAGGTGGACAGCGATTAAAATCAATTGCCTGCTTATCCTGTTAGTGATCGTTTCCATTATATTGATGGTTGCTCAAAGCTCAGTCTTCAGAGCTTTGTTGCATCGTTTTAATCTCACAAATGAAGCGGTACGGCTGTCTATCGGGTTAGCTCGCTGGGTAATAATCGTCCTGCTGTTTTTTACCATTATTTCACTCATTTACACATACGGGCCGGCGGTTAAAAAACGATGGAGATTTATTACTGCCGGATCCACCTTGGCAACGATCTTAACTATCTTAAGTACTTTAGGCTTTTCTTATTATGTAAACCATTTTAGCCGCTACAATAAGATTTACGGATCTATTGGATCACTCATCGTATTAATGGTTTGGATATATATTAACTCATTTGTATTGCTGATTGGCTTTGAATTAAATGCCAGCATTGAAATGATCCGGCAGGAGGCGGAAGCGAGAATTGAAAAGGAGGACATTGAGGAAGGAGACTGGAGCGGGTTGGCGTGAATGAAAAATGAGAATAAAACATCACAGGCCGGCAGCCTTGAGAGATTATACATACATAGTGTCGTGTCAAAAATAATGTGTCGTATTTCCCACTAAGGCTTTTCTCCGTGCATTCCGGGGGACTTTGTGGGATAATTTTCATGCGTCATTTTAAAATTGACTTAACATTAGTAATGAGCAGCAGTTTTCTTATTTACCATTTTGTGTTTACATTTATCCCCTGAATTTTAACTGCATACAATGAAAAAATTAATCTTTTTTTTGGGTACTGTATTATTCTGCGTTGGAGTATCCCTGCATTATTCTTCCGCGCAAGCCGCTCATCCGCCTTTCTGGGATGAGATACAGCATTTCCGGCATGAGGATAGCCTGCAGCTTCCACCCCGGCATGCGATCCTATTTATCGGCAGCTCTTCTTTCAGAAAGTGGACAGATATGCCACAATATTTTCCTCATCATACTGTTATCAACAGAGGTTTCGGCGGTTCCACACTCCCCGATGTAATTCGTTATGCCCAATATATTATTTTTCCTTATGCTCCGAAACAAATAGTTATTTATTGCGGAGACAATGATGCCGCTTCCTCTTCGGAAATTACTGCCGATAGCATATTAAACAGATTTAAGACCTTATATTTTTTGATCAGGAAACATCTGCCGGGAACGGAAGTCACCTACGTGTCCATCAAGCCCAGTCCCAGTCGCGAGCAGTTTTTTCCGGTAATGCAATTGGCTAACTGGAAAATTCACCAGTTTCTGAAGAAACAACACCATACCTCTTTTGTGGATGTATGGCATCTCATGCTCGACGATCAGGGGCAACCTGTTAAAAGTTTATTCGGACCGGACATGTTGCATATGAATAAAACGGGATACGAGATTTGGGCTAAAGCGATAAAACCGGATCTCATGAAAGACAAAAGATAAAAGCGGAAAGATAAAAGAAGGGTTCGATTGTTTGACTGTTTGATTGTTTGAGATTTGGAATTTAAAATATTGATCATTGAGATCTATTTGTTATTTGGAACTTGATCATTGAGATTTAAAATAAAATATATGCGAAGAATTAATATTCCGGTTATTGTAGTATTATTAGCATTAACCGCCATGCAAGTGTCAGCGCAAAAGGTAACTAAGGCGTCTTCCACTGTAAAAATGGATGCATTTATCAACGCACTGATAAAGAAAATGACGTTAGAAGAAAAAATCGGGCAGTTGAACTTACTGACCAGTGATATGGCGGTGACGGGTCCGGTTATGCGCAAAGGTTATATGGAAGATATCAAAGCAGGCCGTTGCGGCAATATATTCAATGCTTTTACACCTGATTATGTACGCAAGCTGCAACAAGTTGCGGTGGATTCAACCCGCCTGCATATTCCTTTGATGTTTGGTTTTGATGTAATACACGGACATAAAACCATATTTCCGGTTCCGCTGGCTATGGCATCCACATGGGATACGGCAGCTATCGAGTACGCAGCCCGTTTGTCCGCTGATGAAGCTTCGGCTGACGGATTAGATTGGGTATATTCTCCCATGGTGGATATAGCCCGTGATCCGAGATGGGGCAGGGTAGTGGAAGGTGCAGGTGAAGATCCGTTTTTAGGGAGCGCCATAGCGCGCGCTTACGTGCATGGCTACCAGGGAACTAACCTGGACACCGATAGCACTGTAATGGCATGTGTGAAGCATTTTGCACTTTATGGGGCAGTAGAAGCCGGAAGGGAATATAACGCCGTGGATATGGGTCCCCGCCGCATGTTCCAGTTTTATCTGCCTACCTATAAAGCAGCTATAGATGCGGGTGCAGGTTCGGTAATGACTTCTTTTAATACCATCAACGGGGTTCCGGCTACTGCCGATAAATGGTTATTAACTGATTTATTAAGAAAAAAATGGGGTTTTAAAGGCTTTGTAGTGACTGATTATGGCTCTATGGCCGAATTAATACCGCATGGCGTTGCTGCGGATAAAGCACAGGCTGCCAACTTGGCTATGCATGCAGGGGTGGATATGGATATGATGGGAATGGCCTATTCCGGTACACTGAAAGAACTAGTTAAAGAAGGCAAGGTGAGCATAGCAGAAATTGACAATGCCGTTCGCCATGTGCTGGAAGCAAAATACAAATTAGGATTATTTAAGAACCCCTATTTACGCATGAATGATGACCGGGCCAAAGAAGAGATCATGAGTCCGGATAAATTGGTTTTCGCGAGGAAAATTGCCAGGGAATCTATTGTGTTGTTGAAAAATGACCATGATTTATTGCCCCTGAAAAAAACAGGAACTATTGCTGTCATTGGTCCTTTGGCAGACGATCAGCGGGATATGATCGGACCCTGGTCAGGCGCCGGCGACTGGCATAAGGCGGTCAGTATTTTACAGGGAATTAAAAGTGCGGCAGGTAATCAGGCAGTTATTTTATATTCCAAAGGAGCCAATATTACAGAAGATACTTCTATGCTTCGCCAGTTGAACAGCAATGGCGGTGATATCGTGCCATCAGATAAAAGTCCTGATGAATTAATTAAAGAAGCAGTCGAAACAGCCAACAAAGCGGACGTAGTGGTGATGTGCCTTGGAGAATCACAGGGGATGACGGGGGAGGCTGCCAGCCGTGCAGATATCCGTATCCCTGCATGCCAACGCCGGTTGTTACGGGCTGTTTATAAAACTAAAAAGCCAGTCGTACTGGTTTTATCCAACGGCCGTCCGCTGGTCTTAACATGGGAAAATGAACATATCCATTCAATCCTTGAAACATGGTTTCTGGGAACGGAAGCCGGTAATGCCATTGCAGACATATTATTCGGCGAGTATGATCCTTCAGGAAAAATCACGATGTCGTTTCCTTATGCAGTTGGCCAAATCCCGGTTTATTATAATGAGCTGAATACCGGACGTCCGCGTAATCCCATGCAAAAATACACCTCTAAATATTTAGATATCCCGAATGCACCCGTATATCCCTTCGGGTATGGATTAAGCTATACTCATTTTACGTTTAGCAATCTTACACTGGATAAAAATATCATGAGGCCGGAGACGCCCTTGCATATTTCTGTAACCTTAACGAATGATGGCAATGATGCCGGCTCCGAAACGGCCCAGCTTTATATTCGCGATATGGTAGCCAGCGTGGCACAGCCGGTGAAGGAACTCAAGGGATTTCAAAAAGTATTTTTGAAAAAAGGAGAAAGTAAAACACTTCATTTCACTCTCACTGCAAATGATTTGAAATTTTATGATCAGCAGGGAAAATGGGTCTATGAACCGGGAGCATTTAAAGTATTTGTCGGCGGCAATTCGAGAGATGTGCTGGAAAGGGATTTCAGGCTGGAGAAGTAGGATTATTCCTTGATCACAGGCAATTCAATATAAGTATCCTCATTCCCGCTGCAATAGATATTTTGAGTAGCTGTAATAAAATCGCTTGCTTTTGCATCAAAAATGTTTGGCACATATTTTTGCGGATTACGATCAATGATGGGGAACCAGCTGCTTTGTATCTGCACCATCAAATGATGACCTTTCAGGAACACATGGTTGATGTCATGTAAATTGATTGTGTATGATTCTGTTTTATTGGAAGGAATAGGCGCCGGATGTGAAAAGCTCTTTCTGAATCTCCCGCGGAACACTTCGGAAGCAATCATTAATTCATATCCGCTCATGGATAAGTTTGCAGTATCGTAGTCCGGATATGCATCAATTAATTTAACTACCCAATCGGCGTCTGTGCAGGTAGTGGAAGCGAAAAGATGGGCTATAATGTCACCCGTCACCGTCAAATTATCCGTAAGTACAGGAGACTCCCAGGTAGCGACATCAGGCCTGTGATCCACAAAACGCTGATCCTCGGTGAGCCAGGTTCGCCAATGGGATCCGTGACTATAAGTCTCTTCGATAGGACGCTGGCGATAAGGCACCGGATCATTGGGATCGCTGATATACGAAACATAAGAACGAGGGGTGACTACCCTACTTTTTTTGAATGACAGATTTCCATCCGGTTGTAAATACAATTTTTCTTTCACTGCATTCTCAGGCGGCCAGGAGGAATAGGTCTTCCAAACATTACTTCCCGTCTGGAAGGCAACAGCTTCGGGGAAATGCCCATTTCCTGTTCCTTTCAGCCAATAATCGAACCATACTTTTTGAATATGATCCTGAAAATAAGCGGCAGTATTGCTCCCCATTTCATAATGACCGATATGATCTGCATCGGCTGATGACCACTGCCCGTGATACCAGGGCCCCAAACAGATATGATCGTAATTTTTCGTATCAAACTTTTTCATGTGCCCATAAAAGAGCTGTGGCCCGTTAATATCTTCCTGATCCCAATATCCACCTACATGGAGTATAGGAATATGCGGGGTATCAATGTAGCTTAAGGGCGAATAATGTTCCCAAAATTGATCATAACTGGAATGCCTGGCAAAAGAATCCCAAGTGGGAATATGATGATGAAGATATTTTTTATCTACATTAGAAAGAGGCCCTAAATGTAAATACCAATCATACAGATCATATTGCGGAAAATGAAAAGAAGTATCCTCTTTGGACGCTTCTTCTTCAAAAGTATATTCAAAAGTATAAGAGAGGCGAAAGGCGCCATTATGGAAAAAATCATCACCCAGGAATTCATCGCCCATCTCTGCCTGCGCCGAAACAGCCTTTAATGCCGGATGAGGATAGCCGCCGCTTACCAGGGCCGTCCATCCGGGATATGAAATACCCAACTGACCTACCTTACCGTTGTTATCTTTAATATGCTTCAAAAGCCAGTCTATAGTATCGTAAGTATCAGTGCTTTCATCTACCGTATCTTTTATCCTGTTGGCAATAACAGGTCTCTGCATGATGTAATGTCCTTCGCTTTCTTGCTTGCCCCTGATATTCTGATAAACAAAAATATATCCTTCTTCCGCCATATCCTTTACATAAGGATCCTGCAACGGATCTTTTGTGCCCATGTTCCAGCTACTGTATGGTGAACGCATCATCAATATGGGAAATGTTCCTTTTATATGTTCAGGGATATAAATACGCGTAAATAATTTCACCCCATCCCGCATAGGTATCATCACTTCTTCCTTTTTATAAGTAATAGCGGTGTCCTGTTGGGACATAGCGGGGAAAAAAGCGATCATCATGTTGATCAGCATAGCGAGGAAAAGGGAAATGCGTTTCATTTTAGATCAGTTTACAGGCTTTATGACCTAAAAATACTTGAATTTAAAAGAACAATCATCATTCATTTTTTGTGTCATGTTCATTTTCCTGTTCCCGGGCTGTCAATTGCCTGACGGCAGTTTCCACCTGAGAAACCTCTGGCAGAGTCTTTTTTGTATGGGCGGCCCCAAGGTCATACAGCTTTTTTGCCTGTGGAATAAACCGGCTTTCCATGGAGGCTACTGCATTATTATAATTTTTTACCACAATGTCCATACTCCCGCCTATTTTGCTGAAATGCTCAATTAAAGTGGCGGTCCGGTTATATAATTCTATCCCTGCATCCCTTATTTCTTCTATGTGAGCCGCGACGCTTCTTTGCTGCCAGACAAAAGATACTGTACGCAGCAGGGTAATTAAGGTAGTAGGTGTGGCAAAAATGATATTGTTGTATATCCCCTCTTCAATCAAAGAAGGGTCAGCCTGCAAGGCAGCTCCGAAAGAGGACTCAATCTGCAGGTATAAGACTACATAGTCGGGGGATTCCCCGAACTGGCTCCAATAAGCTTTTGCACTTAATTTCTTCAGATGGTCGCGTACGGCATCCGCATGACGATTCATCAGTATTTTTTTCTGCGTTTCATCCTCCGTTTCAAAAGCTTTCATATAGGCATCCAGGGGAATTTTGGAGTCTATGATGATAGTTTTATTTTCCGGTAAATGAATGACCATATCGGGCCGGAGTATTCCTTCTTCTCCCGGCACAGAAACCTGTTCATTGAAATCGCAATGTTCGGTCATTCCTGATATCTCTACCACTCTTCGCAGTCCCAACTCCCCATATCTCCCGCGCGTACCGCTGTTTTTTAATGCACTGACCAGGTCTTTAGTTCCTTTATCTAATTCCAAAGCATTTTTTTGCATGTGTTCCAATACAGTATGCATACTTTTGTAAGCCCCTTCGCGCTTTATTTCCAGGTCGTTGATCTTTTTATCCATTTTATCCAGTCCTTCTGACAATGGTTTTACCAAATGACCGATAGCCTGCTCTTTCTTCTCCAGTTCCTCTTTAGCCTGCATGACTTTTTGATCTAATTTACTTTCAGCCAAAGTCACAAAAGATTCATTGTTATTCCGAAGGGCTTCTGCTGCCAGGGTCCCAAAGGCGGCTTTTAAATTATTTTCTGTTTGTTCTTTAAAAAGGCGATTTTCTTCTAATATGGATTTAGTCATGGAATGGGCTTGTTTCTCCAAAGCTATTTCATTGTTTAGCCTTTGCAGTATGGATGAAAACTTAATTTTACTGATCACCCATCCCGCGATCAATCCTGCAGGGAAAAGGATTATAAAAAGAATAATCAAATAAGAAACACTCATGGTTTTTAATTTTCAACAAAAATACGATGACAAAGTGCAACCTATTTGCATTTCTAAAACTCTTCTTTTTTGAGTACCTTGCACCCTGATTCTTCTAAACAATTTTTACACTATGATAAAGCAAAAGATAGCTTCCTTAAAGAAGCTGCAGGGCGAAGGCAAAGCCATTGATAAGCTACCTTTCTCTATCCGGATTTTATTGGAAAATGCAATCCGCAATCACGATGGGTTCGGGATTACGGATGAGCATGTAGATACCTTAGTCAACTGGAAACCCGAAGGGATGGATCAGGAAATCCCGTACAAGCCCGCCCGTGTGTTGATGCAGGATTTCACCGGTGTTCCCGCGGTGGTGGATGTAGCTTCCGTTCGCGCGGAGGTTATCCGCCGGGGAAAAGACGGGAGTAAGATCAATCCCGCCATTCCTGTGGATCTGGTGATTGACCATTCTGTCCAGGTTGATTTTTTTGGAACAAATTACGCCTATCAGAAAAATGTAGCTTATGAATACGAACGCAACAGTGAGCGCTATCAATTATTGAAATGGGCACAGCAGGGACTGAATAATTTTACAGTAGTTCCTCCCGGAATGGGTATTTGTCACCAGGTGAATCTGGAATATCTCGCAAAAGGTATTATTGAACGGGATGGCTGGGCTTTCCCCGATACGCTGGTGGGAACGGATTCTCACACACCGATGGTGAACGGAATCGGTGTGTTGGGTTGGGGTGTCGGCGGTATTGAAGCGGAAGCTGCTCTGCTGGGACAACCGATTTATTTTGCCTGTCCCCAGGTGATTGGATTGAAACTGAGCGGAAAATTAGAAGAAGGGATCACTGCTACCGATATGGTGCTTGCCATTACCCGCCTTTTGCGTGATTACGGCGTAGTGGGGAAATTTGTGGAAGTATTTGGAGAAGGATTAAATCACCTCACCGTTCCGGATCGGGCTACTATTTCTAACATGTCACCTGAATTTGGTTGCACGGTTACCTATTTCCCCATTGATCACCAGACGCTGGATTATATGCGCAGAACCAATCGTCCTGCCGGGCAAATTCAATTGGTGGAAGAATATTGCAAGGAAAACATGCTGTGGCGTACGGGGAAGGAAAACATTGCTTATTCTGATGTAATAGAACTAAATCTTTCTGAATTACTGCCGACCGTCGCCGGGCCCAAACGCCCGCAGGATAAAATTTTTGTCAAAGACCTAGAAAAGAAATTCGAAGATATTCTTAAAACTGAATTTAAACGCGATTATGTGGCCAAACCCGATCGTCAGGAAAAAGCCTGGCTTTCAGAAGGCGGGTCAGGAACAGAATTCACCTACAGGGAAAAAGGAAACGGAACTGAAGTGGTGGTGGAAGACAACAAACTGAAAACAGTCAGAATTAAACTGAAGAATCAGGAATATTTGTTGAATGACGGCGATATTGTCATTGCAGCCATCACAAGCTGTACCAACACTTCTAATCCAAGCGTGATGGTGGGAGCAGGACTTGTAGCACGCAAGGCTATTCAGCGCGGATTACGCACCAAATCATGGGTAAAGACAAGTTTAGCCCCGGGATCCAAGGTGGTTACACAATATCTCAACCGTTCCGGGTTGATAGAGGATCTGGAAGCGCTCCGTTTTCATACGGTAGGGTATGGTTGTACTTCCTGCATCGGCAACAGCGGCCCCTTGCCTCCACATATTTCCAAAGCAGTGGACGCGGGTAACATGGTGGTGGCTTCCGTACTTTCGGGGAACCGCAATTTTGAAGCACGCGTGCATCCGCAGGTAAAAATGAATTTTCTGATGTCGCCGATGCTGGTAGTGGCGTATGCGCTCGCAGGAAGAGTGGACATTGATCTGACTACAGAACCGATTGGCAACGACCCTAATGGCGAACCGGTTTACCTGAAAGATATCTGGCCTACCCAGGATGAAATCAACCAGGTGATTTTAACAGCTTTAAAACCGGAAGATTTCAAATCAACGTATGATGTGATTTTCCAGGGAGAAGAACAGTGGCAGGAATTACAAGCGCCGACAGGACAAGATTATCATTGGGATAAAAATTCAACTTATATTAAGGAAGCGCCGTTCTTCCAAAATATTTCAGAAGATGTCAAAAGTCCTGAAGATATAAAGGATGCCAGCGTATTATTAAAATTAGGCGATTCCGTTACCACAGATCATATTTCACCGGCAGGTTCTTTTTCACCTGAATCTCCGGCGGGAAAATATTTATTGGCTCGCGGTGTGGAACGCCGGATGTTCAACTCCTACGGTTCACGTCGCGGTAATCATGAAGTGATGATGCGCGGAACCTTTGCCAATGTCCGGATCAAAAATCAGATTGCCAATAAAGAGGGTGGGTACACCACTCATTTTCCGGATAATAAGGAAATGACCGTTTTCGATGCTTCCATGCAATATCAGCAGGACAAAGTCCCGTTGATTGTTCTTGCGGGAAAAGAATACGGCAGCGGTTCTTCCCGTGATTGGGCTGCCAAAGGAACTATATTATTAGGTATAAAGGCGGTCATAGCAGAAAGCTTTGAGCGTATTCACCGGAGTAACTTAGTGCAAATGGGTGTATTGCCTCTTGTATTTACCGAGGGACAAAATGCAGGATCTTTACAATTAGACGGTAGAGAAACCTATAGCATCACAGGCATCAGTGAGGGGCTTACACCGGGAAAACCACTGAAAGTAACCGCTAAAAAGGATTCGGGAGAGGAAATTACTTTTAATGTAAAATGCCGGCTGGATGCAGAAATTGAGATAGAATATTATAAGAACGAAGGTATCCTGCAATATGTGCTGAGAGAGTTCTTGAAGAAGAGTTAACTGTTTGAGGTTTCGGGTTTGAGGTTTGGAGTTTCGAGTTTGGCAATGTGTGGTTTGAGTTATGCATTAAACTCCAAACTCCAAACCCGAAACAGATTTATCTCAAATGGATGCTCAACCCCAGGTCAGCTTCCACAGTACTTATATTATGAATTTCGTTATAGGTAAACGGCACATAATTATATTTTACCCCCACATTAAATTTTAGAGGGGAGGTCTTTCCGAAAGGAATATGAATGCCTGCCATTGGGCTTACACTAAAGCTCATCTTATTTTTACTGTCAACAAATTCACCCCAGTATTTCTGATAATTTACGAATGCCGCTCCGATGCCTAAGCCAGCATAAGGCTGGATACCCGGTTTATCTCCACCCGGGGTATAAAGGATGGTTGGCTGCACAGGAATGAATTGTAAAGTATGCGATTGTACCGCCGAAATATCGGTATATCCCTGGTGATATATCTGACGCGGTATTTTCTGATAGTAGCTATAGTACCCGGCCCTTAATCCTGCGGCTATTTTTGGATTGATCTGATACAATAAAGAGGCATTCCATCCGGCAAAACTCGTGTGGTTGGCGTAGTCCTTTAAAGTTCCCAGGGGTTGTGAAATCCCATAATTCAAATTCAATAAGAAATTGGAATTGGAATAACGCGTGTAGGCATACTGATCGTTATTATTTTGTCCACGCTCCATATTCCGTTGCAAACGCTGGTAACCATTATCATACCCGTAAGGATAGGGGCGATACCATTGCGCATTCGCCACAAGACAAGCCGTTGTCATAATAACGGTAAAAAATATACTCACTATAGTTTTCATGATAAAAATATTTAATTTCAATATCATTTCCCGCTTTGCAAATAAGGGGATTGAGCGAAGATCGCCTGAACTTCCGACGGATAATTACTAGGATTAAGCACTTGTTCGCCCTTTAAGGTAGCATTCCAGACAGCATCTAATTGCTTGTCCTGGCCTGCATTCTTCAAATCAATTAAATCAATAGTCATATAATTTTCATTAGTCTGATAGAGCCCGAAAACAGGCGGGAAATAATAGCTGTATCCGCCATAACCCCAGTAATTAGGATCCCAGTAACCGGGAGTATTCCACCAGTCGTAAGGATATTGGACAATATTCGTATAAGTATTGGCGATATAAGTTACGTTAATTCCCAGATCAGGATTTTGATTTTTGTTGACCAACACATATCCCCGATGTTCCATCTGAACGGTTATCAGTTGCAGCAATTGCGCATCGCCCGCGGTCAGTTCCATGCCAGCCTGCTGATTATTCTGTATAACAGCTACAGAATCTACAATGCTGAAAGTCTTGTAAGATAAAAAATTGGCCGTACTGTCACGGTTAGTGATATATATTCTGGTTTCTTCATTACTCAGGTTATTCAATGCATTTTTGCCGCAACTGCTGAAAAAAAGAACTGCTGCAGGCAACAATAATGCGGGTAATGTTAAACGTGATGATATTTTCATGATTGAATGAATTTATTGATCTGTAGATAATTATCATGTATGTGATAAACGAATATTTAACAGCATTATTGGCCACAAGTTCAATGCCGCACGCCGGATTTGCATGTAATAATTTGTTAATTTTAAATGATACGCAGACATGCAAAATAAAGGTATTTTCGAAAAAACCGGATTTCATTGCAACCATATCTCAAATATATTTTTGATTCCTCCAATCAATTTGTACATTAGAGCGTTCATCTTCAATAAAACAATACAAAAATGAAAAATTTACAAACGAGAATGCAGCGAAATCTTTTATTTCTAATCACAGGTTTCCTAACCTTAACACAGCTTATGGGTATAAACTATAATGCAAACGCACAAAAGCTACATCCTGATGACTGGAAATTAGGTATTCAGGCCTGGACTTTTCACCTGAATACTTTTGCAGAAGCTTTGGATAAAATAAATGAATGCGGAGTAAAATATGTGGAAGCCTTCCCGCCTCAGAAAATCGGCGCAGGAATAGCGGGAACCATGGACTATCACATGGATGCAGCTACCAGAGAAAAAGTGTTGGCACTGTTGCATAGCAAAGGGATTAAAATGGTTTCCTATGGTGTGGTAAACCCTGAAACGGATAGCGACTGGGTACAACTGTTCAAATTTGCGAAAGCCATGGGCTTGAAGAATATAGTATCTGAACCGCAGCAGAGTCAGATCCCTTTTATTTCCAAACTGTCTAATGAATATAAAATTAATGTGGCAATCCATGACCATGCGAGGCCTACCCGGTATTGGAATCCCGATATCGTGCTCACCGCTATCAAAGGCGCCAGCCCGCGTATCGGCTCTTGTGCAGATATAGGACATTGGTTGGAATCGGGACTGGATCCGGTTGAATGCATGAAAAAGCTAAAAGGGCATATCATCGAGTTTCATTTGAAAGATGAAAATATGAAAGGCACCGGCCCCGGGTTTCATGACGTGCCTCTGGGAGAGGGTGTCATTGATATGGCAGGGATCATGAAAGAAATGAAACGCCAGCATTTTAAAGGCTATTGCTTTATTGAATATGAATATCATTTTGAAAATAATGTACCGGATGTAAAAACATGTGTGAAGTATTTCAGGGATGAGAAAGAAAAACTATTGAAGTGAAATGGTGACTATCTCAATGATGGAAGGATCATCTGATCTTAATGGGTATATAGAATCTTGTAGGCAGGAAATTTTAAAATAATGTGAAGGATTTTACGACTTGACCCAAATTTTATTTTTGCATATTTCAAACGAGCGAACATTTACGCTGCAATCGGAGAACATAGAAGAGCCATGGTAAACATGAATAAAGTTATTGATTTAAAACCTCACTTTGATTATGCATATTATTCAAGGGCCATTTTTATTCCACATTCCGGTGTCCCAGTTGAAACCTGAAACAATCAAGCAATGAAACCATCAAACAGTCGAACCATGGGTGATCATACACAATCTATTTCCCGCAAAGATGCTTTAAAAAGGATGGGCGGTTTGGCATTAGGATTACCGCTGGCATCTTCCATTATTAAAAATGCGTCTGCTGTGGCTAACTACAGATCAACTGTCCCCGGCATAAAGGAGAATGCTACTTATCCGAACATTATCCCACAAAGAAAGCCTGATAAGCCTAATATCCTGTGGATCACCACGGAAGGAGTGCCATTGAGCGTTTTAAGCTGTTATGGAAGCACGATCATGAAAACACCGAACATTGACCGCATTGCACAGGAAGGCATGCTGTTTCGCCATTCTTTCTGTAATAATGCGCTTTGTGCTCCCAGCCGGGCTACTTTATTAACAGGTAAATATGATCATCTGAACGGCATGCTTACCAATCCGGGCAATACCACTAACGGAGCCACACACAGCTTTTTCGATCCTTCGCAGGAAACATTTGCTCAAATATTAAGAAGTCATGGATATGCCACCGGCATAGCGGGTAAATGGCATTTGGTGTCGTCACCGGGGAAGCCTGCCAATCCCGGCATAGCAGGATTTGATTATTTTGTTTTTAAAGAAGGCGCAGGCGGTCCCTACTATAACCCAAACGGATATTTCCAAAACCCGTCATTAGGAAGTAATGAAATACAGGAAAAAAGTTACCCGGGTTATATGACGGATACGTTCACTGATCTGGCTATACGGGGAATAAATGCATTGAGAAAATCCAATAAACCTTTCTGCTTCACGCTGCAATATTTCAGCGACCACCGCCCTTTTGAACCGCCGCACCAATATGAACATATTTACGATCAGGTGAGGTTCCCCGAGCCGGGCACCTTTTGGGATGACTATAAATTCCGTTCATCTGCCGCCCGCGATGCCCACATGCGTATTCAGGATATGATGGATTTCAATCCGCCGAAAGAGTACACCCCCCGTCAGCGCAGGCAATGGAGTTATCAAATGTTGATGCGGCGATTCTTAGGAACATTAAAAAGACAGGACGACAACATCGGAAGATTATTGGATTATCTGGATAAAGATCATTTATCTGAAAATACTGTTGTGGTTTTCACCGGAGATCACGGTTTTTTCTTAGGTGAACATGGTTGGTTTGATAAACGGTTTATGTATGAACCTGCCTTGTGTGTGCCCTGGCTTATTCGATTTCCGGGGGTTACCAAAGCGGGAAGCACGAGCGATGCCTGGGTACAAAGCATTGATAATGCACCTACGATATTAGATATGGTTGGATTGCCGGTACCGGCAGATATGCAGGGGAGAAGCCTGGTTCCCATTTTTAACGGAAATACCCCGGATAACTGGCGTAATTCGCTGTATTATCATTATTATGAATTTGCACCGCCGCATTGGGTGCTGCCCAACTATGGAATCAGGACAAACAGGTTTAAGCTCATCAGCTATTATACGGTCAACCAATGGGAATTATTCGACCTTGAAAGAGACCCCGATGAAATGGACAGCCTGTTTTCTGAGAGAGGCATGGAGGTAAACCCGCCATATGCAGATCATTTAAAGGATCTTTTAACAGAGTTAAAAGACCTGCGTCAGTACTATAAAGATAATACAGGAAAACCTGTTCAATTCTGGGCAAGAGATACTTATAATTAAATCGTAATATCATTTTATCCTTTCTAATTTTACCTGCCTGAAAATGGTCAAAGGGATTTCTGCACTCGCATGTTGATAATTTTTGCCAGCATTGACTTTCATTTTCAGATGCAGATGATTGATCATGTTTCCTGAAAGGATTATTCCCGTTTTTCTGGATACTTTTATCCACAGTGTAAAATCTTCTTTTCCCCATAGAACATTATAATGATCCTTGGCTATTTCCCCCCTGCCAATTGCATTCTGATCAGTTTTTTGTCAATTTTTCCTACGCTGGTTTTAGGAATTTCTTTGCAGAAAATAAATTCATCCGGTACAGCCCATTTGCTTAAGTGCCCGCTTTGAATAAATTGTTGCAAATGATTTTTGATATCCTCTTCATGGATTATTTTGCCTTCATTCGGGACAATCAATGCTACAGGACGTTCTCCCCACTTTTCATCCTTTAATCCTATCACCGCACATTCTTTTATCGCCTGATGAGCAGATAAGAGGCTTTCCATGTCAAGAGAGGATATCCATTCTCCTCCCGACTTGATAATATCTTTTTTACGGTCACAGATGACCACAGTTCCATTGGGCTCGATATATGCCATGTCCCCCGTATGCAGGTACCCTCCCTCCCAAAGATCTTTGCTGCGTTCTTCTTCTTTGAAATAACCCTGTGTGAGCCAGGGGGCACGGACAATTAACTCACCCACCGTCTTCCCGTCAAAAGGCAATGACCTGCCGCCATCATCTATAAGCCTTAGCTCCACAAAGGGGATGGCCCTGCCGGTTTTTATACGCTCCGCCACTTCTTCATCTACATTCATCTTTTGCTTTAAACGGTGAGGCAAATAGGTGACAGTCAAAACAGGGCATGTTTCAGACAGCCCGTATCCTGTAATGATGTCAATGCCTAAGCCAAGTGTTGCTTTGGCTAACCCGGCAGGAAGCGCCGATCCTCCGATAATCACACGGAAATGAGATATATCCAGATCTTTAGTTTTAGGATTGGAAACGAGCATGTTCAGGATAGTAGGGACGCAATGTGAAAAAGTAACTTTTTCGGTAAGAATGAGTTGCATCAGCATTTCCGGCTCATATTTTCCCGGATAGATCTGCTTCATCCCTAAAAAAGTACTTACATACGGTATTCCCCATGCATGTACATGAAACATGGGTGTCAGCGGCATATACACATCCGATGAATGGATGCGAACAGGGGAATCTATAGCGCTTAATGCGGTCATTACGCTAATAGTGTGCAGTACTAACTGGCGGTGCGAGAAATAAACGCCTTTGGGTTTACCGGTAGTACCGGTGGTATAAAAGAGAGTTGCCAGGCTGTTTTCATCGAAATCAGGAAAATCATATTCCACCGGCTTGCCTTTTATCATGGATTCATACTCTGATAAAAAAGGAGTGGGAATCGAAGTATCTTTTCTATCGCTGAGAAGCACGAATATTTCTGCAGTTTCTAATTTATTTTTAATCCCGTTAAGAAGCGGGATAAAATCTTCGTGGCAAAATACCGCTTTGTCTTCTGCATGATTCACGGTATAAATAATCTGCTCGGGAGGGAGACGGTAATTAATAGTATGCAACACTGCCCCAATCATCGGAACGGCAAAATATAATTCCAAATAACGATGGCTGTCGTAATCAATCACACCCACCACATCCCCTGCCTGGATACCTGCGTCAGTTAACGCATGAGCCATTTGGGCGATCCGCCTGTTTAATGTCCGGTAATTCATTCTGAAAATATCCCGGTAAAGGATCTCGTTATCCGGCTCATATTTCGTTGATTGCTCTAATATAAATTTAATGAGTAAGGGCGGGTTGTAAGCTGAAGGTGTGGATTGAATAATACGTGTGGTTTGCATAATAAAATGTTTTAGTGAGGAAAACACTTCTAAAGTTAAGAAGGAAATGTAACTATAAATAGAAAAGATTAGTGCAGTATAGATTTTTACTGAGTCATTGCCGGGAGCGATTGTGTTATAATTATTACTGACAGGGAGTTTGATATACCTTCCCGCAAAGACTTTATTCAGCTTTAGATGCGGATATTACATATTGAAGAAGACGGTAAATCAGGAGTCAGTAAAATACAAGGCCGGCTTCATCATTCATTATCTAAAAAGCCTCTGATCACCACCGCCTGGTTATGCGCTTCGTCTCTGGCAGAATAAACTAAAGTTACCGGTCCCTTTTTTGCATGCTCTTTTATTTCATTCATGGAGGCGCTGTTCTTTTTTAATTCAGCTGTGTACCGTTTTTTAAATTCAGCCCATTTTGCAGGATCATGATTAAACCATTTCCTCAATTCAGTGGAAGGTCCGGCATCTTTCAGCCAGAGATCTGCCGCAGCCTTTTCTTTAGTCATGCCGCGCGGCCATACGCGATCCACCAAAATACGGTATCCATCTGATTTTTCAGGGTCATCATACACCCGTTTTATCTTGATTTCCATTGTACTGATTTATTATTTCTACAAAGATAAACTTTAAATGTTGCAAAACATTTCGTAACTTGCTTGGTTGAATCACATCAAGACACATGGCTTCCGGCGATCTTGAAATATGGCTCTGGAATGAGATCCGTTACGGTAACGAGAGAGCGTTATACCAGCTTTATATCTCGGGATATGATACTTTACTTCGTTATGGACTCCATGCTTCAGGCGACAGAGTGAAAGCGATGGATTGTATCAATGAGGTGTTTACGGAAATATGGACAAAAAGAGACCGACTGCCTGATGTAAAAGAGGTGCGGAGTTATGTATTCACTATTTACAAAAGAAAATTATTTCATCTCATCCATCATAAACGCCTTGTGTATTCTTTTCCCGATGAGAACGTTTTTCCCTCATCAGAAAATGAAAGCTCTTATGAGGATATGCTGATCGCTTTACAATCAGAAGAAGAAAAGAAAAAACGTATCAGACTTGCATTAGTAAAACTTACCTCCCGGCAAAAAGAATTGATACGCATGCGTTATTTTGACGAAATGTCCCTGGACGAAATTGCCGGCAAATTAAATCTTTCGCTGCGTACCATATACAATACTATTCATTCTGCCATAGCTACCCTGAGGAAGGAAATGGAGGGGAAGAGGTAGGCAGTCGCAGTCCCGAAACTTCGGAGGCAGTGGCAGTAGGCAGGGCAGTCAGTAGTAAATGGTAAATCAAAGTCATTTAAATAACGAATTTTTTGTTCTAATGTAATTTTCTGTCCGTTAAGTACTTTTGAAATCTCCGAAGCAGTCCTTTGGACAAAATCGCAACTTCTTTAATTGAACGATGAAAGAAGAATTGCCTTCACTTCGAAATTCGTTATTCCTTGTTCGTTATGTAAGATTCAAGAAATATCCTGACTTCTCTAAAAATACCCTTTTTCTTTTGGTAAATATTATCGGCTACCCCCCACTTTAATATTATAAACAGTCAGCAGCATGGACCTGGAGTACTATGTACCCGAAGATTTTGTTTCAGATGAGTCATTCGTCAATTATTGCTTTCAAAGTGATCCGCAGGATGTATCTTTTTGGGAACAGTGGCTGGCAGATCACCCGGCAAGGAAAGAAATAGCCGGGAAGGCACGCGAATGGGTCTTTTACACAAGTATCAAATCTACTCCCGAAGAAAAGCAACGGCAATGGGAAAAGTTGGAAGGCTCATTAAAAGGTACATCTTTAGCTGCCGGTGATCCGCATCGCAGGGAGTTACGCACTATTTCGAGAACAGGAGTATGGGCTGCAATATTATTGGTAATGGTGGCAGGGGTGATGGCATTTTACTGGACTTTGGGCAAAAAAGTAAGTAACGGCATCGCTTCCTCTTCTGATTTCACCCAATATATCACTTCTGCCGGACAAAGGCATACCATGGTGTTGAGTGATGGTACGCAGGTATGGCTGAATGCAGACAGCAAGCTGGTTTGCAGCGACAGCTTTCAAACAGGGAAAGAACGGGAAGTGACCCTGAGCGGAGAAGCTTATTTTAAAGTGACCCCCAATCCTGCAAGTCCATTCGTTATCCATACCCAAAAATTAGATGTCAGGGTCCTGGGAACAGAACTAAACATAGAGGCTTACCCGGGAGAAAATAAAGAAGTGGCGGCGCTGATCAAAGGCAGTATTCAGGTAAGTCTTCATGCAGACCCCGATAGAAGAATTATTTTAAAACCTCATGAGAAGGCCGTTGTGGTGAATAACTTATTACTCATGCCTCGGGGCATAGTACCTGATAACCCTGATAAAAAAGAGAAAAGGTTAGAGACACCTAATAATTTGATTATAGCCCCGTTGACCACTGATCCTCTGTTGGATAGCGGCACGGTAGAAACGGCATGGATGGAAGGAAAACTGGTATTTAGAAATGAATCTTTCAGCCAACTGGCACATCAAATGGAACGTTGGTATGACGTGGACATTCATTTCTCTGACAGCAGTATGGAAAAATACCGGTTTACGGGTATTTTTTCCACGGAAACTATTGATCAGGCATTACAGGCACTGCAGTTGACCTCACCTTCCGATCCGTTCAGTTATAAGATTAATGGGAAAGATGTTTTAATAGATCGGAATAAAAATGAAAAAGCGAAAAGCTGAATGCTAAAAGCAAAAGGCCAAAAGCTGAAAGCCGAAGATAGAGCCGGAAGAAAATATTAGAAACGGATCTAAGCTTTACGCTTTGTGCTTTATGCTTTACGCTTTATACAATATCAATCATCAAACCATAAAATCCGAAACCATGAAAACATAACATTCAACACCTTAAAAAAAGAAACGGGAAATGTTTGCGACACATTCCCCGTGAGTTCAACTGAAACAGCCGGGATGCTTTGACCAGCAATCGAATGGCTTCTATTTTTTCAATCAAACACGTAAAGATATGGAAAAAACTATATCAACTATCCGCAGCGGCGGGTGGGAAAAAACTTTCAAAGCCTTGCTTTTTATGAAATTAACTGTACTCTTTTTATTTCTTGGACTTGTTCAGGGATTCGGGAAGGCTTATTCACAAAATACCGAAGTGACCCTAAGCCTTCATAATGTCCGTTTGAGCAAGGCATTATCCGTTATTGAGCGGGAGAGCCATTTCCGCTTTTTATATAACAATAACGAAGTAAAAGGCACACAAAAAGTAAGCGTGCGAGCCACTAAAGAGCCCGTTCCGCAACTGCTGGACCGTTTACTGGCTCACACGGATTTAACCTATAAAATCCTTGCCAATAACCTCATCGTTATTGCACCGCATCCGGCTTCCATAGCTTTACAAAAACTAACAGGCAGCGTAACGGACAGCACGGGACAACCCCTCGTGGGCGTCACTATTAAAGTAAAAGGTACTTCACTCGGAACGGTTACGGATGCCCAGGGAAATTTTTCGTTGGAAGTGCCCGACAATGCCATATTGGTGGTTTCCTACATTGGATACAATACCAAAGAAGTGCCCGTGAATGGGGAGACCACATTGCACATTACATTATCCGCGTCTTCCACTCTATTGAATCAAATTGTAGTGGTGGGATATGGCACACAACGGAAATTAGATGTGACCGGATCGGTAGCCGTGGTGAATGGTGATGATATTTCCAGACAATCCTCTCAAAATGCCATCAGCTCTTTACAAGGTAAAGTAGCCGGCGTACAGATCACTAACGCCGGTGCCCCCGGATCTTCTCCTTCAATCAGGATAAGGGGATTAGGCACTATTTATGGAGATCCTAATCCATTGTATGTCGTGGATGGTGTGTGGTTCAGCGATATCAGCTTTTTAAACCCTGCCGATATTAAAAGCATCAGTATTTTGAAAGATGCCTCTGCAGAATCTATTTATGGCATACGGGCAGCAAATGGAGTAGTGTTGATAACGACCAATAAAGGCACTGCAGGAGAGACGACAACCGTAAATTATAATGGTTATGCCGGCTGGCAACATGTAACCAACCTGGTAAAAATGGCCAATGGTAATGAATATGCTAACTTAATAAATGAGAAAAGTATTTATAGTGGCGGTAATACAATCCTTCCCAATCCCAACCAATACGGGGAAGGCACAGACTGGTATCGCCAGATATTGCGTGATGCTTTTGTGACGAATCATCAGATATCGGTTAGCGGAGGAAGTGATAAATCCACCTATAACTTCTCATTGGGGTATTTGGATCAGGATGGCATCGTGAAGACAAATAATTATAAAAGGATCACGGCTGATCTGGAAAATGATATTCAGATATTTAAAAGCCTGAAAGTGGGATATAATGTGGTCGCATCGGGAAGCAATTCTAGGGATATCCCCGGAGGTATTTTTCATCAGTTGTTCGGAGCACCTCCCATTGTGCCGGTAAGATATAAGGATGGTTCCTATGGAGATCCCGGAGATTTTGCCTTGGGGCAAGCCGTTTCTAATCCCGAAGTAACTCTTGACTTTTTCAACCAAAAGTCAAAGAATTACCGGGTCAGCGGAAATGTACATGGTGATTTGACCTTTTTGAAACATTTTACTTTTCACACGAGTGTGGGAGGTGAGTATGGGGAAGGTGAGGTAAGGAGCTATGTACCGGAATATCAGGCTACCTCCACTCAGAATAACATAACCAGTGTACTTACTATTTCACGGGCTGAAACACGTAACTGGATTGTGGAAAATACCCTGACTTACAAAAATAGTTTTGGGGATCACGATCTTACAGTCTTAGTCGGGCAGGGGGCGCAACAATATAAATCATATTCACTTACAGGGACAGCTTTTAACGTTCCGGGGAATACAAGCGATCAAATGTATTTGAAATTGGCCAGTGTAACAAATCAGGAGGGAGACACGACAATCCGTAACGGGCAACCATATAATGTGACAGATAACGGCGATCTTTCTACCATTGCCTCCTATTTTGGAAGAGTGAACTATTCATTTAAACAAACCTATCTTTTAACCGCCTCTCTGCGCGCGGATGGATCTTCTAAGTTTACAGGGAATCAACGTTGGGGATATTTTCCTGCTATCGGTCTGGGTTGGATAATCAGCAATGAAGCTTTTATGCAAAATCAGCATTTATTCAATACTTTAAAATTAAGAGGAAGCTGGGGCAAGATAGGAAATGCTTCCGTTCCTTCCAATTTGTCTATTCTTACGGTAGATCAGAGCCCGGGACTAACAGCCATATTTGGACAGCCGGGCGTACCCTATACAGGTGCAAGTATTACCAGCATTGTGCCTCCGACCACCTATTGGGAAAGAGGAGTGGGTACAGATGTAGGATTAGAGGCTGCCTTATTCAACAACAGGCTGAACTTGGTTGCAGATTTTTATAATAAAAAAACAGAAAAAGCCATATTTGCCATTCCCATACTGGGATCCCTGGGTACCAGCGGGTCCACGATCATAGGTAATCAGGCTGACTTACAAAACAGGGGATTTGAATTGACGCTATCATGGGATCAGACCGTCAATAAAGATCTTAGTTTTCACATTAGCGCCAACGGCTCCCTGAATAATAACGAAGTATTATCTGTGTCCACCGGTAAGAATCCTATTTATGGCGGCGGGGCAGGAGCTACGGGAGGACAATTAACTACCCGTACTGTAGTGGGTCAGCCCATTGGTGAATTTTATGGTTATGAAGTAACAGGCATTTTCCAGAACCAGGATCAGATCACCAAATCTGCTCAGGTTAATACAGGAGCTCATCCAGGTGATTTTATTTATAAGGATGTCAACGGTGATGGAGTGATAAGCGGAAAAGACCGTGTACCTCTTGGAAATCCCAATCCGAAATATTTATATGGCATCAATACAAGCATTACTTACAAACAATTCGATCTGATGCTTGACTTCCAGGGAGTGGCGGATGTATCTATCTATAACGCCAATAAAGGTTTACGCTACGGGAATGAAAATTACACCCTGGATTTCTATGATCACCGCTGGCATGGAGATGGGACTTCCAACACCTATCCTTCGGCTAATATCGGGGGTGATCAAAACTATATCCCTAATTCATGGTACGTAGAAAGCGGGAGCTATTTCAGGATCAGGAATATGCAATTGGGATATAATGTTCCTTCTTCTTTAACCAACCGGTGGCATATCAAGCACCTGAGGATTTATGCCAATGCTCAGAATGCATTTAATTTCTTTAAATACACTGGATTTACACCGGAGGTTGGGGGAACTCCAACTAATGCGGGTATTGATACCAACACTTATCCCCTGTATGCTACCTATAATTTTGGTGTGAATCTTAGTTTTTAAATTCTTCAAATAGAACCAATATGAAAACGAATCATAAAAAATATATGCCGCAGATGATACTTGTATTGTTAGTATCACTCATTTTTCTCTGGGGATGCGGCAATAAATTTTTAGAGGTTGCCCCACAGGGACAAAAAGAAAGTAAAAATTTCTGGCAATCCCAGGATGATGCATCGGAAGCCGTAAATGCCATGTATGCCTTTTTACACAGTTGGACAATGGTGGGATTTGCTCCCATGGCGGTGATGAGCATGCCTTCGGGAGATGTAGATAAAGGCAGCACGCCGGGAGACGCCACTTTCATGAATGATTATATTCACTTCAGTGTCACATCCACACAAGGTCAGTTAAATGACTTTTGGACAGGTGAATATCAGGAAATCAATTTATGCAATCAGGTACTTGACCACGTGGACACCATGCATTTCAATGATAATCTCAGAAACCGTTTCATGGCTGAAGCTAAGTTTATTCGCGCCTTTTGTTACTTTCGTTTAGTAAGGGCTTTTGGCGGAGTTCCCTTACGCCTTCACCTTCCTCAAGGGACTAATGAATATAATATTCCAAGAACTTCCAAAGACAGCGTGTATGCCGCTATTGAAAAGGATCTGACAGATGCGGCAGCAGTGTTGCCCGTAACTTATGATGCCGTTAATATAGGACATGCAACTAAAGGCGCTGCTCTCACCTTACTTGCCAAAGTAAGTATGTACGAGAAAAAATGGCAACAGGTGTATGACTTAACCAATCAGGTAATTGCTGCAGGTGCATATCATCTTTTTCCTGATTTCGAACAAATGTTCCGTATAAAAAATGAGAATTGCTCCGAATCAATCTTTGAAATCCAATGTCAGAATATACCCGGGAACCCACAGGCATCCAATAGCCAGTATTCACAAATACAGGGCGACAGAGATGTAAGCCCTTCAGTAGGGTGGGGATTTAATGTGCCCAACCAGTCTTTAGTCAATGCATTTGGCCCCGGTGACACACGATTAACAGGGACTGTTTTGTTTGCCGGTGAAACCACGCCAGAAGGAGATGTAGTTCCTCCGGCATCGCCTAACACTCCAACTATGTACAACATGAAATCCTATGTTCCGTTTGCACTTGCTGCAGCCAATAACTCATCTTATCCAGGCTGCGATCAAAATGTCAGGATATTACGTTATGCGGGCGTGTTGCTGATGAATGCAGAAGCGGCTAATGAGTTAGGGAATACAAGTCAGGCTCTCAATTCGTTGAACCAGGTCAGGGCACGGGCCAGGGGTAACAACCCCAATGCGGTACCGGATATTACTGAAAC
The DNA here is from genome assembly GCA_004322015.1 of Chitinophagaceae bacterium. Classification (GTDB taxonomy): domain Bacteria; phylum Bacteroidota; class Bacteroidia; order Chitinophagales; family Chitinophagaceae; genus FW021-bin31. The sequence continues at coordinate 37,096 of SCQT01000023.1, forward strand.
GAATAAGGACGCCCTGCGGCTTATCATCTGGCATGAGCGGCATCTGGAATTTGCCATGGAGTGGGACCGTTTCTTTGACCTCGTTCGCCAGGGAAGGGCAGCGCAAGTGCTGGGGCCTCAGGGATTCAAACAAGGTAAAAATGAACTGATGCCTATTCCTCAGAATGAAATTGATTTAAGTGCAGGCTTATTGACACAAAATCCAGGCTATTGATGCAGGATCATTAATTATAAAAACTAAAAAATTGAATCATGAAACTCAATCCATATAAAGTACTGTTTCTGATAGGTACGGTGGCCGTTACCTTTTCTCTGACTTCCTGCCTTAAAAAATTTAATGCGGATTCTTATATGCCGGAGAAATCCTATGGAGGATTTACTAATTCAAATCAGATAGAACCCACTCACCTGGTCGCTTATTGGTCATT